>CAYRBM010000268.1:0-5621 GCA_964422425.1 uncultured Odoribacter sp.
CTGTGCCGGTGATCCGTTACGGTCAGTCGCTGATCAATGGCTGCAATAAGCTCATCAACATATTGCCTGTCTGTAAGCCTTTTGGGCATAGGCTTTAATTTAAAAACAACATCATATAAACCGTATTTTTCCATAGTTATGTAATTTAAATTCAAAATCAAGAGTGAGTCAATATTGGAGTTCGTATCCCTGTATAAAAAGAAGTAGCCAGAGTGCTTACATACAGGCTTTCAAACCAACGGTTTGTTACTTTCATTCACAGATTAAAGCTTTTTAAGTTCCAACTGGTCGATATCAATGAATACCGCATGGTTGATCGCCTTTAAATGGATACCAAACCTGGTTTTGCTATATTGCTCAATCAACACCCCTTCGTATCCTTTTAAAGGCCCGGACACAATCTGTACGCGTTCTCCTTTAGAAAATTTTGTTTCAACGGTGATTTCGCGCCCCAGGCCTAGCATTCGCCGTATCCCTTGAATTTCACTATCGGATATCGTTGATGGTTTACCTCCACACGCAACGTAGCCGACTACATGGGGAAGACGCTTAATCGCGTACAGCTCGTGGGCATGCGTGTAAACGAACAGGTAGTTTGGGAAAAGAGGAAGTCTGATCTTTTTCTTCTGCCGGTTTTTCCATACCCTTATGGAATGGATCACCGGCCAGAATACCTCGTAATTGAGATTCATGAGAATCCTGTGAACCCGGTTTTCTGCGCGCGGACGCAGGTAAAAAACATGCCATTTCTTTTCACCGGCAGGGCTCTTTTCAGCTTGGGAAAACCGGGTTTTGTACCCTTCATCTTTCCTTTTGTCAGGCATAGCAGAAAATCTTTAAATCCAAATACTTCCAGTGTTCTCTTATCACCCCTATGTTTAGGATCTTTCCTGAGTGTCTGTTCAACTGTTGTTCGAAATCAAATATGATTCTAAAGGGCATGCCAAAGGCTGGTCACTTAGCAAAAGCAAGTAATTTACAAGGCTCTATAAATACCGTACGTTTGGTATGTAAATTTATAAAAAAAATATTTATAAAAAAAATTGTAAAATATCTGACAGGTGCTTTGGAGATAAGTGCCCCGGAGGTAAGTCGTAAAAACTCAATCTGCCGATACACATTTTCTTCAACAAATTCAGCCCGATTTGACCTATAAATCATTGTTTTTACTTAGCTTTGCAGTCAATATACCTACGCTGTTATGACTACAAAAGAACGAATCATTGAAGAAGCCTTTAAATTATTTTTGACTCATAATTACGAAAAAGTTAGTGTCACCGATTTGGAACAGGCTATCGGAAAAACAAGAGGAGCTATCTTCTACTTTTTCAAGCACAAAGAGGAAATATTTAATGAAGTAATTGACACCTACATGATCAAAACACAGAATCCTTCAAAGAAATTTAATTTTGATGAGGATGTCTCGCTTGAGCAGTTTATCCACCTGTATATTAATAGAATAAACACAACAATGTCGAAAATGCTGTCGTTGTCTGTGGTCAACATCTACAAGGGATATTTCTCTTTATACATGCAGGCTTCACGCATCTATCCGAACTTTGCTGAAATAATGACCCAAAATTCGGTTGAAGAAGTAAACCTTTGGGAAAGAGTGATCAGCCGGGCCATACAATCCAAAGAAATAAAAGAGGTAAATACCAGGCAGTATGCGACTCTTTTCCGGAGTTGTTTTTTAGGACTCGCCTTTGACAGATGCTTATCCTACGGGCTTAACACAGAAGAACTACTTGCCATTTATCAAAATATTTATACCCAGATCAAGCTAAAAAGTTGACATTTTCATAACAATGTATGTAAAAATTGTTTATTTTTACATACCAACCATTATAATTTATTGTTATGAAGACAAATGTTTACATCACCTCTGTAAGTAAATTCTTACCAAATTTGCCGGTTGACAACGAAGATATGGAACAATATCTTGGGTTAATCAACTCGAAACCGTCCCGGGTAAAACGCATCGTTTTAAAGCAAAATGGAATTAAATGCCGGTATTATGCACTGGATGAAGATCAAAAAATCACCCACACAAACGCGGAACTGGCATTTCTTTCGATCAAGAAACTCTTCCCGGACGAAATCATCCCCGGGGATATTGATGTGATGGCGTGCGCTACCGGTAATCCGGATCAGTTGTTGCCCTCCCATGCATCGATGGTACACGGCCTGATGAAAAACAGGCCGATGGAATTGTATTCCACCTCCGGGGTGTGCCTCACCTGCCTGCAAGCTTTAAAAATAAGTTACCTGGCTGTTCTTGCCGGAATGTCGTCAAAAGCGATCTGTTCAACCTCTGAATTGGCTTCGCCAACATTACGGGCAAAGAACTATGAAGAAGAATATGAGCTTTGTGCCAAGGTGGGTGAAGATCCTTACATGGCCTTTGAGAAGGATTTCCTCCGGTTCATGCTCAGTGATGGGGCCAGTGCAGTATTGCTGTCTGACAGAAAGAGCGAGAAGGGATTGTCATTTAAAATTGAATGGATTGAGATGACCTCTTACGCCAATGAGCTACCAACCTGCATGTTTATGGGTGCAGAACTTCGGGAAGATGGGGAACTTACCAGTTGGAAAGAATTCGAAAGCCAGGAGCTGGTTAACCGTTCTGTAATGACTGTCAAACAGGATATTCGTTTGTTAAAGCCTAATATTATCCGATACTGGGTGGATCACATCGAGCATTGTTTGGAAAAACACCGAATAAATCCGGCAGAAATCAATTACGTTATTCCGCACGTTTCATCGATGTTCTTCCATGGCAAATTGGCAGAAGAAATAGATGCGCGAAATATCGACCTTGGAACACAAAAGTGGTTTACCAATCTTACGGAAATTGGCAACATCGCTTCTGCGTCCATTTTTGCCGCTCTTGATGATTTGGACAAATCAGGCCGACTGAAAGTAAATGACAAAATTTTGCTTTTGGTACCGGAAAGTGGACGCTTTTCATACGGAACGGTTTTATTGACAGCGGAGTAGCGCATCCGTATATTTCTTAGGGCTAAAACCAAATCGTTTTTGCCCTAAGAACCTTCACTACTATCTGATTTTGAGTAACTTTAGCATTTTCATTTACTGTAAGACGCTCCAATACATCCTTTTATACCTGGAGTGTCGTTGACCGACAGATATATTAACACCGGATTCTATCAAGGCCCTATGTCATAAAACCGAACGTTCCTGGAGCGCGAAGCAGTCGAGGGGCGCTAGGTTTTCTGGAATTGAAACATCAATACACTTGAAGGAATTAAAAAAAGACCAACAACTATCAATTGCACCACACTGGAATTAAAATGCATAAACTAAATGGCTACCTACCGAGGTTTCAGTTACCAATCCACAAACAGACAAGATTCGAACCCAAAAAATTTTCACGATTTGAACTTAAAATCCTAAAATTTGATTATAATTGCATCAATATGTGAGCGTTAGCTCGTCGTTCTTCCATTTGTGAACCATTAGGTGACCTTGATAAAAACATCAGACATAAACTATTGATTCATTGATATTTGCGGCTTAATAATACAATCCGGCCACGATTAGAACCTGTCATCGTAAAAAATGATTATAATTGCATCATTATCTGAGTTTTAACTCTGTGTTCTGCCATTTGTGAACCATTAGGTGACCTTTCAGGAATCTCACACATAACTTGCTGGTATGTTGATGGTTGCGGATATAAAAAATCATCCGGCCACCCCGACGAAAACGGGTAACAAAACCCATCAAAAGACCGCAAAACGTTGATTTTGAGGTCTTTTTTGTTTTTCACAAATTTAAATAAGCTATTTTATAATCAGTGTTTACGTGAATTGTCTGATGATCTTCTTAGTAGTTTTTTGACAAATGAAGCGACCAAAACGTAGAAGATTCTCCTGCCTGCTAAAAAGACTAAATGGATATGAGGGACTGTGCAGAACGACAACAATTACGATCGATGTGTTTTTTAATAACTTTGAGTGTTTCAATAGACCTGGCAAAAAACCAACCCGGGGTAAGTGAAGTAATATAATGTCACATTTAATAACTCAAACATCCCAAGCTTGCTTAAGGCGGCTTTATCCTTCTCTTCGTTTAAAAAGGGGTAAAGCCAGCATTGCATAGGAGGAGTGACTCAAAATAAAAAATAGAAATCCGGTATTTTTTCTTGCTAACTAAACCAACTCATAAAATCATGAAAACGAAAACCAATTTCAGGATGTTCTTTTTACTTTTAGCTGCCTTGCTTTTATTTCAGGCAGCATCGGCACAAAAGCCCATTCGCTTGGCAGTTGCCGGAATGACCCACGGACACATTTCTTTTATACTTGGACGACCTGATAAAGGAGATTTTCACCTTGTTGGGGTTTTTGAGACCAATCAGGAGCTGGCACAAAAGTTATCAAAAAGGTATAAATATCCTGCCAGCCTCATCTATTCTGATTTGGCGAAGATGCTCGACGAAGTAAAACCCGAAGCAGTAGTTGCATTCGGTTCCATTTTCGATCACCTTGCTGTAGTTGAAGCCTGCGCCCCGCGAGGCATCCATGTGATGGTAGAAAAACCGCTGGCCGTAAACATGAAACACGCTCAGCGAATGGCCGATCTGGCTCAAATGAATAACATTTACCTGCTTACCGATTACGAAACGTCGTGGTATCCGACCACCGCGAAATCATTTAAAATGGTAAACGAAGAAGATTTTGTCGGTACAATGCGAAAAGTTGTGATTCACGACGGCCATGAGGGACCCAAAGAAATTGGCTGCGACAAGGTATTTCTCGATTGGCTCACCGACCCCGTACTGAACGGAGGTGGCGCCATTGTCGATTTTGGCTGCTACGGTGCCAACCTGATGACTGCCTTAACCAAAGGTGAAAAACCGGTTTCGGTTACCGCCTTAACTCGTCAGTTTAAACCTAAAGTTTACCCTAAAGTTGACGACGATGCCACCATTATTGTGACCTATCCGCAATCGCAATGCATCATTCAGGCATCGTGGAACTGGCCTTTTAGCCGGAAGGACATGGAAATTTACGGCGACCGGGGCAGCATCATTACTATTGACAACCACGACATGCGTATCCGTGGAAAAGAAATGGCCACCGAAAAAACAGAGCACATCACCTCATCCGACGTGGCCGTTTACGAAGACCCGTTTGCCTATTTCTCCGATGTTATAAGGGGCAAAATTTCCATATCGCCATACAGTTTTTATTCGCTTGAAAACAATATTCAGGTAGTAAAAATTCTGGATGCTGCACGCGAATCGGCCAAAACCGGAAAAACTGTTTTCCTGAAAGACTGAACAGTTTTCGACAAAACATAAAAAAAACAACCAATATGGAAGGTGCAAAAACCTAACCACATCATAACTACAAACCGCTGGAGATCAATGAAAGTTATTCACGTAAAATAAAACCTGACAAAAATAATTGAAGAAAGAGGTTTAATTGCTGTGTAATCAATCCGATGAAGTTGTACTATGGTAAATAAATACTCTCTAAATAGAATGACTATGAAGGAAATGAGCACCAAATCAGTTTCAGGATTTTGGAATTTTTGTAAAGCAGGCATGCTGGTATTAGGTTGTTTGTTTAGCGCGGCCCCAATCCTGTCAG
>CAYRBM010000269.1:0-5460 GCA_964422425.1 uncultured Odoribacter sp.
GAAAGCCGACGGTGCTATCTTTGCAAGGGGGCATGCCCCCTTGCAAAAAGTTATAGCTGTTATTGAGTTGAAAGGTACTGACACCAAAGACCTCGATAAAATCAACGTTCAGGCGTTTAATTACAAAAACAACCATCCGGGTTGTGTTTATGTAATTACTTCAAACTTTGAGAAACTTCGTTTTTTCATTCATCATTCGGTCGATTACCTCGAATTTAATTTGTTTACGCTGACCGAAGCCGGGTTTAACCTGCTGTGGCTTTGCCTGGCTGCCGAAAACCTGCTGAACGGTGTGCCGCTTAAAGTGAAGGAAGACAGCCTTCTCGAAGAAGAAAAGGTAACCAAACAGTTGTATAAAGATTATTCGGCTTTTCGCACCGAGTTGTGGCAAAACATGGTGAAGAACAGCCCCGAATCCGACCGTTTACTGTTGTTTAAGAAAACCCAGAAACTGCTCGACCGTTACCTGTTTATACTGTTTGCCGAAGATAGCGGCTTGTTGCCGCCCAACTCCATCGGGCAAATACTGAAACGTTGGGAAGTGCTGAAGGACGAAGATGCCTACAAGCCCCTGTATAAAATTTTCAACCAGTATTTCGGCTACATCAACACCGGGCGAAAAGGTAAAACTCCGGAAGGCGATATTTTTGCCTACAATGGCGGCTTGTTTTTGCCCGACGAAGTACTCGATCATGTGGTGATTGACGATGAGGTGCTTTTCGTGCACGTGTCGAAACTGACTAAATACGATTTCGAGACTGAGGTTGACGTGAATATTCTGGGACATATTTTCGAAAACAGCCTCACCGAAATTGAAAACATTACCGCCGAACTCCATGGACAGGAACTCGACAAAAGCAAAACCAAACGTAAGAAAGACGGCGTTTTTTACACGCCCAAGTACATTACCAAATACATTGTTGAAAACACCCTGGGGAAACTTTGCGAAGAAAAGAAAGCCGAACTCGAAATTGTGGACGAAGAGTATGCCAAAGGACGCCGTAACCGAAAGAAAGAAACGATAAAGAAGCTGGCCGATAATTTACAGGCATACCGCAACTGGCTGCTTGGTCTTACCATTTGCGATCCGGCTTGCGGAAGCGGTGCTTTTTTGAACCAGGCGCTCGAATTCCTGATTGAAGAACATACTTACATCGACGAGCTGCATGCCCAGTTGTTTGGGGCCAGCATCGTTTTTCAGGATATTAGCAACCACATTTTGGAGCAAAACATTTACGGGGTCGATATTAACGAAGAGAGTGTTGAAATTGCCAAACTCTCGCTATGGCTGCGTACCGCCCAACGCGGACGTAAACTAACCACCCTGAACAACAACATTAAATGCGGAAACTCGCTGATTGACGACTCTGCCGTGGCGGGCGAAAAGGCGTTTAACTGGCAACAAGAATTTCCCAACGTTTTCAGGCTGAAAGAAAAGAAAGCCTGGCATATTACAACTGCAACGCACAATTCGCGCTACTCGCAACGCATGTTCGACAATTATGTGAAGACGGGCGAACCAATTTGGCTCACTCCCGAAGAAGAAAAGATAGTGACCCAAACGATTGCTGAAATTGTAGCAAAGGATGAACTGAATGTGCTGGCCTATAACATTTGTGGCGACCACATGCACCTGCTGCTGGTATGCGAAGAGGAAGAACTGCCGGCCATCGTCGGAAAGCTGAAGTCGATGTCGGCCCGTGCTGCGAACATCGCGATGGGCCGAACGAGGGTGCATGCACCCTCGGCAGATACGATGGGGCATGCCCCATCGTCAGCGCAGGAGCCTGCTCCTGCGTCGGACTATAGTATAGGAGAGTCGGAGATGGAGTGGGTGAACGACGACGGCGATTTCGGCGGGTACGGAAGTCGCGGAACGACACAGGCGCACCTGTGGACACAAAAGTTTGGCCGCAAACTCGTCACTTCCGACGAACAACTCCGCAATACAATCGCCTATATACGCAACAACCGCGCGAAGCACGGCCTTCCGGATAACGAGGGAGCATGCTCCCTCGTTATTGCTCCCGTTCCGGTCGAATACGCTTTCCGGGCCGAATATAAAGGCGGTTTCGATGTGGTGATCGGTAATCCGCCGTATGTGCAACTGCAAACGATGGGCGAAATGAGCGAAAAACTGTCGGCATGTGGTTACGAATCGTTCCACAAAGGGGCCGACCTCTACTGTATTTTCACCGAGCGCGGCTACCAGTTACTAAAACCCGGAGGCATTCAATCATTCATTATGCCCAACAAATGGATGCTGGTGGAGTACGGAAAACCACTGCGCAAATTCTTATCGAAAACCGGATTGCAACAAATCCTGAATTTTGGCGACATCCAATTCTTCCAGGAAGCAACCACCTACGTTGGCATTTTTGTGACCCAAAAAACAGCGCCTGTCGACGAGGTAAAAGTGCTTTCGCTGAACCGAAAAACCTACCACGGCGATTTTTTGAGCGAAGTAAAAAGCAACAGTTACCCCGACAAAACCTACAAATTTGGCGAAGCAGAATGGAGCATTCAGCCACTGCACGATGCCCGTAAACTGGAACAGATGAAATTGACAGGCATTGAACTGAAAGATTTGCCGGTGTCGATTTACCGAGGAATATTGACTGGTTATAATGATGCTTTTTATATTGACGAAGAAACGCGCCAAAAGCTGGTTGCTGCCGATGCCCGAAGCGCTGAATTGATTAAACCAATGGTTCGCGGAAGAGACATTTCCGCCTACGAAATAACTGGTTTCGAATATTTGATTGGAACTTTCCCTTCGCTGAAACTGGATATTGAAGATTATCCGGCGATAAAAGCCCATTTACTTTCATTTGGCCACGACCGCTTGAAACAAACCGGCGAAAGTGGGGCGCGCAAAAAAACATCAGGAAAATGGTTTGAAACACAAGACAGCATTGCTTATCACGCTGAATTTGCCAAACCCAAAATTATCTATCCGAACATGACTTCGGTGTTCCCGTTTATGTATGACGAAAGCGGATTACTCAGCAACGACAAGAGTTTTATTCTCACAGCCCTCGACGATTCGGTTTCACTGATGTTCCTCACAGCCGTTTTCAACTCGTCGCTGGCCAAGCTGTGGATTTGGTACAATTGTCCGGAGTTACAGGGCGGCACGCGCGAAATACGCAAAGTATATTTCGAGCATTTCCCGGTTCCGCAAGCCAGCAACGAGCAAACAGCCCAACTTGCACAACTGGCCACCACCCGCACCCGGGCCACCGGCGACCTGCAAAGGCTCGACGCGAAATTCCAGCGCAGCGTGCAGCGCAGGTTCGCGATAGTAGCGGAAGCGGAAACAAGGGGGCATGCCCCGTTGTCGGATCTTTCGTATGCCGAATTCGTTGCCGGGTTGCGCAAAAAGAAAATCAAACTCAGCCTTTCGGACGAAGCCGAATGGGAAGAATATTTCGTTCAGGAGCAGAAAAAAGCCCTCGAACTGAAAGCCGTCATCGAAACCACCGATCGCGAAATCGATCGCATGGTTTACTCCCTATATGGATTGCTCAACGATGAAATCGACATTTCTTCAACAGGAAGTGTCAAACCGGACAATTTTCAGTCAGGAAGTTAAAAAGAGGACCCATTGAGCACCTTTTTAAAAGTCATTTGTTTAATTTTAAAATTCAAAACAAAAACGCAAAAGATATGATGATGAAACGCAGTTTAAAACGTAATTTGATGATGGCCGGGGTATTGTCGTCAGCGCTGCTGATTCAGTCGTGCAGCACAGTTCCGTTGATCGGACGCAAGCAGGTGAGCCTTTTCCCCGAGTCGGAAATGGTATCGATGAGTTTAACGAGTTACAGCCAGTTCCTCACCGAAAATAAACTTTCGACCAACAAGGAGCAGTCGGACATGGTAAAAAGGGTAGGGGGCCGCATGTCGGTAGCTGTTGAAAAATATTTGAGTCAAAATGGCTTTCAGGATCGGATTGCCGACTTTAAATGGGAATTTAATCTCGTACAAAACGATGTGCCGAATGCCTGGTGCATGCCCGGTGGAAAGGTGGTTTTTTATACCGGAATCATGCCGTTGGCTAAAAACGATGCTGGAGTTGCCGTGGTTATGGGGCATGAAATTGGGCACGCAGTGGCCCGTCATGGTAACGAGCGCATGAGTCAGCAAATGCTGGTTCAGTTTGGCGGAATAGCCTTGTCGGAAGCAATCAAAACAAAGCCCGAGCAAACGCAGGCTATTTTCCAGTCGGCTTATGGTTTGGGGGCTCAGCTGGGGGTCATGTTACCCTATTCCCGTCAGCACGAGTATGAGGGAGACAAGCTTGGCCTCATTTTTATGGCAATGGCCGGATACGATCCTAAAGAAGCCATTGGTTTCTGGGAAAGAATGGCAGCCAACTCATCGGCAAAAACACCTGAATTCCTGAGTACTCACCCGGTTGAAGCCAATCGTATCGAAGCCATTAAGCAGTTCTTGCCCGAAGCAATGAAATATTATTCGGCCAAATAGTTTGAAAGTAACCTGATTTTTTATCGGTCTAAAGTTTTGGGTTCTCTTAAGGAAGTTTTATGTTATGGTGTTTGTTAACATTTTTTAATTTCATTCAGATATTTTTTTTACTTTTGAAATAGCAGAACGGAATAAACTTAAAAAGAGCAAGATGGAAGACTTTGAAAAAAACGAAGAAAGATCGGAAAACGACAGCAGATTTAGGGAAGAGATCTATTCAAAGGCTGTTAGGGCAGGCAAGAGAACCTACTTTTTCGATGTAAAATCAACAAGAAGAGATGAATTCTATTTGACCATCACTGAAAGCAAAAAGCGATTTGAGCAGGATGGCAATTTTCATTTTGAGAAGCATAAAATTTTCCTTTACAAAGAAGATTTTGAAAAATTCATCGAAGGTCTTCAGGAAGTAATCACTTTCATCGACCAGAATCAGATTCAGGAAAACTTTGACCGCACCGATTATGAAGAGTATCACGAATCGGAAGAAAAGGTTCTTGAAGAGGTGGAATATGGGAAAGATTTCACCAAGATAGATTTCGAAAATTTGTAGGTACGCCTCCTGTCGAAGAAAGGTTGAATTTGTTTTTGATTCAGTACTTTTCCATCGACTAAAGATTGAATAAACTAGTGCATTATCAATATTGCCTCTATAGCATTAAACAGCCGGATGAAAAATCCGGCTGTTTTTTTATCCTCTTTTTTCAGAATACCTGATTGAGCGCTAGCCGATTAGTTTTTAAGGTTAAAAAAAATTGCCGGAGGTCTGCTAAATTCGCTTGGAGGGAAATCAAATTTTTCTACTTTTGCGCCGGGTAAGTCCTGTACGACTAGCTCCTGTTGAATTCCCCCAGGGTCGGAAGGCAGCAAGGGTAAATGGTTGAGCGGTGCGATGCAGGTAGCTTACCCACTTTTTATGCCGAATTAGCTCAGTTGGCCAGAGCACGTGATTTGTAATCTCGGGGTCCACAG
>CAYRBM010000270.1:0-5350 GCA_964422425.1 uncultured Odoribacter sp.
AAAACAGCTGATGCTGGTTACTTGACCCGTCGTTTGGTTGACGTGGCCCAGGATGTAATTATTCAGGAAGAAGATTGCGGAACTTTGCGTGGTTTGGTTGCAGCTGCAATCAAAAATAACGAGGAAGTTGTTGCTTCTCTTTACGAGCGCATCATTGGTCGCACAACTGTTCACGATATTTTCAACCCGCTTACTGGTGAGCTGATTATTGGTTCTGGTGAGATTATTACCGATGACATTGCTACTAAAATTGAAGAATCACCGATTGAGACCGTTGAAATTCGCTCGGTATTAACCTGCGAATCGAAAGTGGGTGTTTGCGCTAAATGTTATGGTTTGAATTTGGCTGGAAGTACAATGGTACAGCGTGGTGAGGCGGTTGGTGTTATTGCTGCCCAATCCATTGGTGAGCCTGGTACACAGCTGACACTCCGTACATTCCACGTAGGGGGTATTGCGGGTAACATCTCAACTCAGTCAACCATTGAATCGAAATACGATGGTATCGCTGAAATTGATGAGTTGCGCGTTGTTGAGCATTTTGATGAATCGGGTGTAAAAACATACATCGTAGTTAGTCGTCTTGCTGAATTAAGAATTATAGACAAGAATACACGAATTCAACTTTCCACACACAATATTCCTTATGGTTCGAAACTGTACATTGAAAATGGACAGGAAGTAAAGAAGGGAATGAAAATTTGTGAATGGGATCCATACAACGGTGTTATCATCACTGAGTTCAAAGGAAAAATTTCATTTGAGCAGGTAATTGATGGTATTACTTACCGTGAAGAATCAGATGAGCAGACCGGTTACAAAGAAAAAGTAATCATTGAAACCCGCGATAAAACCAAGAATCCATCGTTGCGGATTTTGGATGAAAACGGTGATATTATTCGCACCTATAACTTACCGGTAGGTGGCCACATGGCTGTTGAAGAAGGTGATTTAGTAGAAGCTGGTGCAGTATTGGTTAAAATTCCGCGTGCGGCAGGTAAAGCTGGTGACATCACCGGAGGTTTGCCTCGTGTGACTGAGCTTTTCGAGGCTCGTAATCCATCTAATCCGGCTATTGTTTCCGAAATTGATGGTGAAATATCACTGGGTAAAATCAAACGTGGTAACCGCGAAATTGTTGTGACCTCTAAAACTGGTGAAGTTAAACGTTATTTGGTGCCACTTTCACGTCAGATTCTGGTTCAGGAAAACGACTATATCCGTGCAGGAACCCCGCTTTCCGACGGAGCCATTACGCCATCTGACATTCTGGCGATTAAAGGCCCAACTGCTGTTCAGGAATATATTCTGAATGAAGTTCAGGACGTTTACCGGATGCAGGGTGTGAAGATTAACGATAAACATTACGAGGTGATCATTCGCCAGATGATGCGTAAAGTCGAAATTGACGACCCGGGAGATACCCGTTTCCTTGAAAAACAGATTGTTGATAAACATGAATTCCTTCACGAAAACGACTGGATTTACAACAAGAAAGTTGTGATTGATGCCGGTGATTCAGACAGTCTGAAACCTGGTATGATTATCACTTCGCGTCGTTTGAGAGATGAAAACTCGAACCTCCGCCGTCGTGACAAAAAACTGGTTGAAGGTCGTGATGCAATTCCAGCGACATCGAGTCAGATTTTGCAAGGGATTACCCGTGCTGCACTTCAAACACGTAGTTGGTTGTCAGCAGCCTCATTCCAGGAAACCACAAAGGTTTTGAATGAAGCCGCTATTCAGGGTAAAGTGGATTATCTCGACGGTTTGAAGGAAAACGTAATCTGTGGTCATTTGATTCCAGCTGGTACAGGTTTGAAAGAATATAAAAACCTTGTAGTTGGGTCACGTGATGAATATGACCGCATGGTTGAGATGAAGGAAACCGATAAATACTCCAGAGACTAATGGAAGATTTAAAAAACAACAATCAGTTGCAGATTGAATTGACTGAAGAAGTTGCTCAGGGAATTTATTCTAATCTGGCAATTATTACACATTCAAGTTCTGAATTTGTGCTTGATTTTGTTCGAGTAATGCCAGGTATTCCGAAAGCAAACGTGAAGTCAAGGATAATTTTGACTCCGGAACATGCCAAGCGATTGTTGCTTGCACTTCAGGATAATATTCAGAAGTATGAAAGCGCAAATGGTACAATCAAGAATGTGCGCGGGCATGATCCGTTATTACCGCCTATGTCTTTTGGAGGGCCAGTTCCGGTAGCGTAAATAACTCCGATAAGCAATAAAAAAGGGGCAGTCATTTGACTGCCCCTTTTTTATTGCCGTGTTTCAAAATATTAGAACACGGCTTTTGTATGTTAAAAAATGTAAGCATTAATGTTAATTAATTGATAATTGTTAGATTTTTTAAAATAGCATATTCTTTACTGAGCTTTGATAATTGGTAACATTACAGTGAAAATATTTAAAATGGGAAATGTTTTTTTGTTCAAACCTAAAGATGAAATGATATGAATGAAATGGGAATAGCTCTCGAACTTTTGGGAGTTGGAATGGTGACTGTATTTATTATTCTGGCATTGGTTGTTATTCTGGGTGACTTGATTATCCGGTTTGTAAATCGTTTTATGCCAGAAGTTGAGAAGGTATCTGCTTCAAAAACTGAGACTTCTAATCAATCAGCAAACAATAAGAAGATGGCTGCAATTGTTTCTGCCATTGGTATGGTAACAAAAGGCACAGGCCGTGTTACTAAAATTGAAAAACTATAGTTTTTAAGCCAATTCGACCTTTTGGCCGTTGACAGATAAAACTAACATCTAATAAAAAATCATTGAATAAAAGTATTTGACTTATGAGTGGAAGAAAGATTAAATTTTCATTGGTTTATCGTGACATGTGGCAATCCTCAGGAAAATATGTGCCGCGTGTTGATCAATTGGTGAAGGTGGCTCCACATATTGTGGACATGGGATGTTTTGCACGTGTGGAAACCAATGGAGGTGGATTCGAGCAAATTAACTTGCTCTTTGGTGAAAATCCAAATAAATCGGTTCGTGAATGGACTAAACCATTTAACGACGCTGGGATCCAGACCCATATGCTGGAACGCGCTTTGAACGGAATTCGTATGAACCCGGTTCCTGCTGATGTCAGGAAACTGATGTTTAAAGTGAAGAAAAAACAGGGGACAGACATTGCCCGCTCTTTTTGCGGATTAAACGACCCGCGCAATATTCTCGATTCGGTAAAATATGCCAAAGAAGGAGGAATGATTGCCCAGGCAACCCTAAGCTTAACTTATTCGAAAGTTCATACTGCAGAAAGTTTTATCCAATTGGCTGACGAACTGATTAAAGGTGGTGCCGACGAAATTTGCCTGAAAGATATGGCAGGTATTGGTCGTCCGGCATGGTTGGGTCGGATTGTTCGTGGCATCAAAGCCCTTCATCCTGAAATTCCGCTGGAATATCATTCGCATTCAGGTCCTGGTTTTGCTATGGCTTCTATCCTTGAAGTTTGTCGTGCTGGTGTTGATTATATTGATGTGGCTATGGAACCGCTTTCTTGGGGAACCGGGCACATCGATTTGCTGGCTGTTCACGCTATGCTTGAAGATGATGGATTCGACGTACCAGCCATCAACATGGAAGCTTACATGAAAGTACGCTCACTGACTCAGGAATTTATCGACGATTTCCTCGGCTATTACATCGATCCGAAAAACCGTTACATGAATTCGATGTTGATCGGACCCGGATTGCCCGGGGGTATGATGGGATCGTTAATGGCTGACCTCGAAAATAACCTCGCCAGCTTAAATAAATGGCTCGTAAAACGCAACAAACCGCAGCTTACTCAGGACGATTTGCTGATTAAACTGTTCAACGAGGTTGAATACATTTGGCCTATGCTTGGTTATCCGCCGCTGGTAACTCCTTACAGTCAGTATGTAAAGAACCTTGCCTTGATGAACGTGATGCAAATTGTAAAAGGCGAAGAACGCTGGAGTATGATTGCTGACAATATTTGGGACATGCTCGTTGGAAAAGGTGGTAAACTTCCCGGAGAACTTCATCCTGAAATCAAAAAATTAGCCCAGGCAGCAGGCAAAGAATTTTATACCGGACATCCACAGGATTTGTTCTCCGATGCGTTGGATACTTTCCGCAAGGAAATGATTGAAAAGAGCTGGGAATTTGGTCAGGACGACGAAGAATTATTCGAATTGGCCATGCACCCGCAGGAATACAGAGCCTACAAATCGGGCGCAGCCAAAAAGGCGTTCGAAGAAGATTTGGCTAAACGGAGACTCGAAGGTGGTGGCATCAATGCCGGGACTGCACCAGCAGCTAAAGCAGAGGTTGCTCCAGTTGACTTTAAACCAACGACCATGATGGTTGATGTTGAAGGCGAACGCTTCCGCGTTACTGTTGAATATGGCGAAGCATCTGCATCAGTAGCTCCCGCAATTGAAGCTTCACGTACACAAAAAGTAGAAGTTGCTGCACCAGCTCCGGCTCACGTTTCTCCCAACGGGGCAGTTAAAAATATTCTGGCTCCGCTGGAAGGTAAGTTTTATCTGACTAAGGAAAGTTCAGAAACTCCTCTGAAAGTTGGCGATAGCATAAAAGTTGGAGATTTGGTAGGTTACATTGAAGCAATGAAAACGTTCAATGCTATTCGTTCAGATGTAGCAGGAACTGTTGCCGATATTTGTTATGCTTCGGGTGCTGAGATTGAAGAGGACGAAATCCTGATTAAAATAAAGTAAGCGTCACGAAATGGGAATTTTAGACAATTTATATAAAATGACGGCGATTCAGGATATTATTAATAATCCTGGATATCTGTTGATGCTTGCTATCGGTTCATTCCTTTTATACTTAGGAATCCGGAAACAATATGAGCCACTTCTGCTCGTCCCGATTGCTTTTGGCGTAGTTCTGGCAAATTTGCCTGGAGGCGGGATGGGTGTAGTTTCTGCCGATCTGATCAACCTGGATGCCGATGGCCATCACACTAAAAACCTTTTGGAAATTGCCAAAGACCATGGTATCATGAATTTTCTGTATTATTCGCTGATCAAAACCGGATTTTTGCCACCGATTATTTTTATGGGAATTGGTGCTTTGACCGATTTTGGTCCGATGTTGCGCAATCTTCGTCTGGCATTTTTTGGTGCTGCTGCCCAGCTAGGAATTTTTATTGTACTTATTACTGCTATTTTGCTTGGTTTTACAGCAAAAGAAGCTGCTTCGCTTGGGATTATCGGTGGTGCAGATGGTCCAACTGCTATTTATACAACGATTAAACTGGCTCCCCATTTGCTCGGTCCAATTGCCATAGCGGCGTATTCTTATATGGCTTTAGTTCCTGTAATT
>CAYRBM010000271.1:0-5277 GCA_964422425.1 uncultured Odoribacter sp.
ATGGAACATCGAAACCGGTCAGCCACATATCGACCACAATGGCGATTTTGAAGTTGGACTTTTCGTTTTTGAACTGTCGGTCTAATTCTTTACGGTATTCTTTAGTGCCCAATAGTTTGTAAAATGTTTCGTCATCATCTTGCCCACGGGTCATGATCATTTTAATCCGTTCCATCGGTTTGATTTCCTTCTGGTCTTTTTCGGATAAAACGACTCCTTCTTCAGAAACACGAACCTCATTCCATTGGGGGCGCAAAGCAATTACATTCCTGTAGAATTCGTAAGCAATTTCCCGCGTACTGCAAACAAACATGGCCTTGCCTTTAATGGTAGCGCCTTCTGAAACTCGGTCTTCATAATGCTTAACGAAATCTTCGGCAAGGGCTTTTAAACGGTCTGGATCGCCAATAATGGCGTTCATATTGGCCATTGTTTCTTTGCTCTTTTCTATCTGGTATTCATTGGCTCCCGCTTCGGCAACTTCCTGGTAGTATTTTTCAATTTTTTCGAGCTCACTATTTTTCAATGCAATTTTGGCTGCTCTGCCTTCATACACAATCCGAACTGTGATTTCATCTTTTACCGATTCGGTCATGGTGTAGGCATCTACCACTTTCCCAAAAACATCTAAAGTGGCATCAATCGGAGTACCGGTAAAGCCTACGAATGTGGCGTTGGGTAAAGATTTGTGTAAATAATAAGCAAAGCCGAAAGTTTTGGTAACGGTATTATTCTCAAAATCAACTTTGACTTTCTGGTCCAGATTAATCTGGCTACGGTGGGCTTCGTCAGAAATACAAATCACATTATTCCGGTCGGTCAGCAATTCGGTATCTTCAGTAAACTTGTGAATGGTAGTCAGGAATACGCCGCCACTTTGCCGTCCTTGTAACAACTCCCGCAAATTGGCCCGGCTTTCGACACTAATTACCGTATTGTCGCCAATAAATTTTTTAGCCTGAACAAAAGTTTCCGAAAGTTGGGTATCCAGATCCGTGCGGTCGGTGATCAAAATAATAGTTGGACTTTCGAAGTATTCGCTTTTCATCAACAATCGGGTGAGGTAGAGCATGGTGAAGCTTTTTCCACATCCGGTGGCTCCAAAGTAAGTTCCACCTTTGCCATCGCCTTCCGGCCGCTGTGCTAATTTTATGTTTTCGTAAAGGCGTTTGGCCGCATAATATTGCGGATAGCGGCAAACTATCTTCTCATTTTTCTTTGAACTATCAGGAATGTAGATAAAGTTGCGGATAATATCGCGCAAACGGTTCTGGTTAAACATTCCCTGCACCAAAGTAAACATACTGTTGATTCCATCCACATCTTTTGCCAGACCTGCCACCCGGCGCCAGGCGTAGAAAAACTCATAGGGGGCAAAAAACGAACCTGCCTTGTTGTTTACGCCGTCACTGATTACGCAAAAGGCATTGTATTTAAACAGCTCCGGAATATCACGGCGGTAGCGAATGGTCAATTGCTTAAAGGCATCATGAATGGTGGCTTCCTCGCGAATGGCACTTTTAAACTCGAACACCACTACTGGCAAGCCGTTGATGTAAATAATTCCGTCGGGAATGCGCTTTTCGTTGCCAACAATTTCGAGCTGATTGACAAATCTGTAAATGTTGTAATCTGGGGGATATTTTGCTTCAGGATCAGCTACTACAGTATCTAAATCGGAGCTGGTAAGCTGAGCATCCAACCCACTGTAGTCGATTAACTCAATATGAATATCTTTTTGGTTGCGGTCTTCGCGTTTCAGGATAAATCCATCGGATAACCAACGAAGAATTTTTTTATTGCTTTCGTAAAGATCGGACGAAGGCAAGGTTTTAAGCTGAAGAACAATTGATTTTGCTTCGGTTACGGTCAGTTGTTTACTTTCGTATTTGGTCAGCAAATAGTGCAACAAATCGGCTTCAATCAAAACGTCATCGGCTGCCCGAACAATTGAATCGCCATGGCAATGAGGATAGTTTTCGATCCCCAGCAACTCAACAAAAGCACGTTCTAACTTTTCTTCAGTGAACTTCATCTTTTTACTTTAATTATCCATTGACCTGTTGTTGCGCTGTCTCTTTCAATAATATTTTTCTTTTTCAAGGCGTCTATATGTTTCTGAACAGCAGATTCATTTATGCCAAGTTTTTCGGAGAGTTGTTTTCGGGAAATTTTTTGATTACTAAGAATAAGATTAAAAACTTCCTTTTGTCTTTCAGTTAAATTATCAACTTGACCACTAACTTGACCACCAACTTGACCACCAACTTGACCACTAACTTGACCACCTATCTCTTCTTCATTTACTCCACCTATTACACCACCCATTGCACCACCATCAATGGGTTGTAAATAGATTGTCACTTCAACACCACCGTTCATTTCTTTGATTTCCGGTTCGGGTAAGCCTGCCTCTTTGCACGAATTGATGATTTTAAGTGTACCGCGCCCCCAGGTATCAATATAACCGGCAAAAAAACAAGCGTTTGCAATAATAGGGTTGCGTGGACGGGAGTTGTGATCCGATTTCAAATCTTCGAGACTTAAACCGAATGGCAATCCGCCTTCATTCCAAATGGAAAGTTTGTCGTCGAACACCCGCATTTGAATGGTTGCTCCCATGTAGGTGCGATGTACCAATGCATTTAACAGCATTTCACGCAGCGCCTGAATGGGGTACTGGTCTTTTTCTACCCGCTGAAAACCTTCAAAAGCAACGGGCCGTGTCAGAAATTTGTAATTTAACTGAACCTGAACTTCATGCAGCATCTGAACCAGATTACCTTCAACCACTTCATGAAATTTCAAATCAGAAGCATCTTTACCAAACCGACCTATTTTCACCTGAATATTCGGATAAAAGCGCATGGGCTCTTTGCCGAACATGATAATGGCAGCACGTTTAAGCTTTTTCCCGTCAGTAAGTTTTAGCTTTTCCAGGATCTGAAAAGTAGATAAACCTTTTGTTTCGGGCATCCGGCCTTTTTCATTGCTGTCGGCTATAAACTTTGCAATACTTTCTTCATTAATGTCGTTAACTGTCGCCCCTTCTTCAATTACGTCATCCCATGTTTTGCCTGCTTTTTTGAGCAAAAACTCATTCAGCTCAACACCTGTAAGTTCCATTTTTGTACTGCCCGAACGGTAATAATACCTACCACGCAACGAAACAGCCACAGAATAAGGATTGACTTTGATGGAGATGTATTTTTTCCCTTCTTCATCGTGTAACTGCACATCGCAGATAATACCCATGGCGTTACGGATTTTATTGGGGATGTCTTCCAACAACCGGGCGTAATCGGCCAGGTGCACTACCTTTCCGGCATCGTTTCGCCCAATATAAATAACACCACCAATGGCATTGGCAAAGCCGCAAACCCATTTCAGGTAATCGTCGTGCCAGCTTTGCTTGTATTCAATGTTTTGTTGTTCGGGCATAGTTTATCTAATTTTGCTTCCGTAAATTTCAGTTGCCACAAGCTACTATTTTTTCCTTGAATGTAAAATCTTACTCGTTAGTTAACTATGGTTGGAGCAAATTCAATTATTTCTTTGAGTGTATTTTTATTAGAAAGCGTACTTCTTTCAATTTTTAGTTTTTCTAATAAATACTTTAATCTTCTCTCAACCTCGTTCGTGACTTCACTCCATTTTTTTACATACAAACAATGATTGTCCTTTTTACGAAGCAAGCCTGTTTCAAAGTTTTGAATATCATCTTTTACAATATCATCATAATCTTGACCAATCAAGTAAAAAGACCAGAACTCACGATGATCATTAAATTCATCTTGCTTCAGAATAACATCAATATATTCCTTTATTTGACCAACCTCTTTATTCTTTAGCTTTTTAATTGTAGAAGGGTTTTTTATTTCAACAATAAGGTTATGTGGTTTTCCATCCCGAAAATCAGTACCGGCTAGAAACAAATCCATTTCTTTGTATTTGTCTGGATGTGCAATAAATTTTTTCTCATCAATACCTCTTAAAATATAAATGTATCTCCTAAGCGCCTCTTCAAATTTTACTTCCTCGGCACAAACCATTCGATATTCTTCTCCAAAAAGCCAATAGTGTTTTTCAATATATTTTTGAAGATGATCTCTTTCATTGGCCCCTAATTCATGGTTGAAAACTATTAGTTTCAGCCCTTCAAGAACGCGTAATCTATCTTTTATAAGATTAATTGTCGAAATAACTTGCTTTAATCTGTTTGTTTCTAATATTTTGGCTAGCTCGTCTCTGTCATCAGAATCCAAATCGACAACAGCCTCAATAATTTTAAATAGGCTTTCTCTTTCACTACTATCCAGTACTAAATTAAGAAGTTCCAAAAAAATTTGTTTTTGTTCTTTGTTTAACTTAGTAAATACTGCTGGCTCTACTTCATATATTCCTTTAACTAAATTTTTCAAACCGACTTCTCTGGCCTTATCCCATTCATTATCTCTGAACTTAGGAAATACCTTCTCAGCTTCATATTTATTTACCAGAACTTCCGCCTGTTTCCTTAAAAAAGGTTTTCGTTTGTTTTTTAAATATTCATTCAATTCATCAACAAGATCCTTGAATATTTTGGCATCTGCTTTATCATCGAACAACCTTAATGTTGCCTCCTGCTCTTCTTTTTCACAATTTATTTCATTAAAGAAATCATTAACAACTACCAGACTATGCCAGAAGTCATCACCTTTTTTATTTAGAAGTGTTGTCCTCGTATTTTTGAGTTCCAAATCTTCATTCAAAAAATAAAAACGAGAAAATTCTTCATTTAATTTTGTATTCCAACGAATGTACTTGCATTTAAATATAAATTCATCACCATTTTTATCGGTAAGTTGTATGTCGAAAATATCCGGTTCTTCAGCTATTATTGAAGAATAATCTAATTCAATTCCATTAATAAAGATTTTGAATTCTTCTCTCAATTCTAAAAACCAAGCAAATTCAGCTCTTAAAAATGGCTTCAATTTTTGTTCGATAAATATATTATTTGAAATATCCGTTGATATTTCTTTAAATACAACACAGGTTCCTAATTCGTTATCTGTAGCAATTGGAATTGTTGGGGTATAATCTTTTAAGTTTTCACTTTTAATTTTAATATCATAAGACACATTTGCAGAATCTTTTTTATAGGTTGTGTGCCATTCTGCAAATTCTGCAAACTTATGAAAAGTTAATCTTCCGTAACCGTTTTTTCCTCTTGTCAAATCAGCATTTTCACCAGTAATAGCTTTAATTAAATATTTTTTTCCGTTTACTAAATAT
>CAYRBM010000272.1:0-5212 GCA_964422425.1 uncultured Odoribacter sp.
GGGGCGACAAGGAGATGGGACGAAAGAACGCAACTGGCAACTTGTAGCTAGCGGCCAGCAGCCAGAAGCTAGTAGCTTTTTTCAACAACGACAACTCGTAACAGGTATTCAATCAGGGTTTAGGGACGTATTTTCATCGGTAAATATTTTGTAAAGCCATTGACTTTGACCTGAATGTTTAGTAAATTTATTGAACAAATGCATTAAGCATTCAAATGTTTAAATTTTCACTAACGTTTTAATCAATTTTTATGGACAATTTAAATCGCGAGTTCAATTGTAAAAATGAAGAGTTACCGGTAGTTTGCCGGTTTGTTGCGTTAAGTCTCGAACGGGATATGACGATGTTTACAACGTATTCGCCCATTTTTGATGCGGCGTATCTCGATGGTTACCGGGCCAAAATTCTGGCGGTAGAAGAATTGATTGCTCCCAAATCGGAAACGGTTGAGCTGAAACTGATCACCGAGCACTCGTATGCCACGCTCGATGGACTGATCAGCCCGATTAATTACCTCGAAGGGTATATTTCGCTGGCTGGGAAGAAGGTTCCGATTACTGCGGCCGACTTTGGGCTGGCTCAACTGCGCAAAAGCTGTCGCTCGCGCGATGTGGAAAATGTGCTGGCTTCGTTGCGAACCGTGAATGGCAACATTAAAAAGTATAAAACGGAGCTAACGGCCAAAGGATTAACCGATGAGCTGGCCGCTAAGTTTACCGATGCGCTGGTATCGCTCACCGATGATAGCGACCGAAAATATCAGCTGGTATCGAACAGGGCTGCGCTGGTGCAAAACAATATGGGACAACTCAACGAGCTGAATGCCCAGTTGGTTGAGATCTGCGACATTGGCAAAATTCTGTTTAAGCAAACCGACAAGGCCAAGCTAAAAGATTATACGTTCGCGCAACTGATGAAAAAGGTACGGCGAACCGAAAAACCGGAGGAAAATAAGCCGCAGGAATCCGCCGGCGATGCGGCGAACCCGGAGCAAACGGAAGATGATAAATAAATATTCATCTGTTCCACATTCCTAAACGAATAATGCGAATCAAGATTTGATTTTTTAAACCTGAAGAAGTGAAATCCCCTAATTAGAGGAGTCCTTCGGGATTATTAAACGGAATTCATATCGAATCTTGATTCGCATATATTACAAAAAACAATTAGCTTTGATCTAAATATCATTTTTATGGATCGCACAATAAATATTGATCAGATCGTAAACGAAATAGAAAAACTGGACTATAAGGACAAGATTAACATCATGTCCAGAATCGTCAATCTGCTTAAAAGAGAAGATCAGACAAGACAGGTCTATTCAATTACCCGGATAAAAGGATTGGGCAAAAATGTTTGGCAAAAAAGCGATATTGAAGCTTATATTGCAAATGAACGTGAATCATGGGACTAATTCAAAAACTGAAAAATAAAAATGTTTTTCTCGATACTGCCCCATTAATTTATTACATCGAGGAAAATCCAAAATATTCTCCAATTTTAAATAAACTCTTTTCTGAAAATAGCAAAGGCATATTTTTGTTTCAATCATCAGTAATTACTTTACTGGAAGTCTTGGTTCTACCAATGCGTCAGGATGAAAATCAATTAGTCGAACAATACCAAAATATCCTTTGTAATTCACCGTCCATTAACATTTTCGATCTTACTATTGAAATTGCCCAAAAGGCAGCTTGGTTTCGTGCCAAATTTGGATTAAAAACCCCTGATTCAATCCAACTGGCAACAGCCGCTTATTGCTCTGCTGATTACTTTCTAACTAACGACGTTCGACTAAAAGCAGTTAAAGAAATCGAAATACTGATTTTGGATGAAATTATCAAACAATAATCCAACCAACAACCAACGCGCTTTCGTTAAATCCGCACTAAGCAATCAGTTGATTACTGTTTAAGCAAACCGACAAGGCCAAGCTGAAAGATTATACGTTCGCGCAACTGATGAAAAAGGTACGGAGAACCGAAAAACCGGAGGAAAACAAGCCGCAGGAACCGAATGGCGAACCTGCGAACCCAGAACTACCAGGGGATAATAACTAATCTTGAGTTTTAATTCTTCATTCCCCATCCTTAAACGATCCGGGACGTTTCGCGCATTTCTTTTAAGGGTGGGGTTTTGTATGCCCTTGTTTAAAAAACGTAAAGTAAGCGTTGCAAGACCCTAAGTAGCTTTCGCAAGACATTAAGTAACGGTTGCAATACATTAAGTAGCTCCCGCAAGACGTTAAGTAAGCGTTGCAAAGGTCTAAGTAGCTCTCGCAAGATACTAAGTAACGGTTGCAAGACCCTAAGTAGCTTCCGCAAGACGTTAAGTAACGGTTGCAAGATCGTAAGTAGTTCTCGCAAGATGCTAAGTAACGATTGCAAGACATTAAGTAGCTCTTGCAAAGCATTAAGTAACGGTTGCAAGACCCTAAATAGCTCCCGCAAGACGTTAAGTAAGCGTTGCAAAGGTCTAAATAGCTCTCGCAAGATACTAAGTAAGCAATGCAAGACCATAAGCGCATGGAACCAGAAATAATTACAACATTTCTTTAATGCCCAATTCAGAAAACAATAAACGTATTGCTAAAAATACACTGATGTTGTATTTTAGGATGATACTGACCATGTTGGTAGCTCTTTATACATCACGGGTAGTGCTCAATGTGCTGGGAGTTGAAGATTATGGGACTTACAATGTGGTGGGCGGTGTGGTTACGATGTTTGGATTCTTTAATGGTGCGATGGCTTCTGCCACCCAAAGATTTCTTTCCTTTGATTTGGGAAGAAATGATTACATTCAGCTCCGCAAAACCTTTAATGCAACTCAGCTAATTCACATTGGTATTGCACTTTTGATTTTTATACTGGCAGAAACGATTGGTTTGTGGTTTGTCAATACTCAATTGAATTTACCCGAAGGCAGAATGGAAGCCGCCCGCTGGGTATATCATTTTGCTGTGCTTTCATTTATGATTTCAATTATCCAGGTACCTTACAATTCTATTCTTATAGCCCGTGAACGGATGAATGTATATGCTTACATGAGTATTCTGGAAGTATTGCTGAAACTTCTCATTGTGTTTATGCTTACCTGGATAGCATTTGATAAGTTAAAACTATACGGAATTTTGTTGTTTGCAGTTTCATTTATTATTGCTGCCATTTATAGAATATATACGTTGAGACATTTCGATGAAACCCGTTTCGAAATGGTAAAAGAAAACGCATTGTATAAGACACTGATTAGTTATTCAGGATGGACATTATTTGGAGCAATTTCTATGATTGCTAAAGGACAGGGAGTAAGTATCATTCTGAATATATTCTTTGGTACAGTGGTAAATGCAGCACAGGGAATTGCTAATCTGGTTTATGGTTCAATAAATTCATTTGTTGCAAATTTCCAAATAGCCAGTAATCCACAAATTGTGAAATCGTATGCTTCTGGCGATAAAGAGTATATGACCAACCTGATAATACGGACTGCAAAGTTCTCGTTTTATTTGCTGTTTATTCTCACACTGCCGGTATTACTGGAAATTGATTATATTCTAAAAATCTGGCTCAAAATTGTTCCCGAATATACAGCGGTTTTTACTGTTCTTATTTTGATTAATGCATGGGTTGATTCGTTTTC
Source organism: uncultured Odoribacter sp. (assembly GCA_964422425.1). Lineage (GTDB taxonomy): Bacteria > Bacteroidota > Bacteroidia > Bacteroidales > Prolixibacteraceae > Aquipluma. The sequence continues at coordinate 3,644 of CAYRBM010000272.1, forward strand.
AGGACCTTTAATAACAGCAGTAAATGCAACTGGGAGAATAAAATTTTATCAAATTGTTGTGGGTACTGTTTTTACATTAAATCTACCATTATCATACTTCCTTTTCAAATTTGGCTTTTCTCCGGTATCTACTTTTATTGTAAATATTTGTATTACTTCCGTAGTTTTTTTTATTCGGTTGTATTTTACAAAATCGCAGTTACCCGAATTTCCTGCATTCTTATTCATTAAGGAGATTTTTTTAAGGAATATACCTGTTGTATTTGTAGCGGGTTTAATACCATGGATTATCAAAATTAATATGCATACAGGTGTTGTACGTTTAACGTTGGTCGTTTTTATTTCAATATGTGTATCAATTCTATCAATATATTTTATGGGTCTAAGGAGTAATGAAAAGCAATTTGTAAAAAGTAACGTGGTTAGTATAATTTCGAAAGTTAGAAATGGGAAATAACAAAATTAAAGTGGTGGGGCAACCCATGTATAATATTGGTGACCTTGCAGCATGCAAATCTTTAACCTTGTTGTTGAAAAATAAATATGATTCACCTCTTGAATATTCTATTTTTGAAAACAGAACTATAGATGATGAATTTAAGAAAATTGACGGAGCAAAATTTGAAAAAAACATCACCGTGTCAAATAAATACATAAAGATGTTTACAATACTTAGTCCAAAATCCATTAGAATTATTTCCTTTTTTTTTCCGAAAATAAAAAAGAAATACAAATCATTGTTGGATTCGGATTTAGTGCTATTTGCACCAGGTGGTTTGGAATTAGGACTTTATAAAGAATGGGATTACTTGTGGATAATGTCTGTTTTAGTAGCTTTTAAAAAGGATTTTGGTCTTTATTCAAGATCAATTGGGGATTTTCAGAATAAAACAATTCTTGATCTAATTTTCAAAAAGCAAGCTATTAAGTACTTAAAATTATCCAAATTTAATGGTTTAAGAGATCAAAGAAGTCAGAAAGAAGCAAGATCTCTGGGTATTCCATTCTTTCCATCTATTGATGTGGTATTTTCAAGCGTTCCTGACTACAATAAGTTTGATCAAGGTGAGTTAACAGCAAAATTTGGTAGTAATTACATGGTTTTCACTCCTTCAGCATTTGAGTGGCATACCAAATTTTCAGCATATCCCTCCCAAACTTTCATTGACTTGTATCTGAAAATCATGAATACTATTATAGAGAAGTCAGATTTGAATATTGTAATGTTACCGCATATTTATAAAGATAATTCAGATACTCGTTATTTTAATTCTTTAAAAGCAAAATGTATTGATCACGATAGAGTTTTTGTATTGGAGGACAACCCTGATTCAGATTTATATCAATTTATTATTAGCAAGGCAAAATGCGCTCTTCTATCTCGACTGCACCAAACAATTTTTTCAATAAATAACCATACTCCATTTATATGTATAAGTTATGAACATAAAATGGAAGATATGATGAAAATACTAGGATTAGAAGATTATTCTGTTAATTTACAGGATGTGCTTGAACAAAAAGTTGAAATATCCACAATTATTCGCAGTATTTTGTTTAATCAAATTG
>CAYRBM010000273.1:0-5139 GCA_964422425.1 uncultured Odoribacter sp.
TTTTCCGGATGCAGCAAGTAAGCCTTGAAAATAGCCGCTTATCCATAGCAGTTGCTCCCGGTTTAATCCTGAGGAAAGACCGGACAAAGCATTTATCTGCTGTTCGCTTAAAGGATGAATTTGTATGCTCATTATAGTGTTTTTTGTGTTTCTAAAAATTCCTGAATCAAATTTCTCAGCCGGATAGCTTCTTGTACGTCTTCAGCATTTGAACCAACCGCCACAGTGATGTTAGCGTTGCGATAAATTGCCGGAGAAACAAACTGGCACAACGACGGATTATCATGCACATTAACTAATACTCCAACCTCTTTACCATCGAGCAGAATCTGCCGGTCGAGAGCTTCGTTATTGGTGCATGAATACAACATCAAATAACCCTGTAAATCACTCTTTTCGTAGCTTTTTTGTTTGTAAAGGATTCCGCTTTCTTTTATTTCATCGATAATTTGTTCTGCAACAACCTCAATGGTAGCACCAAAGCGCTGTAAAATCCTGATTTTCTTCCAGGCACTATGTCCGCCTCCAATCACCAGAATCTTCTGGTTGGAGATATCAATCGATATGGGTAAAAAATTCTTTTTCATGGCTATTAAATATAGTAGTCAACATCGCTGGATTTTATCCTGCCAAAACCTATCCTGTTCCAGGTTCGTTCGTGCAGATAATACAAGCCCATTTTGGTAAAAACTTCGATTCCACCAATTGTTATGGCAAAATCGAGCTTCCCGGTGATAAAAAATGAGATTACTATGGTATCGATAGTTCCGATGGTCCTCCACGAAACCGATTTTACAATGCTCCTGTATGATTTCTCACTCATGCGATTTCTTGTTTATGATACAAAAAAAAGCCCCTCTGAAATTCAGAAGGGCTTAAATATATGCTTGTTACTGCTATTTATCTATACCTGATACCTTCTGACTCAGCCAAATAAAAACACATACACATGCACATACACATTGCTGCATTTGAACCATTTACTTGAGCTATTTCAGAAGAAAACTTTTTCATACAATAAAAGACTAAACTATCTGCATTTATATTTTGCAAATGTAGGCTTCCAAACGATATTTCAAAATAAATTCATGTTTATTTTTCATTAAATCATAAAAATCCATTTTTGCGAGTCTATATTTGTGTCAATTTATAATCTTCAGAATGAGCAAAAGTCGGGTATTTTATTTCAATCCTACCTGTGAACTGGCTGTTGCCAATGGCTCGTTCAGTTATATGCCACCACAATTGCTTCGGGAAATGGAGTGCGATTTATCCATGCTCCCATTCGTATTTGCTGACGAACAGGATTTTGTACTGGTTGAACAAATACCTTCATCCGAATTTATCCGAAGGCTTGCAGAAGCCGGATTTTCAACGCCCGGATTTCTCACTTTAACTGAGTTGGAAGCTAAGCCCTTCGAATCATTCGATTCTGTTCTTCCCTGGGGATGGAGCCCGGCAGCCCACTGGAAGCTCAAAACTCTGAAAGACAAATGCTCCGGCGAATTCAAAAATAGTCCGGTGGCTGATTGGCTACCCACCCATTTTAATTTATATGAACGGGCTACTTCTTTAGAATTTCTCCGTAAATTTCTGATGAATCATCCTGAAGATTGGCTGATGATGCAAAAAGAAATTGGGCAGAAAGTATTTTGTACAGAAGAAATTGAAAAGCTGTTAGCACTTGGGCCCTTAGTTCTGAAAGCGCCTCTGAGTTCTTCAGGCCGCGGCATACAGATTGTTCGGCAAAAAAAATTGAATACATCAAACTGTCAATGGATTTCCGGAATTTTGAAACAACAGGGTTATGTTATAGCAGAACCATTTCTTGAAAAAAAGGCAGACCTGTCATTTCAGTTTCAGATTTTGCCTGACTCAGAAGTTGAGTATCTGGGATTTTCATTTTTCGAAACCAGCTCGAATGGCCAGTACAAGAGTACCTTTATTCGACCTGATTTAAGTAACCTGTTTCCCAGAATTGATTATAGCCTGATTGAAAAAACGGCCAAAATGATTCAGAAAGAATTGGTATTATCAGATTACGCTAGCTACCATCGGGGATATTTGGGTGTTGATGCTTTGATCTTTGAACGTGATAAGCAATTACTGATACAGCCCTGCATTGAAATAAATTGCCGGATGAACATGGGCATTTTGAGCCTTAAACTTGAACAAAAAATTCATCAGGAAGCTTTTGGAAAGTTTTCTTTGTTCTACGGAAAAAGAGGAGAATACAACAATTTTGCTTCTCATCAGCAACAACTATATCCTCCCATCACGAAAGATGGGAAACTTATTTCAGGATTTTTTCCCTTAACAGAGCCTCGTGAAGACAAAAAATTTGGGGCCTACATAACTTTAGGTGCCGCCAGATAACGGTTAATCGTGTCGAGCAAATATTTCAGACGAATCGGTTTGGTAATAAACTCGTCACATCCGGCATCCTGACACATTCGTTCTTCTCCGGATAAAATAAACGCGGTTTGCACAACAATGATAATGTGCGGATAAAGCTTTTTGATGATCCTTGTAGCTTCAATGCCATCCATTTTTGGCATATTGATATCCATAAGAATCAAATCAATTTTGTCATTATTCTTGACAATAGCCACTGCATCCTGACCATTTTTTGCCCAAATTAACGTTGCATTGGTCTTTCGCAAGGCAGCTTCAAAGTAAATGTTACTGGTTTCATTGTCTTCAACAATCAGCACTGTTTTTCCATCCCACGCATAAGTTGCATCATTAAATTCCATATCATGGTATTTATATGTTCCTTCGATCGATCTGTTTGTTAACACGGTCCAGAACCCTAATCAGTTCTGCTGAATTAAACGGTTTACTCAGGTAATCGTCCATCCCGGCAGCGAGAAATAAATCCTTATCACTTTTAAGGGTATTGGCAGTCATAGCAACAATCGGAATCCTTACCTGAACGTGATTAGCTTTTTCCCATTCCCGAATTTTTGCGGTAGCCACTACCCCATCCATTTCAGGCATCTGAATATCCATGAATACAACATCCGGAGATTCGTTGATACACTTCTCAACAGCCTGTAAACCATTGGAAACCAACAAAACCGAATGGCCAAGTTTTTCCAGATTTAATATAGCAACTTTTTGGTTAATAACATTGTCTTCGGCCAGCAAAATTTTCATCTTTTTATCAGAGGCCAAAGAATTTTCCAACTGCTGATTTTCTGATTCAGAAAGTGTTTCAGCAGCAATTCCAAATTCGGCATTAAAATAAAAAGTTGCACCTTTTCCTTCTTCGCTAATAATGCCAATGTTTCCATTCATTAATTGAACCAGATTTTTTGATATGGCAAGTCCAAGTCCGGTTCCGCCAAACTTACGTGTTGTAGAAACATCAGCCTGCGAAAATGACTTAAACAGCTTGGCCTGATTTTCAGGAGAAATGCCTATTCCGGTATCCTTTACCTCAAAATATAATCTCACCTGATTATCGACCACATCCTGAAGATCAATGCAGATATGCACATATCCTTGTTTGGTGAATTTAATGGCATTATTGCAGAGGTTAATCAAAACCTGTTTCAAACGAAGCGGATCGCCAATCAATAAGTCCGGAACATCAGGACCAATTTGACATGACAGGTCCAGCTTTTTCTCAAGAGCTTTATAGCGGAGTATTTTGATGACTTCGTTTACTTCGTCGGGTAAATTGAACCGAATATGCTCAAAAGTAATTTGACCGGCTTCAATTTTTGAAAAGTCGAGAACATCATTAATAATCATCAGCAGATTTTCTCCTGAAATACCAATAATATCAATGTATTCGTGTTGTTCTTCAGTTAATTCGGTACGCTTCAGGATGTCGATCATGCCAATTATTCCGTTCATAGGAGTACGGATTTCATGTGAAATATTGGCCAGAAAAATGGCTTTGGCTTTAGCCGCAGCTTCTGCTAATTCTTTTGAACGAATAAGCTCTTCCTGATATTTTCGTAAGGTGAGATGAAGATTCACCCTTGCCTGAAGTTCTTCCCGGCTGAACGGTTTGGGAATATAATCGACTGCCCCGAGTTGAAATCCTTTGACAATGCTGTAATTCTCTTTATTGGCTGTCAGAAAAATGATTGGAATATCCTGGGTTTGAGGATTCGACTTTAATGCGGTGCAAACTTCAAATCCATCAATATCTGGTAAAACAACATCCAGCAGAATCAGATCAAATTTATGAGCGCGTGCCTTTGCAAGAGCTGATTTACCATTGATAGCAGTGGCTATCATATATCCCTTTTCCGACAAAATATCTTTCATCAAATCGAGGTTTAGTTGCACATCGTCAACGATCAGAATCTTCGAAGATTGAGTATTATCCTTCATATTTTACTGAAATGTTGTATTTAACCAGCTGATTAAATCATCCGGACTTCCGATCATTTGAGCAGCATTTAATTTAATGGCCTCCTTAGGCATTCCAAAAATCACTGCCGATTTTTCATCCTGTGCAAAAGTCACAGCTCCTGCCTCTTTCAATTCGAGCAATCCCCGGGCTCCATCGGCGCCCATACCTGTCAATAAAGCTGCGAAGAGGTTCCTTCCTGCATACTTAACTGCCGACCGGAAAAGAACATCAACAGAAGGTCGGTGCCTGTTTACCATGGGGCCCATTTCCAGCTTACAACGGAACTGCCCGTTTTCCTTTACCAAATGCAAATGATTAAATCCGTTTGCAATATACACATAACCTCGCTGAATTAGGTCGCCATGTTCAGCTTCTTTAACATGTAAGCGACTCTCAAGATTTAACCGACTTGCAAATGCCGGAGTGAACTCGCCGGGCATGTGCTGGACGATGAGTATTCCGGGCAAATCTGTTCTTAAATTTTTAAGAATGCGCGAAATCACCTCCGTTCCACCGGTCGATGCTCCCATCAGTATTATTTTCTCGGAAGGATGATGAAGTTGAGGATTCATGGAGGAAATTGGGTCAATATGTTCCCCTGAGCGATTCCCGAAATAGTCTTTTCTAACTGTTTTTATTCGTTTTGAACCAGTCAAAGATGAAGCTTTAATGGCATCAGTAATGCGAATTCTGTACTCTTCAATTAATTCAACAGATGATAATTTCGGTTTGGTGATGATTTCACTTGCACCCAGGTTTAGGGCGCG
>CAYRBM010000274.1:0-4951 GCA_964422425.1 uncultured Odoribacter sp.
CTACCCTGTCAAGGTAATGCTCTAAACCAACTGAGCTAACAACCCTTTTAGAACGCTCGCAGCGCTTGTTTCGAGCCACAAAAATATAATTTTTTTTGTTTCTGAAAGCATACACCAGCTAATCTCAATTTGGAACTTGAAAGTTTTCAGCTACATTTGTATAAAATTTTTACTTATGGCTAAAAAGGATTTTGAAGACATGGAAGGATTTGCATTAGGCAAAGAAAACCTGAAATTACTGGTTATTGGATTTGCCATAATCGTTGTTGGTTTTTTACTGATGACAGGTGGAGGAAGTAGCGATCCCAATGTGTTTAATCCTGAGATTTTTAGTTTTCGGAGAATTACCCTGGCTCCAATTGTAGTCCTTTTTGGCTTTCTTTTCGAAATTTATGCCATCATTAAAACTCCTAAATCGAACAAATAGCAGGCAAATCAAATCGATAAGGTAAAAATCAATAAATATAAGATGTGAGATTAGTTTTTTATCAAAATCTTAAAATCTGTACCTCCAAATAGCTCAACAATCAGACAAATTGTTGCCATTCTGTTAATTGCCACATTTTACACTGATCAATTCATTATCTGTTAGTGTTCGAATGTTATCTTTGCGCCCTGAAAAATTTCGTCAGTTTTCTTTAAATCAATATTGTTTAAAAGTATTTTGCGATGGTCAAACCGATCGATGATTACGATTTTGAAAAAGGAGAGGTTCTGCTTTTTAATAAAGAACTTGACTGGACTTCATTTGACCTGGTTCGTAAATTACGGAATTTCCTAACCAGACTCACTGGTGTTAAAAAATTAAAAGTAGGCCATGCCGGAACTTTAGATCCAAAGGCTTCAGGTTTAATGATCGTCTGTACAGGAAAGCAAACAAAAAAAATTGATTTAATTCAAGCCAAGGAAAAAGAATACATCGCCACACTTAAGTTGGGAGCAACAACGCCATCTTACGATTTGGAAACACAAGAAAACAATACCTTTCCTACGGATCATTTAACTGAGGAATTTATAATTGAAACTTTAGAAAATTTCCTTGGGGAAATTGATCAGGTTCCTCCTGTATTCAGTGCCGTAAAAATTGAAGGGAAACGAGCTTATGAACATGCCCGGAAGGGGAATGATGTTGTGCTTCAACCCAAAAAAATTACGATCTCGGAATTAGAACTTCTGAACTTTTCAAAGCATGAAATCGTAATACGTGTGGTTTGCAGTAAAGGAACTTATATTCGGGCATTAGCCCGTGATTTGGGAACAGCACTGAACTCCGGAGCTTATCTAACAGGCTTAATCCGCACGAGAATTGGAGATATGAAACTAGAAAATGCCTGGGAGTTGAATTTTTTTCTGGAAAAATTCAAAATGTCTGAAACTAATTGAAAAGACAGCCGTAAAACGCTGTTCTGTTAAGCAAAAAACAATATAACATATAGACAAATGAAATTATCAAAGTTTAAATACGACTTGCCGGAGGAGTTGATTGCCTTGCATCCTGCTCAAAATCGCGATGAATCGAAACTGTTGGTATTAAACCGCCAGACAGGGAAAGTAGAACACCGCGTTTTTAAAGATATTGTGGAATATTTTGGAGATAAGGATGTCATGATTTTTAATGATACCAAAGTTTTTCCTGCACGGTTGTATGGCAACAAAGAAAAAACGGGAGCTGAAATTGAAGTTTTTCTTTTAAGAGAACTTAATCGGGAGCAACGCTTGTGGGATGTCCTTGTTGATCCGGCCCGAAAAATCCGTATAGGCAATAAGCTCTATTTTGGTGAAAATGATTTATTGGTCGCCGAAGTAATTGATAATACCACATCTCGTGGAAGAACATTACGATTTTTATTTGACGGGCCATACGATGAGTTTAAGAAAACCCTTTACGGGCTTGGAGAAACTCCTCTCCCCAAATTCATTAAACGCCCGGTTCAGCCTGATGATAAGGACAGGTATCAAACTATTTTTGCAAAGCACGAGGGAGCTGTTGCCGCACCTACTGCTGGTCTACATTTTAGTCGCGAGTTACTGAAACGCCTCGAAATTGTAGGTGTTAATTTCAGCTACGTAACACTTCACGTTGGCCTGGGTAATTTCAGGAGTGTTGATGTTGAAGATTTGACCAAGCACAAAATGGACTCAGAGCAGATTTGGATATCAGAAGAAGCCTGTGAAATTGTGAATGCCGCAAAAGATGCCAAACGCAATATTTGTGCTGTGGGAACAACTGTGATGCGCACCATTGAAAGTTCTGTATCCACCCAGGGCCATTTAAAACCGTATGAAGGATGGACCAATAAATTCATTTTTCCGCCCTACGAATTTAGTGTGGCCAATCGCATGATCACTAATTTCCATTTGCCGCTTTCTACTCTACTGATGATGGTTGCGGGTTTTGCAGGTTACGACAACCTGATGAAAGCCTATAAAGAAGCCATCAAGGAAAAATATCGCTTCGGAACCTATGGCGACGCCATGTTGATTCTGTAAAAAAATTAAAGGATAGTCTTAAATCCCCGTTAGCCTGAATGTTAACGGGGATTTTTGTTTCTGTCCGGATAAATCTTTATAACTTCGTTCGAACTTAAAAAGCTGAAGATTATGGAACCCATCGTGCTTACTGATCCGAATGTTCATCCAACCGACGAACTAGTTTTTTCAATTATTGGAGAAAACAGTGTTTACTGGGATCAATTGGTCGATTATCTGTATGAAAATCATTTTGATATATCGGAAGAATGGCGTTTTTACAACGATGGTAAGAGCTGGCTATACAAAGCTATCCGAAAGAAACAAACCTTGTATTGGATTGGTGTAATTAAAGATACTTTCCGGATTACATTTTGGTTTGGCGAAAAAGCGGAACCAATTATTGAAGCCAGTTCAATTTCCGAAAAAATTAAGGAAGAGTTTCGGAATGCCAAACGCTACGGAAAACTCAGGGCTATTTCTATTGAAATGCGCTCAGCGGAAGATCTACAAAATGTTATATCCTTGGTGGAGTTGAAAGTCAAGATGAGATAATTGCCAAAATCTCATTCTTCCTAAAATTGTCCGAAATAGTATCATTCCCAAAAGTTTCACGTAAGTAAGTTCGACTTAACTTTTAAAACTTACTTCTATGAACATGCAAATTTTGAAAGGAACACTCTTCGGAGGAATTGTTTATTTTTTCCTAGGTTGGATTATTTACGGAATCCTTTTGGCTGATTTTTCGGCAGCAAACTTTAACCAATGCATGAACAGACCAGAAATGGAAATGATTTGGTGGGCCATGATCGTGTCTTGTTTTGTATATGCATTTTTTCTTACCTTATTTCTGAAAGGCCAAGGAGCAACAGGTTGGCTCGATGGACTGAAAATCGGAGCACTTTTCGGATGCCTTTTTACTCTGACGATTGATATGTCGTTTTATTCGATGACCACGATGTATAGCAGTTTCTCCGGAATATTGGTTGATATAATTGCCGCAACAGTTTCGGCCGCAATCGTCGGAATTGCAATCGTTTTGCTTTGGGGTAAAGCTAAAACAGCATAAACTTTAACCTCCAATACTCACCTCAAGCCCGTGTTGTTGAAAGATTGAAACAGCGCGGGCTTGTGCTTCTTTGGTAGGTTCCTGTAAAAGCTGAAAATCGGTGGGGCGACCAAGTCTCTGGTATTTCGTCTGGGCAATTTTGTGGTAAGGCAACAGGCTTACCGGTTTCTTTTCGCCGGAAAGTGATGCCACAAATTGCGCCGTTGCTTCTATATTCTCGGCATCGTCGTTTACGCCGCCAATCAGCGGAATGCGAATGAAAATTCGTGCTCCGGTTGCCGACAAAACCTTCAGGTTTTCCAGTATTTTTTCGTTCGGAACACCAATCCAGCGGCGGTGTTTTTCCGAATCCATCATCTTCAGGTCGTACAAAAACAAGTCAGTTCGTTTGGCTACTTCAAGCATGATTTCGGTGTTGATCAATCCTGCTGTGTCCACCGCCCGGTGAATATTTCGTCGGCCACATTCGTCCAAAAGCTCAATCAAAAATTCAGGGTAAAGCATCGGCTCTCCTCCCGAAAAAGTAACTCCACCGCCAGACTGATCAAAGAACACCCGCTCTTTCTCGATTTCGTTCATGATTTCCTCAACCGTCATAGTTTGTCCCGACATTTCGATGGCCATCGTTGGGCAAACTTCAGCGCATTTTCCGCACAAAGTGCACAAGTTAGTATCAGTCACAATTCCTTCCGAAGTCAGAGTCAGTGCATCAACCGGACAAGCCTCCACGCAAGTACTGCAGCCAATACATTTGTTGGGCGCATACATCTTTTCCTGCTTGGCCGAAATGCTTTCTGGATTGTGGCACCAGGTGCAATTGAGGTTACAGCCTTTGGTGAAAATCACGATGCGAATGCCCGGCCCGTCGTTAATGGCGTATCGCTTAATATCGAATATATAAGGATGGTTCATGTTTTGGAAGTCATACCCCTGACAGGGTTTCAAACCCTATCAGGGGTAAATTGAAATATATCAAAATCCATCGTTTTCGGTTCGTTCAATTACTTCCTGCTGCAAGTCGCCGTTCATATCGTTGAAATAATCGGAATAACCGGCCATGCGCACCATCAGGTCTTTGTAGTCTGATGGACAAGCCTGTGCCGCTTTCAGAGTTGCAGTATCCACAATGTTGAACTGAATGTGGTGTCCGCCCAGCGTAAAATAACTGCGGATGAGGTGCCCCAATTTGCGGATATCTTCCTCTTTGCTCAGCAAACTTGGCAGGAAACGCTGATTGAGCAAAGTTCCGCCTGATTTTACCTGGTCGAATTTGGTCATCGATTTAATCACTGCCGAAGGCCCGTGGGTATCGGCTCCGTGCGATGGCGAGGTTCCGTCGGAAATCGACTTCCCGGCCATGCGACCGTTTGGCGTAGCTCCCATCACTTTGCCAAAATACACGTGGCAAGTGGT
>CAYRBM010000275.1:0-4941 GCA_964422425.1 uncultured Odoribacter sp.
AAATTAACCTGTTCTGAAAAGGAACTTAAGATTCACATGAAGGAAATGGATAAAAAATATCCGTCAACGTTGAAGATTAAAAATCTTCGCGCAGTGAAAATTGCTTTCCCGATCGTAATGGGTATTATTATCTCCATTTTTGTGCCGTCGGCTGTTCCGCTTTTAGGTATGTTACTTTTCGGGAACCTGATTAAGGAAATTGGCGTGAATGTCGCCCGTTTAAGTGAAGCTGCTACCGGATCAATTCTAAATACCGCAACCATTTTTCTGGGGCTATCAGTTGGTGCAACGATGACTGCCGAAGTTTTCCTCGATTTCAAAACCATCATGATTGTTGTTGGAGGTTTCCTTGCTTTCGCTGTTTCAATTTTTGGCGGAATAATCGGGGTAAAAGTGACTAACCTGTTCACCAAAAAGAAAATCAATCCGCTTTGCGGAGCTACCGGTTTAAGCGCGGTTCCAATGGCTTCGCGTGTGGCCAACGATATTGCACTGAAGTACGATAGTTCAAATCACATTTTGCAGTATTGTATGTCGAGTAATATTTCAGGAGTTATTGGTTCGGCAGTTGCGGCTGGTGTGCTAATTTCTTTCCTGCAATAAGATTTATTGATATGTAGCCTGAGCGCTCTTCGGAAACGGAGAGCGCTTTTTTTAGCTGTTTCAAAATGAAGAATATCTGACTTACTAAACGACTGGCTTTTTTACTTAAATTCATTATAAATTATCACCATTCCAAATTGAAAAGGATTTTTTGAAAAATAGGGTTGATTGTTTTAATCGCTTTGCCTGTAAGCCTTACAGGACGCTAGTTTTAGAATAATTCCCAATTTATTGTAAATGGGTCAGTGCTATCTATTTTAATGAAAGGGACTAACCCTTTAATGGCTTGATTTCTTTGGCGTGAATATCTATATTTGCTTCCCTTTAAAAATGAGTTGGTGTGAAATATCGTTTTCTGCGAAGGATTTTGCATCGCTCACGATATCCAGATTTGAAAATAAAATTTGTTAAATCAATAGAACACTCATGAAAGGTTATAAAATTATCGTTCTTGCCAAGCAGGTTCCCGATACCCGAAATGTTGGCAAAGATGCAATGAAAGCCGATGGCACCGTTAACAGGGCTGCTCTGCCGGCTATTTTTAATCCTGAGGATTTAAATGCTTTGGAGCAAGCGCTCCGGATCAAGGATTCGTTCCCAGGAACAACTATTACAATCCTGACAATGGGACCAGGTCGTGCCGCAGAGATCATTCGTGAAGGTATGTTTCGTGGAGCCGACGATGGAATATTGCTGACTGACCGTGCTTTTGCAGGTTCCGATACCCTGGCAACTTCCTATGCGCTTGGGCAGGCTCTCAAGCGGATTGGTAAATTTGATGTTATTATTGCCGGTCGTCAGGCTATCGATGGCGACACCGCTCAGGTTGGTCCACAGGTTGCAGAAAAATTAGGTATTCCACAGGTGACGTATGTCGAAGAAATTAAAGCAATCGAAAAAGGTAAAGTAGTTGCCAAACGCCGTCTCGAACGTGGAGTTGAGACAGTGAGTTGTCCGATGCCGCTGGTGATTACGGTTAACGGTAGTGCTCCTGATTGCCGTGCCCGCAATGCCAAATTGCTGATGAAATACAAACACGCCAAAACCGTGACCGAACTGCAGAATTCAAACGAAGATTATTTGCATCTGTATAACGATCGCCCATACCTGAACATTGTGGAGTGGACTGTTGGCGACATCGAATCAAATCCGGAGGAATTAGGTCTTACTGGCTCTCCAACAAAAGTTAAAACTGTTGAGAATGTAGTTCTTCAGGCTAAAGAAGCAAAAGTAATAACTTCTTCTGACGACGATATCGATGCTTTGATGAAAGAATTAATTGCAAGTCATACTATTGGTTAACCTATATATTCAAGAATTATGAACAGCGTATTTGTTTATTGCGAAATAGAAGACGGACAAATTGCCGAGGTTAGCCAGGAGTTGCTGACCAAAGGTAAAAGTTTAGCCAATGAGCTAAAATGTAAATTGGAAGCAATTGCTATCGGGCATCAGCTCGATAACATTGGCAAAGATATTTTCCCTTATGGAGTTGATGTACTTTATGTAGCCGACGATAAACGGTTGTCTCCTTATTCAACCTTACCACATACTTCCATTGTTGTTAAATTATTCGAAGAGCAAAAACCACAAATTGCGTTGATGGGAGCTTCTTCCATCGGTCGCGATTTGGGACCCCGCGTTTCGTCGGCTCTGCATAGCGGTTTAACAGCTGACTGTACTAGCTTGGTTGTCGGAAATCATGAAGACAAAAAGCAGGGAAAAGTATACGAAAACCTGCTTTATCAAATTCGTCCGGCTTTTGGCGGAAATATTATTGCTACAATTATCAATCCTGATTGTCGCCCGCAAATGGCTACAGTTCGGGAGGGAGTAATGAAGAAAGAAATTTACGATCCGAAGTACAAAGGGGAACTCGTAAAACTCGATGTTTCGAAATATGTAAGCGACGCCGATTTTGTGGTTCAGATTATCGAACGCCACATGGAAAAGAGCAAAGTAAATATTAAAGGTGCTCCGATCATCGTGGCCGGTGGTTATGGCGTTGGTTCGAAAGAAAATTTCAACTTGCTTTTCGAATTGGCCGAAGTTTTGGGCGGTGAAGTAGGCGCGTCTCGTGCAGCAGTTGATGCCGGATACATCGAGCATGAACGACAGATTGGTCAAACCGGAACAACCGTTCGCCCGAAACTTTACATTGCTTGTGGAATTTCTGGTCAGATTCAGCATCGCGCCGGAATGGAAGAATCAGCGCAAATTATTGCCATTAATACCGATCCTGAAGCACCGATTAACGCGATTGCCGACTATGTGATCACTGGCGACGTAGCTGAAATCCTTCCGAAGATGATTAAATATTATAAAGCAAATACAAAATAAGAAAGGGTTATTAGTCATTAGGAAACGAAGAATCCGATGGCTAATGCAAATAATCCTTTCCCAATGACTTTTTTCTAATGACTTAATATTACGAAAATGGCTAATTTTTATACTGACAATAAGGACCTGAAATTCCATTTGAGCCATCCGCTGATGGAGAAAATTGTTCGGCTGAAAGAACGGAATTTCACTGAAAAACAAAAATACGACTATGCTCCGATGGATTATGAGGATGCATTCGATAGTTTTGACAAAGTTTTGGAAGTAGTTGGCGAAATTTGTGGCGACATTGTTGCTCCCAATGCCGAAAGCATCGACGCCGAAGGACCGCAGGTAATTGATGGACACGTGCAATACGCCAGCGGAACTGAAAAGAACATTCAGGCGTTGCGCAATGCAGGTTTAATGGGGATGTCGCTTCCACGCAAGTACGATGGATTGAACTTCCCGATTGTTCCATACATCATGGCTGCCGACATTGTTTCGCGCGCCGATGCCGGATTTGTAAACATTTGGGGGCTTCAGGATTGCGCCGAAACCATCAACGAATTTGCTTCCGAAGAACAAAAAGAGAAATATCTTCCCCGCGTGTGTTCAGGCGAAACAATGGCGATGGACCTGACTGAGCCAGACGCTGGTTCCGACCTTCAGGCCGTGCAGCTGAAAGCAACATGGGACGACAAGAAAGGCACTTGGTTGCTGAATGGGGTGAAGCGTTTCATCACCAATGGCGATGGAGATATTTCGCTCGTATTGGCACGTTCAGAGCCCGGCACAAAAGATGGCCGCGGCTTGTCGATGTTTATTTACGACAAACGCGATGGGGGCGTAACTGTTCGCCGCATCGAGCATAAAATGGGTATCATCGGATCGCCAACTTGCGAATTGGTGTTTAAAGATGCCCCCGGAGAACTGGTTGGCGACCGCAAAATGGGTTTGATTAAATACGTGATGGCCTTGATGAACGGTGCTCGTTTAGGAATTGCCGCGCAATCGGTGGGCGTCTCCGAATCGGCTTATCGCGAAGCATTGGCGTATGCCAAAGAGCGCACGCAATTTGGAAAGGCAATTATCCGGTTCCCCGCCGTATATGAAATGCTATCGATGATGAAGGCAAAACTGGACGCTTCGCGCACGTTGTTGTACGAAACTGCCCGTTTTGTTGACATGTATAAAACCTATATGCACATTTCGGAAGAGCGCAAGCTTGAAAAAGAAGAGCGCGACGACCTGAAAATGTACCAGAAACTGGCTGATATTTATACTCCACTGGCCAAAGGGATGTCGAGTGAGTATTGTAACCAGTTGGCCTACGATGCGGTTCAGATTCACGGAGGTTCAGGATTTATGAAAGATTACCCGGTTGAACGCATTTATCGTGATGCCCGTATTACTTCCATTTACGAAGGAACCACGCAGTTACAGGTGGTTGCTGCTATTCGTGGCGTGACAACAGGCGCTTATTTGAGCCAGATTCGGGTTTATGAAGCCACCAAGCTTGCTCCTGAATACGAATACCTGCGCCGTATGCTAATTATTTTGACCGATGATTATGAACAAGCAGTGAAGAAAGTAACCAGTTTGGAAGACAATGAATTCATCGACTTCCATGCTCGCCGCCTGGTTGAAATGGCAGGTCATATTATTATGAGTTACCTGTTGTTAATCGATACCAACCGCGATGCTTCGTTCCTGAAATCGGCCAAAAACTACATCAGTTTCGCCAAAGGACAGGTGAAAGCACATGCCGAAGTCATTCGCTCGTCGGAATTGAGCGACCTGGGAATGTATAAATTTGAAATGCAATAGTTCTGTATCTCGCATAAACGATCAAAGAGAGGTCATCAAACGATGGCCTCTCTTTGTTTTTGAAGGCGTCATTTCGACTTGAACTGCGAACCTGTTTCCTGATTTTTTGCTTGATACTGATCGTTGGAATACCAGTTGATTTGAGGGTATAGAAAATAAATTGATTTGTATTTGCGTGACTACCAGTTT
>CAYRBM010000276.1:0-4936 GCA_964422425.1 uncultured Odoribacter sp.
AGGCGTCCTGCAGACCAATTTCAATTGATTGAAAGGCGGATGAATTTAAATCGACTGATAGTGCAAGCGTATGTTCCGGAATCAGATCATTTTTCTTGTTTTGTGCAATTGGTAAGCCAGCGCTAATTATTCTCAGTTGATCAGTAAGCGAGTTAAGTTGTTCTGTTTTCTTTGCCGGAAATGCAAATATCTGGTCATTTCTGAAAAAATATTCCGATTCCTGACTATTTAGCCAGTTCCTGACCTCAGAAAATTGTTTGGGTAGTAGTTCCGGTTTTTGCCTTGACTTTTTGGGCATAGAGAAACTTTCTTTTCCCTCATTTTTACGAATTAGTGTGAGGAAAAAGCCTTCTCCTTTTACTTTGTGCGGAAGGAAACGGTATCCATAAAGTCCTCCGAAAGTTGCTTCTTCAATTCCCTCAAAACTACTCACCGGAATCCGAATACTTTCAATGGAATTGTTTTGTGCTAACCATTTCAGGTTCTCCTCATTTTCTTCAGGATTAAAAGTGCAGGTACTGTATATCAGATATCCTCCGTTTTTTAACGTGGGCCAGATATCGGCAAGAATGCGCCGTTGCCGGATCGCGCACAGACTGGTGTTTTCGGGCGACCATTGTTCTATGGCCGAAGCATCTCGCCTGAAAAGACCTTCGCCCGAGCAAGGGGCATCCACCACCACAACATCAAAAAATCCTTCCAGCTTTCCAAAATCAGACGGATCATTACTGCTGATAACCACATTCTGATGTCCCCATTTCCGAATATTTTCCTCTAAAATGGGCACTCTTGACCGGATAACTTCATTGGCAACCAACAAGTCGGAATTATCGAGTAAAGAGAGCAAATGTGTGGATTTGCCACCCGGAGCTGCACATAAATCCAAAACGTTCAGGTTTCCTTGCGCTTTGATTTGCTGAAACGCTTGCTCCAGGAACATCGAACTGGCCTCCTGCACATAATAGGCTCCTGAATGAAATATTGGATCCAATGTGAACGAAGGACGTTCCTTTAAAAAATAGCCAAAATTGCTCCATAAAATCTGCTCCTGCTGAGTTGGGTGATGGAATTTTTTGGGGTTGATCCGGATACTGATGGCTGAACTTTGATTTAGCGATTCAATAAAATGTTCAAAATCGGATGGAAACTGTTCTTTTATGCGTCTGATAAAAGCATCAGGCAATATTTCAGAAGTCTTTTTGATAATTTTTGAGTTTTCTTTTTAATATTTGCCGGCAAGATAAATTGAATGAAATTAAAAAGCAAATCGCTATGGTTGATCAAAATATCATCTCAGAACTAAATAAAAAGGTTGATGAATCGAATCTGGTCAGTATGCTCCGGCTGGTTAGTTCACAATTCCCTGAACGAACTGTTTTTACTACCAGTCTGGGTATTGAGGATCAGATTATCACCGATATGATATTCCGCAATAATATTTCAATTCGGGTGGTAACCCTGGATACAGGCCGCCTTTTTGAAGAAACCTATAAAGTGTTTAACCGGACTTTGGAGCGCTACGGTAAAACCATTCAGGTTTATTATCCAAAGCACGAAGCTGTTGAGAAAATGCTTACTGAAAAAGGCCCTCTGAGTTTTTATCAGTCGCTTGAAAACCGAAAAGAATGTTGTCATATCCGTAAAGTTGAACCACTTGGGCGTGCACTAAGCGGGATGGAATGCTGGATTACCGGGTTGAGAGCTTCGCAGTCGGAGAACCGCCACGATCTTGATTTTTTTATTTGGGACCCGGGTTTTAAAATGATCAAATTTCAACCTTTGCTCAATTGGTCACTGGAAGATTGCCAAAAATATGTTCGCGAAAATAATGTGCCTTACAACGTGTTGCACGATCGTGGTTTTGTGAGCATTGGCTGTGCACCTTGTACACGGGCCATCCTGCCCGGAGAAGATTTCAGGGCCGGTCGCTGGTGGTGGGAAGACAACTCAAAGAAGGAATGCGGCCTCCATACGCACGAATAGTATGTGGCCTTTCATTTAAGAATGTTCATTCCCGATTTGAGCTTGAACTGTCTTTTTCTACTGTCGGTTCTGATTTCCAGTTTTTCTTCTTCCGAAGTTGAAGTCCGAAAATACACATTGTAAGCGGCAGGGTAGGGAACCAGCAGTTTTTGGCTGGCTCCGGCCGGAAGAGCAATTCCCATGATGTCGCAATAACCGGTTTCTTTCCACACAATATCGGTAACCATGTTCACGTAAAGCGAATCGGTTGATTCATTTTTGAGTGTAATTCTTTTGAATTCACGTTCGCTTTCTACAGGTTCAAATTCGGTATTAAAAATTGCAGCAAGTGCCATGAATGACATATTCATGCATCCTTCAGCAACGTTTTTACCAACCCGATTTGACCGCATATCATGCTGCCTGTCGATGCTAGTTTGATCGGTGAGGTAGCGGGTGCTGGTGCAGCCGCTGCACCAAACAACGGCTGCCAGAACCAGAATTTTATATTTTGCCGGAATCATTAGATCTGTGAATAATCGGTTGGAACAAGGAATTTCTTTCTTACTTTGCTTACCGTGTCGGCATAAATTGCTTTGCCCGACATCGCTTTCCACTCCGGACTGTCGCCAAATTTTTTCCAGTTGGCGTCGCGTTCGGTCATGTCGGTGAACCAAAGCATATACATCAGGGCAGGCATGTATTTTCCGGCCAATATCTTGCTGAAGAAAACCGGGTGTAAACCGACTTTGTCAAACAGGGGAAGTTCTTCGTCGTTAAACATGGCAATTTTGCGGCGACCGGCATCCTCGTTGTAACTTTCGTAAGTGCGGAGTTCGAGCAATCCGCGTTTTTTGTCGGGAGTCCTCAGGCTGGGAATGCCATCGAAAGCTTCCATCAGGAATGTTTCGTAGCGTTCGAAAACCGGTTTGGCAGCGGGCAATTCGAAATAGTTTTTGGCTGCAGCCTGATAAGCTGAGTCGGTAGCCATTTCTTTTTGAAGTTTAAAATAAACTTCTGCTGACGGATAAGCGAAAAGCGTGTAAACTTTAGGCGGGTCTTCTTTATCGTATTCCTCAAAAGCGCCTAGTTTGATGTTTAGCTTATTGAATAAAGGAAGCAAAGCTTCGGTGAGGTATGATTTCAGAGTGTTTTTAGCGCCACCACCGGTTAGCTGGTAAATCCGGAATTCATAAAATTCCTTGTCTTTGGCTGGAAGATTAGCTGCTGAGAGTGTTGTTCCTTTGGCTGCAACGGCAGCTATCGTTGCCGTGCTTTTTAAAAAATTTCGTCGTTGCATGGTTGGATAAGATTTAGTTTATGTAAAAGTATAAAATTCAGGGCATAAAAAAACTCCGGAGAGCGAATCATCCGGAGTTTTTGAACTATAGCGATTGGTTTTTTATTCAGCAGCTGCGAAATTCATTGCAGCCATGCGCTGATAACTATTGTATCTCCATTTTGCATTTTCTTCGGCGGCTTTGAATAATTCGTCGGCCACTTCGGGGAATGCTTTTTTGAGTGAGCTGTAACGTGCTTCTCCTGCAAGGAAACCCTGGAATTTCGACCAGTCCGGAGCATTTGAATCCATTACAAACGGGTTCTTTCCTTCTTCTTCCAGAAGCGGGTTGTAGCGGTATAAGCTCCAGTAGCCTGCTTCAACTGCCAGTTTTTCTTCGAGTTGCGATTTACCCATTGAAGCTTTCAATCCGTGGCTGATACATGGCGAGTAAGCAATGATGAGAGATGGTCCCGGATATGCTTCTGCTTCGCGGATGGCTTTCAGGTATTGAGACTGATTGGCGCCCATAGCAACCTGTGCAACGTACACGTAGCCGTATGACATAGCCATTACACCCAAGTCTTTTTTACGAATGCGTTTTCCTGAAGCGGCGAATTTTGCTACAGCACCAACCGGAGTCGATTTCGATGCCTGGCCACCGGTGTTTGAGTAAACTTCGGTATCCATTACCAAAACGTTTACATCGGCACCCGATGCCAACACATGATCCAAACCTCCGTAACCGATGTCGTAAGCCCATCCGTCACCACCGAAGATCCACTGTGATTTTTTCACCAGGTATTGTTTCAGTCCAACGATTTCTTTGGCGTAGCTGGCTGAACTTCCGGCGAGAACTTCCAATACTTTGGCCGATACAGCTTCGGTTGTTTCAGCATTCAGTTTATTGTCGATCCAAGCCTGGAAAGCTTCTTTTTCAGCATCGGTTGCATCGCCGGCAATCGCATTTTTCATGATCATTTCAATGCGGTCGCGCTGTGCAGCGACACCTTCAGCCATACCGAAACCGTATTCGGCGTTGTCTTCGAACAGTGAGTTACCCCATGCAATACCCTTTTCGCTTTCGTTGTGTTTGCAATAAGGAGTTGAAGGAGCCGATCCGCCGTAGATGGAAGAACAACCGGTGGCATTCGATACCATCATGCGTTCGCCAAACAACTGCGAAATGAGTTTGATGTACGGTGTTTCACCGCAACCGGCACAAGCGCCCGAGAATTCGAACAGTGGCTGTGCAAACTGCGAGTTTTTAACCGATTTATTCTTTTCAACTACTTTTTCTTTGTAGCTGACGTTTTTAGCAAAGTGATCCCAACGGCTGATTTCTGCTTCCTGCGAACCAAGTGGTTTCATTTCCAAAGCTTTGGTTTTAGCCGGACAAACATCGGCACAGTTGCCGCAACCTGTACAGTCGAGTACGCTTACCTGGATACGGAAATTCAGGTTCGGGAATTGTTTGTTCGGAACAGCTGATAATGTTGCAGTTCCTTCCGGCAGTTTCGCCATTTCTTCTTCGTTGATGAGGAACGGACGGATGGCAGCGTGAGGACAAACATAAGCACACTGGTTACACTGAATACAGTTTTCAGCCTGCCACTCTGGCACGCTTACCGCAATACCGCGTTTTTCGAAAGCGGCAGTTCCCATTTCGAAAGTACCGTCTTCATAACCTTTAAA
>CAYRBM010000277.1:0-4860 GCA_964422425.1 uncultured Odoribacter sp.
TTCAAATCAAGTTTTGTGGTAAAAGTCCCGCCCTTCGGGTAGCTGCAAAACGTTAGCGCCAAGCCAAAAAAGACAGCGCATTGACAATGGGTAGACAAACTTCAAAAAAACGAATGAAACAATTCAACGCACAAAAGCAAAAGTATAGCAGCCCAACCCTGTGTCCGTCACTTCGCTTCAACACACTTGCTTTACTTGCTGCCCACATGCTCCGATTGTGCTTTATCGGCAATGAAACATTTACTTAAATCAGGAGGAATAAGCCAATCATTCATCCACGCATATTTTCCTTTTTTTTCGAGTTACTCATGTAAAGATTTATTTGGAGGAAACAGTCCGATGAAATTGTCAAAACTATTTTTCTATTTTATTTGCATTAATTAACAGACATCGTATATTTTGTTTACCTATGTTTGGTTAACAAAATCAACAACTAATAAAGACAACCAGAATGAAACAACTTTTACTTGTATTGGGATTCCTTTGTTTTTTTCTCGGTTCAGTTTTGGCGCAGTCCAAAACCGAATTTGGAATTACCACCGAAGGCTCATGGTTTATACCACACAGAACAGATGGTCGCGATTGGGCAACCAAAGCCGGATTTGGAACCGGGATTGGCGTTTATGCATCCCGAAACATTTTTTGGCGATTCTCCGCCGACATTGGTTTAGCGTACCGCTACAAACAAATGCAACAGCATTATGTGGTTTATTCTGGAAATGATGGTAATTATAGTCCATACGGATACGGATCAGCTAATGTTGAAGGTTGGGATAAACTTCCTATGCATTATATCATCATTCCAATTCATCTTCAAATGCTGTTAAGTAAAAGCTTTTTTATTCGTGGAGGTATTGAGTCGACCTGGCTAATGAATTACGAAGCGGTAAATGAAAAGCCTGAATATAATTGGACGCTTGGATTCGGCAGTCAGAAGCATAAGCTAAAATGGTCGGTCAATTACATAAAAGGATTTAAAGACCAGGGTTTTGGCGACAGAACAATGAAAGCCGATGGTCATTTTAACGGATCGATTAACCGCAATAACATGCTTCAACTCAGCCTCTCATACCCCATCTGGCAAATAAAATAACATGCGATTTATTCTTCTCCTTACTTTTCTTCTTCCGTTTTCGCTGGCAGCCCAGCAAATGCGAACAATCTCGGGTTTTGTTACCGATGCTCAAACCGGCGAACGACTTTATTCGGCAACGGTTTACAATCATCAAACCGGCACCGGAACCCTTACAAACCGTTTTGGCTTTTTCAGTATTTCCCTTCCGGAAGGAAATATTGCGTTAAAAGCTTCATTTGTTGGCTACGAAGTTCAAACAAAGACAATCTTGCTGCACGCCGATACAACGCTATACTTTGCGCTGAAATCGGACAATAAACTCGACGAGGTTGTTGTGAAGGGAAGCGATACCAGGCAGGTATTTGACAACAGCGATTTGGGGCACGTTAAGCTGTCAGCTAAAACATTGGCCAAACTACCTTCGCTGATGGGCGAAAAAGACGTGCTAAAAGGCCTGATGATTCTTCCGGGAGTTCAACAGGGAAGTGAAGGCAGCGCCGGAATTTTCGTTCGTGGCGGAAGCCCCGACCAAAACCTTATTTTACTGGATGATGTCCCCTTGTTCAACGTTTCGCATTTGTTTGGCTTTGTGTCTGTTTTCACACCCGAAGCCATCCAAAGCATCGATTTTTACAAAGGCGGTTTTCCGGCGCGATACGGAGGACGGCTTTCTTCGGTGGTTGATTTACGGATGAAAGATGGTAATAAATTTAAACGTGAAACCAGTATCAATTTGGGACTCATCTCAAGCCAGTTTACCACCGAGGGACCCATCAAAAAAGGTGAATCATCGTATTTCTTTTCTGTTCGCCGAACCTTGCTTGATCTTGTTTTTAAAGGTGTCGCCAAGGTTGCCCAACTAAATGCGGACGAGCAAGCCATTCCATCGTATGGATTTTATGACATGAACGGGAAAGTAAATGTAAAGCTGAACGATAAAAACCACGTTTACTGGAGCTTTTATTCAGGTAGAGACAATTTGACTTTTGAATACCGTGATCACCAGAAAACGATGGAGAAGGAAGAAACTCAAAAAACTTCAGGAGCCTTGCACTGGGGAAATGTGATGACCGCGCTGAAACTAAACTCCCAACTGAATCCCAAACTTTTTGTAAATACAACATTGAGCGGGAGCATCTTCAATTACGGCGATTTATTTAAATCAAATACAGAAACCGTTATTGGCAGCGATGTTTCGAAAAGTGATTTCAAGCTCGACTACCAATCGCATATCCGGACAGTTGGACTGAAAACCGATCTGGATGTTTACGGCAATTCCAATCATCCATTTCAAGTCGGGCTGTTTGCCAGCGCCAGCAATTATTTGCCAGGCAAACAACAGGTGTCCAGAGATGAAGGAACCAATAAAAATTCGAGCGGAGAGATATCGAGTCTGGATTACGGGCTTTATGTAGATAAAAAAATAACCCTCGGTGAGAAGCTAAGCTTTACGATGGGTTTGCGTAACGCATTTTACACTATTCACAACCAAAAAACATATTTTGCGGTTGAACCACGTTTTAGTTCTACATTCAGGCCAAACGAAAATACGAGCTACCAGGCTTCCTACGCGGTAATGACCCAGCCCATCCATCTTCTGTCGAACGGCAATGTAGGTTTACCCACTGATATTTGGGTTCCCTCGACTAAACTGATACAGCCCGAAACTTCCGACATTTTTTCAGCAGGAATAAAAAAAACGGTTCCATCAGGAATAAAGCTCTCGATAGAAGGGTATTACAAACGGTTGAATAATGTGATCTCTTTCACCGAAGGAGATGGTATTCTGGATGTTGACCAAAATTGGGAGCAAAAAATCACAACGGGAAAAGGCCGCGCCTGGGGACTGGAAACTGAAGCCCGGTACAGTAATTCGAGACTGGAAAGCTGGATTGGCTATACACTCGCCTGGAACGAACGGAAATTTGACGACATCAACAAAGGCCGGTGGTTTCCTTATCAGTATGACCGGCGGCATAAGCTCGACCTGGGAATCATCATGAAATTAAGCAACGACTGGTCGGCTTCGGCTACGTGGACTTATCAATCGGGGGCCCCGGCTACCTATTCCGGGCTCGACTATTCCGGGTTCCCCAATAACCTGAACAATGAAACTACTGATCTTCTTACAGGCAATCCGGTTAACACCGATCGAATCCAGTATTATCCCAGGATTAATGGGGTGCGCCTGCCTGCCTACCACCGGCTGGATATTGGATTTACCAAAGAATGGGAGTCTTATGGAAAGAAAAAGGCGCTATCGTTAAGTGTTTACAATGTGTATTCACGTCAGAATCCGTACTTTATTTCGACCAAAACGAAGCCTGATGGCACAACCGGGCTGAAACAGTTTTCCTTATTCCCGATCATTCCTTCAATCAGTTACCGAATCAGTTTTTAAGCCCTCAGCCATGAAAAGAAATTTAATTCTTATACTCCTTTTCTTTTTGGTGTCCTGCACCAAAGACCTGGAATTGCCATACGAAAAACCAGATCAATCCATGGTGGTCAACTGCCTCTTTTCGGAAGATGAGACATGGAAAGTGACTTTGACCCGGATAAGATCATATAGCGATAAATCTGATTCGTACGTTGATGATGCCCGTGTTGTCGTTGTTCCCGAAAACAAAGACACCATCCATCTGGAATATTTTAAAGACGGCATTTATGGTTCAAATGAGAAACCAATAAGCGGAATTCAATACAGACTGATTGTCCGTGACTCTAAAGGAAATACAATCACTTCACAAAGCTCGATCCCGGTAAAACCAATCATTACCGATATAAAGCCATCGACTCAGAACACGGTTTACTATTCAAACGCGAACCTGAGCGATTACTTTGTCTTACCTTTAGATTTCAGGATTGAAGGGAACGATCCGGCCAACTTCGTTCGTTTCAGGCTATCTACCTTTAATACTAAATGGGGATATAAACGGTATTTGGTTACGCAAGAAACTATATCAGCCCTGCGAGAAATGAAATTTCCCGAAAATTATTTAAGCGAGTTGGGAAAATTAATCGGTGTAAGTATGAGCAGTTACGACTATTGGGTAATAATCCGTAAAATCGCCGAAAAATATGAACCTCCATACAATGTTGATATAACTTCAAAACTAAAAGAAATAAAAGTAACAACCCGGAATGAAGATTCCTTTCGAACCGGCTATTTATTCTCGAACAGCATTGGGTTTAACAATGTCTCAAAAGACATATTCAATATCTTGGGTGAATATTCTGGATTGAAAGAGGTAAGCCTTTTTGTTACATACATCCCGGTGATGAACAAAGGAAGCCAAACCGACTTTAAAGAAGAATACTGGCTTGAAGTAGTAGGAATGAGTGAAGATTATTACAAGTACCAGAAAACATATATCAAACAAGTTGAAAACAAAGAAAATCCGTTTGCCTCGATTATTGAAGTGTACTCAAACATAACCAACGGAGTTGGCATTTTTGCAGGCTATAACCGCCAAATGATTCATTTCAAGGATTATTGATTTATTACTTCTTAGTGAGAGTCTGACTAAATGAGAAATTAGCTTACCTCGGCCCCGTTACCTTATCTTCAAACACATTGATCCTGCATCGGCATACGCCCCATCCCTCCGCTATCAGGCACATTTGCAGCCCACACGAGCCAACCCTAATAATCCAAAGGCTGCAAAAGAGCCTTCCTGCAATTCATCCAACCGCACCAAGTCAGGACATTGCCTCGTTTGAAAAGTTTAATTAAATTTGACAGACAACAAACCATAACAATTAAGGCCAGGCGCTAACATCAG
>CAYRBM010000278.1:0-4829 GCA_964422425.1 uncultured Odoribacter sp.
GACCATCGCGAAGTGAGATTATGAAGATGCTCGATGCTGAAGGCCTTCATGTTTCTTTTCGTACTTTTCAGCGGGATATAGAGGATATTCGAAACGAATTTGCTATCGAAATCAAGTATGATAAGGCAAAAAATGGATATTTTATTGATAAAGAGGCAAGTCTGAACATGGAATTCATTCTTCGCTTTTTCGAGTTATCAATTTCGGCGCAGGTCATGATCGATTCGTTTAAAGATGGTGTGAAAACATTGAAATATATTTCGTTTGATTCTTCGGATCAATTAACTGGTGTACATTGGCTACGAAACCTAGTATTGGCAACCCGAAAGCAACAGGTAATAAAGTTTGATCACACCAGCTTTCAGACCGGTGTTACCCGAAATTATGAGGTGTATCCCTACTTGCTGAAAGAATATAAGCAGCGATGGTTTCTGTTTGGTTTTGTCCCTTTTTACAACGACTATCGTATTTTTGGAATTGAGCGAATTCAAAATCTTATTTTAGTCGATCAGTATTTTCACATACCAAAAAATTTTAATTCGGCAGAGCGATTTGAGCACATAATCGGAATCTCATTGTTGCCATATCAGGAGCAGCCTATCCAAACTATTGTCATTTCGACCACCGCTGAACAGGGTCGATACATGAAAAGTCTTCCGTGGCACCCAAGTTTTACTACATTGGTTGATAATGATGATGAGTTCCGATTTGCATTGACGATTATGCCTAACAATGAATTTATTCAGCTGATGCTGAATTATTGCAACCGGATTACCATAATACAGCCACAATGGTTACGAAATACAGTAAAAGAAATTCTTCTTGATTCGGCCGCAAAATATTAGAGTTCAAAAAAGTGCTTTGGTGCGTCATATTCTGGCGTAGGGCAGATTCTACTTTTGTCCAAAAATTTAGCAATGAAGAATCTATCCACCGATTTGAAGAGTGACATTTTTGAAAAAAAGAGCCGACTTGAAAATACCAGAGAAATACTGAAATCGGAATTTGTGGGGCTAGACTCCGTAATTGATGATTTAATTGAGTCGTTCAGTTATTGGTTTTATTTTCCAAAGCTCCAAAAGAAACCCGTGGTCATCAATTTATGGGGGCTAACCGGAGTAGGTAAAACTTCGCTGATCAACAGACTCATTCAACATCTTGATTTTTCGAAGCATTTCTATCCATTTAATCTGTCAGAGTATGACAGGAATATTAAAGAAACAATTGGTGAATTGTATGAGAAGCAGAATGGACAGGATTTCATTATGCTTTTTGATGAGTTTCAAAACGTTCGAACCATAAACGAAGAGGGGAATGAGCGTCGAACCAACTATCAATATCTTTGGGAATTACTTGATACTGGGAAGATACC
Source organism: uncultured Odoribacter sp. (assembly GCA_964422425.1). GTDB lineage: Bacteria > Bacteroidota > Bacteroidia > Bacteroidales > Prolixibacteraceae > Aquipluma. Next base: position 1,373 of record CAYRBM010000278.1, read on the forward strand.
CTTAATACAGTATTCTTACCAGCTAAATGAAATACATCAGTTACAGATAAAGCTGGCTCAGTTGCTTCATCGTGGAGTAATTGCAACAAATGGCATGGTCGAGGGCAATCATTCCATTTATAAAATCGAAATGGGCCTTGAATCAGCAGGCTCAAGGCGAAGACAAATGAATGTGGAAAAGTCTGAACTATTTTTTGTGCCAGAAGAATTTCATTCATCTATTTTTGAATTATATCGCGAACATTTTGCACTGCAGTCCGACGTGCGGGAAACATTAAAAACAATGAATGGCTGGCAAACAGTTGAATTTCTCAAAAAAATTGTTTTGAATGCTATGTCGACAAAGTATCTGGATTGCTCTCATTCATTGGTTTTTATAGTAGGCAATCTCGACGAGGCATATACAATGAGTCACAATTTTGATACGGACATCAGCGCTAATGATTTTCATGAACAATCACTGAAGATTACTTTGCCCCAAATTAAAAAAGCGTTGAAGCAAAGATTCCGCAGCGAACAAATTGCCCGGTTGGGTAATAACCACATTATTTATCCCTCATTAAATGAACAGTCATTTTTCAGGCTTATCGAACTGGAATTACAGAAAATAAAAAGTGAAGTGAAATACCAGTTTGGGATTCATTTGGAATTCGAAGATACAGTTAGCCAATTGTTGTATAATGAAGGTGTTTATCCCACTCAGGGAACCCGGCCACTGTTTTCGACTATTCATCAGTTGGTCAATACTCAGATTCCAAAGATCATTTATCACCTGATTCAGGCGGAGGCATCTGTTGACCTGGTTAAAATTAGTTTTTGCAATAAAATGATGAATTTCAGATTTTTTACAGAGGGCACAGAAATTTATCATTTTCAGGAACGAATGGTATTGAATCTTTCGAAACTACGGAAAAATAAAAAGGATGAAATGCAGGCGATTTGCGCAGTACATGAAAGTGGTCACGCTGTACTTTCAGCCGTGTTGTTAAAGTGTATTCCGGAGATTATCTATTCTTCAACCTCTGGGTCTGATAATCGGGGTTTTGTTTATACTAAAATGCGGTGGGAATATATTTCAAAAGGTGAAATAGTCGATCGGGTTGCTGTCCTGTTGGGTGGATATGCTGCTGAAAGGTTGGTTTTTGGCCCCGAAAACCTAACTAATGGATCTGAATCTGATATTAAGAAAGCAACAAAGTTCGTTTGTGATCTATTGAAGAACTGTGGAATGGGCCCTATCCCGGCTGTTTTTCAGATGGAGGACCATACAACAAATTTAATGATTCATGATCCTGAATATATAACGAATACTCAGGCAATGGAAATTATTAGTGCCGGACTAGATTGTGCAGAGGAAGCGCTTTTGAAACAGAAAAAATTGCTGTTAAAGATGAGTGAATATCTGGCCGATAACCGGAATATGATGAAGGATCAGATTACTCAACTTGTAGGTGAATATGCAGTAGATATGGAATTGTCAGACATTGAAAACAATGGAGAATCAGCTTTATATCGAAAATTATTGAAACAGCAATTACATTTTCTCGAGAAGAATACAGATGAATTTGTACGGTCAGTGGACAGTATTGGCTACTCACTTAATAACAGCCAATCGCTGTCTTCAGAACAGAATTAAGGGATACTAACGATGAGACTAGCTATTATTTCAGATATTCATTCCAATTTGGAGGCTTTAGAAGCAGCTCTGGAAGACATTAAAAATCAGAATGTCCAGATTATTTATTGTGCCGGCGATTTGGTTGGTTATGCTGCCAGTCCAAATGAAGTGATTGATTTGCTTCAGCAGAAAAAGGTAAAATGTGTTATGGGAAATCACGATTATACCTGCATTAATACGAATGAAATTAAAAAAATGGTTGGGAATGCCGGTAACGCGATTTACTATACAAAAAGGGTAATAACTGCGGATAATTTTTTATTTCTGAAAAATTTACCTTTTAATATCAATGAAAATGGGATTTACCTTACTCATGGCATCCCTCCGGATTTGTTTGACGAATATATTTACATGCAAAGCGCACATGCGCTTAAACTTGCATTCAAATCGTTTCACGAACAAGTTGCCTTTGTCGGACACAGTCATTTATTTGAAATTTATCAACTGACAGCCAGTGGCCAGATTCGGGGACCCGGATTCCGACAGAATAAATTTGAGCTGGAACCTCGCAGCCGATACATGATAAGTGCCGGGAGTATTGGCCAGCCCCGCGACGACGATCGTGAAGCTGGTTACCTGATTTATGATGCCGAAATTCAACAGGTTACTAAACGGACTTTCCAGTACAACGTTGAATTAACCATCGAAAAAATCAAAGCTGCCGAATTGCCGGAGGAGAATGGAAGGAGGTTGATGAAGTCATGAAAAAAATCGAAAACGTTGCTCAAATTAATTTTTCAACTGGAAATTATCTATTATTAGTTTTAGCACATTTGTATTTAAACCATAAGTAAAGAACTATGGAAAAAGTAGATCTAATTAAAATCATTGGAGGTATAAATTCTGATTTCCCGTACGATAAATTGGCGTTCCTTGCTATGACCTCTAAAATTGAACACCAATTAAGAGACGCAATTTCTCATCAAATTCACCTACATCATTATACTAGTAGTTCTACTTCGTTTGTTTGTCGCGAATGGAAAAAGATTGATGCAGCGGTCGTTGATAAAAATAATAATCCAGAATTGTTGATTGAATTTAAATCACACAACAGCATCAATTTTCCTGGATTTTTGTTGGAAAGGAAAAATAATCCAAAAGATTCTTATCCAATAGTAAAGGACATCAACAAACTACTTGATAAAGCCAAGCCAGGTTCTCCCAAATTGTATTTTATTTTTTTTAATAATATTGTAAAGTCACCAACCACAACTATTTTTCCGAAGAATTGTAAAGGGGAGAGCAATAATCCAATTGCTTATCATACACTAGTGAATAATCAGATAAATTTGTCTTATATCAATAAAGTAAAAAGGGTTTTAAAAAACTGGGCCTATATGCTTGAGCAATTAAAATTGCCATTGAACTTGACCAGCGTTGTTGAATTTAATGTAGGCAAATACCGTAATATAGAAGTGTCAATTCTTGCTTTTATTTATGGCCCGATTGAAAATGATAAAATAGCAAAAAGTTTGGTTTTGAACTTGCCTGGCACTAATGAGAAGATATTTGATAATCCAGGATTTGATCAAACTAATTTTGAGAATATTGATTTGAACGGCATTGATTTTTATTACGAAGATATAGAATTAGAAAATATAGGAAATGGCATAAATTGTTTTCAGATAAATAACTATACAAATTAAGTCAAGCCATGATAAAAAGAAATAGTAGTGGAACAGTTCTTTCCACAATAGGAGTTGGCGCAATTGCGATATATAGGGTGGAAAAAACGGTGAAATTGACCACCTGATTCCAGTTTAAATTGACCACCATTTT
>CAYRBM010000279.1:0-4787 GCA_964422425.1 uncultured Odoribacter sp.
CTTAAAATTGGCCTTTTTCGCTGAATTTAAGGTAATTATCACTTTTCCCTCTTCTGGAAATTTTGAATCAATAACACATTTGACCGGCACTTCTTTCCCTTTTTTAGTGAAAACATTATCGCTAAATTCACCAGCAGTAAACATATTTATACAAAAAACATTGTTGTCTGTAGATTTAGTGTAAACTAACTCAGGAATTGCAGCAATACCTCTGGGAATACTTGCCAAACAACAATGTGCATTTATTGAACAACGGTATGGTTTTTTATCTTGTAATGCGGTATAATAGCTAACACAACCTGTTCCTGGATTTTCGGCAGCCAATAAGTGATTGTAAATTGTTTTTTCAATTTCGTCCATATATTTACAATCTCCAGTCAAATTATATAGTGATTGACTAAATTGCAACCATGTTGTAGTCACACATCCTTCACCCATATGATCATCATTACTTGCTGGAAAAACAAAATCGTCTTGGAATAATTCTGCTTTACTTGCCGTTCCGGTAATATAAAGTCGATATTTCGAAATATCGTTCCATGCAGTATCTGCCGCTTTTATCAAATTCTCATCACCAGTAACTTGATACATTTTCACAATGCCAGTAAGATTTGACATCATTTCATAAGCCTTGGCATTGGCAACTTTATCGACTCTGCCAACCGTATTTAAAGTGCTAATAATTTTAGGACCATCCTCATAAGCTTTTACAATATAATAGCAAAAATCAAGATATTTATTATCGCCTGTATAACGATACAACTCTGTCATTGGCTCAAGTACACTGGTTGACGCCATTCCTACGTGTCCCGAAGATTTAATAATATTTAATTGGTTTTCCTTTTCTCCAAAGGTTCGGCACAACAAATCGCCCATTTTTATTGATGCTTCCAGAGCCGGTTTACACCCGGTAACGGAATAATAACTTAACAGCCCAAGCATATTATATTTATGTGCCCAAACGTCCCAATTTGTCCAATAATCAGCAGGTAAATAAGTTCCCAAATAACCATCCTTATTCTGACAGGCAATTAAAATATCAACGATTCTATCCATTTGAGTTTTTAATTGCTCATTTTTTGAGTAACGCCATGCGCGGCTAGCGGCATGAAGATACTTACCTGTATATTCACCTACCCAAGTTTGTTTTCCTGGACGATTATAATAAGCTTCTAAAATTCCAGTTTCATCAATTTTTAATAAACGTTGAAAAATGTTTGCATATACTCTCTCATTCAAATATCCATAAAGCTTAATATTTTCCAACGCCAAAGAATTAGCTTTGTTTGGTACAGTATGTTTTACAATGGGTTCCACGAACTTTTCATTATTCCGATCTGCTTTAATATATGAAAAGAGGCTGTTGTATTTGGCAGTATCCTGGTAAAATTTCGACGAAAAGGAATAATCAATTCTATATCTTCCCGGCTCTTTTATATCAGCTATAAAACTATAGGTTGTATTAGCCTGACTGCCAATAGCAATATTCTGCTCATCTGAATAAATTGTCTTTCCTTGTATTGGTTCATAAATCTTGATTTTTAGAGTCCCATCCAATTTTTTTACCGGAACTTTTAAATTAAAATCTATTGATTTTTTAACTTCCTTCGAACGATCGGCTGTGAATTCGGATGGAATATCATGTGTCGTAAGTAATACGACTTCTGATAAAGCAGCATCACAAATAATATATTTACCAGAATAAAGTCCACCATTACCGCTTTTATTATGTACTCTTATAGCGATTACATTTTCCTTGTCCCAATTAATTGCGTCAAAAGGTATTAAATAGGTCCTTTCTACATTTCTACTATTAGTTGCACCAATTTTCTTTCCATTAAAGTAAGTTACATCTGAATCAGCAATCTGTCCCAACGAGATTCGAACTGATTGAAGATACTTATTGTTGTCTTTCAACGAGGATGGGATAACTAAATGTGCCCGGTACCATGCAGTTCCATTATAGTTTGAATATCCTTGTGTTTCCCAGGGACGACCAATTTGAATTTTACTCCAGGATTGATCATCAAATTCGGGTTTTGAATATAATGAACTATCACCAGTCTTAAATTTCCAATCAATTAATAGACTTACATTTTCATTGGTTTGTAAACCCAAAACCGTAGATACAACTGTAAAAAAAATAATTGTTATAGCTATTTTGTACTTCATGCTTAATGTAGAATTAAAATTTAATTACTTTTTTGAATCACTATATCCCAAAACACTTATACATATTTTGAGTTCCATTAGCCGCCAGCGTATATAATAGAAAAAATACCTAATAAAAAAACAATAAACATTGCTACGAGCAATTCATTCGTTCCTTTTGGAGAATTTTTAAACTCTTTCCAGATGAACACACCCCATAATGCAGCAACTAGAGTAGCACCTTGACCCAAGCCGTAGGAGATAGCCGCGCCTGCTTTGCCTGCTGCTATCAGATTTAGTGAATTTCCGATGCCCCAAATAATTCCGCCAAGGATACCTACTAAATGAATTGACAGTTTCCCTTTGAAATATTCTCTGTAGTTTGTTGGTTCTCCGTTAATAGGTCTTTTCATTAAAATTGTATTGAAAAGGAAATTACTTATTAAGATGCCTAGTGAAAAAATCACAACTGCAGTATATGGAGTCATCATTCCTTCTGCCGGATTAACAAAATTTTCCAGATCCATTGAGCGCGCAACAAATCTGTAGAAAAATGACATTAAAACTCCCGCTAAAATGGAAACAAGTATTCCTTTAGTACTTACTTTTTGTTTTATTGACGATGCTTTTTTATAAGCAATAGCATTCATAATTATTGCAATGGCAACAAGTCCTACCCCCAAAAACAGAAACAATGGATCTCCTTTTTGAGAGCCAACGTAATTGATGATTACACCTAAAACGAGGGCTAACCCAATTCCAACTGGAAAAGCAACAGACATTCCTACAATTGCGATGGCGGTAGAAAGTAATATATTGGCCGCATTAAATATAACACCTCCAAGAAAAGCACTTCCAATATTACTCCACGTTGCCTGACCAAGATCCTCTATAAATCCTCGACCATTCTCTCCCATACTTCCAAGGGTAAAAGCAAAAATGAGTGAGAGAAGAAAAACTCCAATTACATAATCCCAATAAAAGAGCTCATATCTCCAGGTTTTTCCGGCAAGTTTCTGGGTATTTCCCCATGATCCCCAGCATAACATTGTTAAAAAACAAAATACAATCGCCAATGAATAGCTATTTATTATAAACATGATAATTATTTTTATTTATTAATAATATATTCGTTTTTTAAGAAATTATTGATTTCCTCCTTATTAGGTATGGAAGGTTGCGCACCAAGTTTGGTAACACTTATTGCCGCAGCAGCACTTGCATACTCAAGTACATCCTGCATGCAACGATTTTTACTTATACCGGTAGCCAATGCCCCACAAAAAGTATCACCTGCTGCTGTTGTATCCACAGCCTTAACGCTGAAAGCTGGAACTCTCAGTAATTCATTTCTATTTTTAAATAAACACCCTTTATTCCCCAGTGTTAATAAAACATTTTGTACTCCTCTCTTTAATAATTTTTCAACAATTGCCTCTTCTCCAATATCTTCAATCTTCTCCTCTGCTAAACATTCCGCTTCATTTTTGTTTACCACAAGAATATAAACAGCCTTTAAGATTTCATCTTCAAGAGGATAAGCAGGGGCAACGTTTAATATTACCTTTTTCCCTTTCTGAAATGCAATTTTACAAATGGTTTTTATGGTTTCGTAAGGGATTTCCATCTGTAATACTATTATATCTGTATTTTCGATTATTTCCTGATTTGCAAGAATATAATCCGGAGAAAGTAGTTTATTAGCTCCGGGTATTATTATAATACTGTTTTCTCCGTTTTTATCAACCCAGATCATTGCGGTTCCGGTCGTTTCACTATTTGATATTAAGGAAAAAGAAATATCCAATCCATTTTTCTTGAAATAGTTTAATGCATTATTCCCATTTGCATCATTCCCAAGACTGGTAAGAAAAGTAACATTTCCTCCTGTTCTAACTGCGGCTATTGCCTGATTGGCACCTTTACCTCCCATTGCAATTTGAAATGAAATTCCTTCAAGGGTTTCTCCAGCTTTAGGGAAATGATCCACCTTTGCAATTAAATCAGTATTTGTACTTCCAACGACGAGGATTTTACTTTCAACAGATTTTTCAGTTTTGATCATAGTATGAATATAAATATTTAAGATTTGATAGTTCCAGATAGTTAGTCTTCGTATAAAACTACAGGTCCAATTAATCCCATTGATTCAAAGGATTGATTTTTAGTCCAATTTTGACAGGTTGTATTTCCTTCCAAACTTTTACAATAATTGCCTACAATTGTTGTGATCGATATTTTAATTACATTTTCACCTCGCTTCAAAAGTTTCTGGCAGTTATAAAGATGCTCGCCATACCATTTTGTCCCGAGATGTACGTTGTTAATAAACAATTCAGATACTCCATGAACCTTTCCTAAATCAATAAATTCAAATGAGCTAACATCCTCAAGTTTAATTGTTTTTGTATAAATGGCATTACCAGCAAAGTTTTTATAGTCTGGACTATTTTTGAGATCAAAAAGTCCGTAAAAAGTTTGATTTGTATGAGTTCCGTTGATATGATGAAACTCTACATTCCATTCACCGTCAATGGGAAAAGCAGATGATTTATTAACTTTTTTTAATGATAGAAGGTTTCCTTTTTTTTCATTATCAAATACTATAATTTTCGACTCTGCCGGTGACAGTTCGA
>CAYRBM010000280.1:0-4731 GCA_964422425.1 uncultured Odoribacter sp.
GAAACCCGATTCTGGATTATTCGAAACTGGGCAACAACCGGCAGTTGGAAGACGGCAATGTGTTTATGGAAAACGGCCGCTTTTTCATGCTGGCACGCGACATGGGTCGGTTCGATCACGAAGTTGGCATTATTCTCGAATCGAAGGATGGCATTCACTGGTCGGAGCCAAAGATCAGCTATTTTGGGTACAGTAATTATTTGCAGCAACCGCCGGCACCGTCGCATCTGAAGAAATACGGTCGGTTCGAGCGCCCGCAAATCCTGATGCAAAACGGCCACCCCACGCATCTGTTTGTAGCCTCGCAGGGCGGCAGGTACATGACCTCGACCAATTTTGTTTTTGAAGTTCAAAAGAAATAATCGTCAACTATTCAGCGGGTGACTTCAAGTCACCCGCTGAATAAATCAAAAAATATGAAGCAGATAAAAATACTCACTATAGTTTTAGGTCTGATCTTTCAAATCAGTCTTCAGGCCAAACAAAAACCAACCGTATTTACCCTTGGCGACTCCACGGTGAAGAATGGACAAGGAAATGGCGCCGGTGGCTTGTGGGGCTGGGGCGACCCGTTTCAGCAGTACTTCGACACAGCTAAAGTAGTGGTAAAAAACCGCGCTTTGGGCGGAACCAGCAGCCGCACTTTTCAAACCAAGGGCTTATGGGACGAGGTGTTGAAAGAACTGAAAAAAGGTGATTTTGTGCTGATGCAGTTTGGCCACAACGACGGTGGTGCCATCAACGACGATAGCCGAGCCCGAGGAACCATTAAAGGCGTTGGCGAAGAAACCGAAGAAATTGACAATATCCTGACCAAACAGCATGAAATCATTCACAGTTATGGCTGGTATCTCCGGAAGATGGTTCGCGAGGCTAAAGCGAAAGGTGCTACGCCCATCATCGTAACGCCCATTCCCCGCAACGACTGGGTCAAGGGGATGATTAAACGCACTCCGGATAGTTATCCCGATTGGGCCATGCAGGTCGCTCGTCAGGAGAAAATCATGTTTATCGATTTGAATCGGATGATGTCGGAGCAGCTCGATCAACTGGGCGAAGGCAAAGTGACCGGAACGTATTTTTTCAGTCACGACCACACGCATACTTCGGCTGAAGGTGCAAAAATGGCGGCATCACTAGTGGTGAAAAGCGTTCAGGAGAATTCAAAATGCAAACTGAACCGCTATTTATTGACCAATCCGGTGATCAGTTTTCCGGTGAAGAAACGGGTGTTCTTCATTGGTGATTCAACGGTTGCCAACGGAAACGACAGCATTGTTGGCTGGGGGAAAGAGTTGCCGGCCCATTTTGATACTTCGCGTGTGGTGCTGATCAACAAAGCCCGCGGTGGACGAAGCAGCCGTACGTTTCATACCGAGGGCCTGTGGAACGAGATTCTTCCGCAGCTTAAAGAGGGCGATTTCGTGTTGATACAGTTCGGCCACAACGAAGGCGCCCGCCCCGATGCTGAAAAGTTTCGAGGTTCGCTGCGCGGAATTGGCGAAGAAACACAGGAAGTCATCAAACCCGATGGCACCAAAGAAGTGGTGCATACCTATGGCTGGTACATGCGGAAATACGTTCAGGAAACGCAGCAGAAAGGTGCTGTTCCGGTCGTGTTGTCCATGATTCCGCGCAACATCTGGAAGGACGGAAAGGTGGAGCGAGCTTCGGAAATGTATGGAAAATGGGCAAGAGAAGTTGCAGAATCCTCCGGAGCATTTTTCATCGATCTGAATGAAATGGTGGCCAAAAAATATGAGGAAATGGGTGCTGAACAGGTGAAATCCTTTTTTCCCGGCGATCACACGCACACCAATTCTGCCGGCGCAAAGCTGAATGCAAAAACGGTTGTAGGAGGAATCAAAGAATTGAAAGGTTGCGAGTTAAAGGCCTATTTGAAGGAATGATGTTGTTGGAATAATCCCTATGAAGAAATTTAAAATGCATATAATGAAGTTTTTGATCTTATTTTCTATCCTTCTTTCCGGCTTGAGTGTTCATGCTCAACGCCAGATGGAATATTTGTCGCGAGGCGTGGTGGCGGTTCAGGCTGGCCGCGACAGTGTGTTTGTAAGCTGGCGTTTGCTGCATTCGGATGCCGATAATGCAACATTTAATGTTTTTCGTCAGGCAGAAACAGGCAAAGCTGCAAAGCTGAATTCCAAACCGCTGACCGATGCAACTTCGTGGATGGATGTGTCGTCGCTTGCCGACGGGAAATATACCTACACCGTAAAACCGGTGAAAGGTGGCGAGGAAGGGTCATTTGTATTCGACAAAAAGGTGACTGGCAAACCGTATTTCGATATTCCGCTTCAAACTCCGGAAAAATACACGCCTGGCGATGCCTCGGCCGGTGACCTGGATGGCGACGGCAACTACGAACTCGTGGTACACATGACCGGACGTGCGCACGACAACAGTCACGACGGTTTGACTGATCCTGCGATTTTTCAGGCTTACAAAATGGACGGCACTTTAATTTGGACGATCAATCTGGGCAAAAATATTCGCGAAGGGGCGCATTACACCCAGTTTTTGGTGTACGATTTTGATGGCAACGGAAGGGCAGAAGTGGCTATGAAAACCGCCGACGGAACCGTTGATGGACAGGGGAAAGTGATTGGTGATGCTACAGCTGATCACCGCGATCAGGATGGCCACGTTGTCCGTGGGCCGGAGTACCTGACCGTGTTCGATGGATTGACCGGCGCAGCTCTGTCAACGGTCGATTATTGGCCGGGCCGCCATTCATCGAAACAGAATCCGACGGCCGAAGAAATGAAGGAAATCTGGGGCGACGGCAATGCCAACCGTTCCGAACGATACCTGGCCTGCGTGGCTTACCTCGATGGCATTCACCCGTCGCTGGTGATGTGCCGTGGTTATTACACCCGCGCAGCGTTGGCTGCCTACGATTTTCGCGACGGGAAACTCACCAAACGCTGGTTTTTCGATAGCGATGATAATACTCCCGACAACAAAGCTTATCGCGGACAGGGCAACCATAATTTGAGCGTTGGCGATGTTGACGGAGATGGCTGCGACGAAATTATGTACGGGGCTGCCGCAATCGACAACGATGGAAAAGGACTGTATTCAACCGGATTGGGACATGCCGATGCGATGCATTTTTCCGATCTCGACCCCAATCGCCCCGGACTGGAAGTTTTCAACATTCAGGAACGATTTAGCGATGCTGGATTGAACATGCGCGATGCCAAAACTGGTGAGATTTTGTGGCGGGTGGCGTCGCTCAAAGCCGATGAATCGGGCGGCGACAAAGGCGAAGGACCTGGCCGTGGCGTGTCGTTCAATGTCGATCCGCGTTACTCCGGAAACGAATGCTGGGTGTTTGGCGCGCAGCTCAAAGGCATGTGGAATGCGCAGGGAAAGAAAATCACGGAAACAACACCCGCAACCTGCAATTTCGCAGTGTGGTGGGACGGCGATTTGTTGCGCGAATTGCTCGATAAAAACAAAGTGATGAAATGGGACTGGACGGCCGAAAAGCTGAACACACTGCTCGAAGCCACCGATTGCCAGAGCAACAACGGAACCAAGGGAACACCGGTTTTGAGTGCTGATCTGTTGGGCGACTGGCGCGAAGAAGTGATTTTGCGCACAGCCGATAACAAATCGCTGCGCGTTTTCACAACGACTATCCCAACGAAACATCGCTTTGTAACACTGATGCAGGACCCGATTTACCGGTTGGGAATTGCGTGGCAAAATGTGGCATACAACCAGCCGCCGCACACCTGTTTTTACATTGGCGACGAGATGACCAACCCAGTAAAACCGAATTTAAAACTGATAAAGTATAAACCTTAAAAGCTCCGTTAGGAGCGAAATATTGGTAGCCCAGGGTGGAGTGTAACGGAACCCCGAGTCAGCAACAATAATTAATTAAACCGTCCGCGCAAAACAGATATTCAACGCGGTATTTTGTTTCGGACGGAATGGAGAAATCAAAAATAAAAATGAAGCAAATATCTGTAATACTTATTTTGTCAGTTTTTTGGATCGTTAGCCTTGCCAAAGAAAAGCCATTCATAAACCGGTTTGATTTCGGTTCAGGAAAGGCCAAAAAAGGTTGGACCCAAATAACACCGTCGTCGGTTTATTCGGCTGAAAAAGGTTTTGGACTAGTCCCTTCCGGAGAAATATACTGTGATAGAACAGGCGATTTTTTAGCCAGTAAAAAGCCATTCTATTTTGTGGTCAATCTTCCTGAAGGGCATTACCGCGTGCTTTTAACGCTGGGTGGTGCTCCGGAGGGTTCTTCAACTACCGTAAAAGCCGAGTCGCGCCGTTTGATGCTTGAAAACGTAAAAACAACTTCAGGAAAAACGGCAAGGAAAACCATCGTGGTAGATGTTCGTACGCCAAAAATCAACGATCAGGAGCAGATTAAACTGAAGGAGCGCGAATTGAATTACCTGAACTGGGATCACAAACTGACGCTCGAATTCAACGGCGAACATCCGTGCGTGGCAGCGATTGAAATTCAGAAAGCTGACGAACTGCCAACCATTTTTCTGGCCGGGAACTCAACCGTTACCGATCAGGAAAACGAGCCCTGGGCCTCGTGGGGACAAATGTTCCCTAATTTCCTGAAGCCTGAAATTGTGGTAGCTAATTATGCCGAATCAGGCGAAACGTTGCTGGCTTTTAAACGCGAAAACCGTCTGCAAAAGATTTTGAGTCAGATGAAAACCGGCGATT
>CAYRBM010000281.1:0-4699 GCA_964422425.1 uncultured Odoribacter sp.
CGACTTCGTGGAAATGTTTGTCGGTGTTGGCGCATCGCGCGTCCGCGATTTATTTAAACAGGCCAAGGAAAAATCTCCCTGTATCGTTTTTATTGATGAAATTGATGCCATAGGGCGTGCCAGAGGCAAAAACCCAAACATGGGATCGAACGACGAACGTGAGAATACATTAAATCAGCTGCTTACCGAGATGGATGGTTTTGACACCAATTCCGGAGTTATTATTCTGGCAGCAACCAACCGCGCCGATATACTCGACCGCGCATTAATGCGTGCAGGACGATTCGACCGACAAATCCACGTTGAATTGCCAGATTTGAACGAACGTCTCGAAATTTTCAATGTTCATTTAAAACCGATAAAGCTCTCTCCTGAAGTTGAACCAGCTTTCTTGGCCAAACAAACTCCGGGTTTTTCGGGTGCCGATATAGCCAATGTTTGCAACGAAGCCGCATTGATCGCGGCACGACGAAATAAGGACATTGTCGAAAAACAAGATTTTTTGGATGCTGTTGACCGAATTGTCGGTGGACTTGAAAAGAAAAACAAAATTATTTCGGTTGATGAAAAACGCCGGATTGCCTACCATGAAGCCGGACATGCAACCATTAGCTGGTTGCTCGAGCACGCACACCCACTGGTAAAAGTAACTATTGTTCCGCGTGGGAAGGCTCTCGGAGCAGCGTGGTATTTGCCAGAGGAAAGATCGATCACAACCAAAGATCAATTACTTGATGAAATGTGTTCGGCTTTGGGTGGCCGAGCTGCCGAAGAAATTGCATTCAACAGTATTTCATCAGGAGCGCAGAACGACCTTGAAAAAGTGACCAAGCAGGCATATGCCATGGTCAGTATTTTCGGAATGAGTGAAAAAGTTGGAAATGTAAGTTATTACGACTCATCAGGTCAAAACGAATATGCTTTCAGCAAACCATACAGTGAAAAAACAGCGGAACTGATTGATGCTGAAGCTAAACTTCTGATCGAGAAACAGTATTTACGCGCCGTTGATGTTCTAAAAACACACAAAGAAGGACACAGTCAGCTTGCTGAGTTATTACTCGAAAAAGAAGTTATTTTCAGCGAAGACCTGGAACACATCTTCGGGAAACGTCAGTGGGAAAAACCCTTGATGGTTGCTGAAACGAAAAAGGAGCCTGCTACCGAAGTTGCAGAGAATACTGAATCAGTACCCGCCTAAATGATGCCAGCCAGAGAAAATATTTTGGCCCGGTTAAGGGCTGCACAAAACAACAGAGGTGAAATCGAAGTGAAAACTCCTGATTTCACCTCTTCGATTTACCATCCGTTGAACGATTCGTTATCTGCTGAATTTAAAAACAACCTCGAACTGATTGGCGGTAAAGTCATACTTTGCCAATCAAAAGCTGAGATCTCCGGACAAATTCAACTCATTTGCGAGGAACTTAATCAGAATCAGGTATTTTGCCTTGACAACTCAATCGCTCAGCTCATTAGAGGTAATCTCAAAATTAAACATGAGGATGCAGATTTAATGCAGATTAACATTGGGCTTACCGGCTGTGAATTCCTTGTTGCGCACCTCGGATCTGTTCTTATTAGTTCTGCCCAGGTTTCCGGAAGACGATTAAATGTATTCCCCGAAACTCAGATTGTGGTGGCTGGTCAAAACCAATTGACCGGTTATCTAGAAGAAGCCATGGAAAAATTGAGGGGAAAATATAAAAATAGCTTACCTTCGTTAATCAGCAACATTACAGGGCCAAGCCGAACTGCCGATATTGAAAAAACGCTGGTAATGGGAATGCATGGCCCAAAATCGCTGATTGTAATTATTTCAGAAGAACCAATTTAAAATTCGCAGTTATGGAAAAAGATTGGGTTTGTATTTTTCAGACCGAGCAGGATTTTCAGGCTGAAATTGCCCGAGAGATACTCGAAAACGAAGAAATCAACTGTGTTGTTCTTAATGAACGTGACTCGAATTTTCCCTCAATTGGCGACGTTGAAATTTGGGTACATGAAAGTGTTGAAAAAAAGGCGAAGGAACTCTTAAAAGACTTAATCAGTTGAAAAAGTTAATTACGCGAACCATCACTGGGGTGGTTCTGGTTTTGGTAATGCTGGGGGCGATCCTTGCCAGCGAATATACTTTTGTCCTGCTTTTTCTGCTCATATTGATCGGCGGAATTAACGAATTCTACAAATTATTTGGTGAGTCTGAAGTAAAACCCAACCGAATTTTGGGTTATCTGATTTCTGTCACTGCTTTTACCGGAGCATTTTTGATTGCCCGGGGAGATTTGAAACCCGTTGTTTTTTTGGGTGTATTCCCATTATTACTGGTAGTAATGGCAGCCGAGATGTACCGAAAAAGTTTACGTCCGCTCGAAAATATTGCTGTAACCATTTTTAGTTTTATTTACCTTGGAGTTCCGCTAGCTTTAATCCATTTTCTGGTGTATCCGGCATTATCCCAACCGGTAAGCTATTCTCCAAAGTTGCTCATATCACTTTTTGCTTTAATCTGGACGTATGATTCGGGTGCCTATCTTTTCGGCGTTTCGATTGGTAAACATCGTCTATTTGAACGCATCTCGCCAAAGAAATCATGGGAAGGCGCTATTGGCGGCACTTTAACAGCTCTTGCCGCTGCCTGGATTATCTCAACTTTCATTCCTGAAATAAAATTATTTCATTGGTTAGTACTTAGTTTTCTGATTGTTGTATCATCAACTTTTGGTGATCTTACCGAGTCGATGTTTAAGCGGTATTTCGGAATAAAAGACAGCGGACATATTCTTCCGGGACATGGAGGAGTACTCGACCGGTTCGATTCCTTATTTTTTGCCACTCCTGTTGTGGTGACATACTTAAAATTGTTCATCGAATAATCCGGCAAACAGTTTAAAAGCTCAATTATTTGCTATTTTTGAACCGGATTATTAAAAATCAATAATGAAAGTTCACAAAGCCGGAATCGTAACCATCAATTATGCAACCGCAATACTGGCGGGTCTTATCCTGATTTCGTGGTTCTTTATCAAAGATCACGCCCTAAAATTGGGCATTTTGGCAATTGCCTCACTGATTTATTTTCTGATTATACAGTTCTTCAGGTACCCGCAACGTACCATTATTACCAATGAAAACGTAATTTTATCGCCGGCCGATGGAAAAATCTGTGAAATAAAAGAAACGATTGAGAATGAATACCTGAAAACCAAATGCCTTCAGGTTTCCATTTTCATGTCGCCTACCAACGTTCACATCAACTGGATTCCCATTCCAGGCACTGTAACTTACATGAAACACAAAGACGGTGAATTTTATGCTGCCTTCAAAGATAAATCTGCCGAAGAAAATGAACGAACCACTACCGCACTGAAACTAAAAGACGGGCGCGAGATTGTGATGAAACAAATTGCAGGAGCCATGGCCCGACGCATTATAAATTACGTGTCAGTCGGAGATCAGGTTCAGCAAACCACTGAACTTGGGTTTATCCGCTTCGGCTCAAGAGTTGATCTTTATCTTCCGCTGGAAACTAAATTAAAAATTCAACTTAAAGATAAAGTAATAGGTTCACAAACTGTCATTGCCGAAATTTAGCTATGAACCGCATCAGCAGCATATTTTTCTGGGTACCAAATACCATAACTGCATTAAACCTGGTTTGTGGAAGCCTTTCTGTTTTTTTTGCTGTTGACGGGCAACTGGGCTGGGCTTCGGTTTTTATCTTCGCAGCAGCACTCTTCGACTTTTTCGATGGTTTTTCGGCCCGTTTGCTGAAAGCCTATTCTTCCATTGGCAAAGAGCTCGACTCGCTTGCCGATCTTGTTTCGTTTGGATTGGCTCCGGCTGCCATTGTTTTTACCATGTTGGAATTTACTTTATTTGGCAAGAATCAGCCCATACAAGCCATCGAGGCGCACTGGAGTCAATGGATCGTGCTATTTACCAGCCTGGCAATTCCGGTAGCAGGAGCTTTTCGCCTGGCCAAATTCAACACCGACGACCGACAAAGTGAACAATTTCTGGGAATGCCCATTCCTTCCAATGCCATCTTTTTCGCTTCACTCGGACTTATTCTCGAATTGGGGACGAAAGCTTCAATTGTTCCGGTGATTTTAAACAAATACGTCTTGCTGTCGTCCATTTTCATCTGCTCTTTCCTCATGGTTTCAGAGCTTCCCATGTTCTCCCTAAAATTCAAGAATCTAAGTTTGAAAGATAATGGCATCCGGTTTCTGTTTTTAGGAACGACTTTACTAATGCTTGTTATTCTGCAGGTTTATGCTTTGCCTCTCATTATCGTGTGGTACGTTTTACTATCAGTTGTAGCCTATCTCTCGGGAAATAAATAAAAAAACCTTCAGGTTTTTTACTTCCTGAAGGTTTAACCTTTCTCCTCTAAACTATTCCTTATATTACTGGCCTCTTTCCTGCATTCGTTTGGCACGTTCTTCAGCTTGTTTTTTCCGGTAAGCATCAAGTTTAACGGCTTGTTCAGCAGTTAAAACAGCTTTCAATTGTTTGTCAGTTTCGGTCTGAAGTTTAGTACGCTCTTCACGCATCTTATCCCGGTCAAAACTGCCGCTTTCGCGCATTTTGGCGAAAGATTCCGATTGCTTCTTCTGAGCTTCGGTAACAATTGGTTTTACTTTTTCAACTTGTTCTTTACTCAAACCCAATTCGGTAGTCAAGCCATCCAATT
>CAYRBM010000282.1:0-4581 GCA_964422425.1 uncultured Odoribacter sp.
CAATCATAAAATGTATGCTCTAACGAAGAAATGTCGGTTATTATAAATTAGATGCTTTCGATAAGTCAGTAATCAACGTTTTTTGATTCCCACCTAATCTATGTGAAGACTGATGCATTTGACAATTCCAAAGCTAATACTTACAATAGCTTTGGAACAGTGGATATTTTATAAAAACATATATATCAGAATATTAAAATTTAATCAACAACCAACAACTAAAAAAATAACACTATGAAATCAAAATTTATTTTCTCGTTAATAGTCTTTCTCCTTTTTCTTTCCGGCTGTGGAAAGGATGAAAATCCTGATGCAAGCAACCAAACGAAGGAAAAAACTACAGCCGTTTTTAATTCAAGTTTGACTTATGGAACGCTGACTGATCAAGATGGTAATGTTTATAAAACCATCAAAATTGGAAGCCAAACATGGATGGCCGAAAATCTGAAAACTACAAAATACCGAAATGGCGATATGATAGCTACAACAACTCCGTCAACTAAAGACATTTCACAAGAAAATCAGCCAAAATATCAATGGATGTTTGATTTTAATCCAGGAGAGAATAATCTGGCTACTTATGGAAGAATGTACACTTATTATGCCGTAACCGACAGTAGAAATGTTGCGCCATCAGGATGGCATGTGTCAACCTCTGATGACTGGGATATGCTAAAACGTTTTCTGGGCGATGATAATCTTCTTGGCCTTAAATTAAAAGAAGTTGGCACATTACATTGGCTAACGCCCAATTTGGGTGCAACAAATGAATCTGGATTTACTGCACTCCCAGGAGGTATTAGAAAGGCAAACGGCAAATTTTTGGAACCAGGAGAATATAGTAAATGGTGGATTTCGGAAGACGGAGCATATAGCAGAGTATTGAGCAGTGATAACTATGTTTTTATCGGCATCGTAGGCGATAAAAGCGAAGGATGTTATGTGCGATGTGTAAAGGACAATTAAAAGATTGACTATATATCACAATCATCTAACTCTGAAATCGTAATCTCCAATGCCTGATTTATTTTAAGTGTCATTATCTAAAATTAGTTGTTGCCCAGGGAAAGACAGAGAAATGATCAAAGAAACCAACACGTTAACAAATCCAAAACTTCCATTCATCTCTTCTATTATAAAATACAAATGACAATTGCCGAATTAGCAAATAAACTGGATTCTTCAGTTCCTGAAATTTTGAAATACTACAGGAAGATTTCTGTAGATATACCAAGCGATGAAAAATTTGTTTTAAGCGATGAATTAATCCAAAAAGCTATACTTAATTACGTTCCAACAGGTATTAAAAAAGTGGAAACAGAAGAAACAGGTATGAAAGAGGAGAATAATGGAATAGAGCAAAGAAGAAAAAAGCGAGTTGAAATACTTGATAATCTTGAACCATTTTTCAATAAAGGGGAAGGGGCATTACTTAAAGAAATCAAAAAGCACAACTCCATTCCTGATTTTATTCTTGAAGGCGATTACATAAAAATTGAAGGAAACGGCTTTGGATTCTTTAAAAATATTTCTCATCAGAATGGAAGTGCTTTAACATACCCTGTTTCTAACGATTCGGTTGATGATATATATATTCCTTCTGGTGAACTAATCAATGGTAAGCGATATGTATTTGAGGCAACGATTGCGTGGCAACTTGAACGAACCAAAAAAGCAAACCCATTTTTACTCCAAGCCAAAAGTGAAAATATAAAAGAGATAATAGCACTAAGTGCAATAAGTAAGGAATTAAAAATTAAGCAAGAGAAACTGGAAGAAATAAACGATTATTTAGAAAAAGCGGAAGAACACTTTGAAGAAAAGAAAGCAGAGGTTGAAGAGAAAGTTTCAAAAGTGCTTCAAGAAAAACAAACAGAAGCAAATTCTATTATTGAAGAATATCAAGAAACAATAAATCAAAAGTTCAACGAAATTCAAATCAAGGAAAAGGAACTCACATCATTGAATGAAACAGTTGAAGTAACAAACAATCATTTACAAAAGATGGAAAATTTACTTAATACCTTAAAAGACAGAGTTTCGCTATGCCGAAATCTTCAATTTATCAGTGAAGATGATGAGAATAAATATTTGAATCTTTTGATAGCAAAAGAGTTTAAGCCAGTTAATCATCTTGATTTTGAAAAAGATTTTGAAAAAAACTTTTCAAAACTTTCCGAGCATATTCATGCTTATTTATTTCACAAGAAAAATTTAATCTACACACGGTATCAAATAAAGAACTTTTTGACCTTACTAAAAACTCATGACATAATTGTTTTGAGTGGGCTTTCAGGTTCAGGTAAAACGCAAATTGTAAAAGCATTTGCGGAAGCTTTAGGTGGTGTTGCCAAGATAATTCCAGTAAAACCGAATTGGACAAGTTCAGATGATTTGATAGGTTATTACAATCCACTTCAAATGTCGTTTCTTCCAACACCTTTTACGGAAGCAATAGTTGAGGCAATTAACAATCCAAATCAACTTTACTTTATCTGTCTTGACGAAATGAATTTGGCAAGAGCAGAATATTATTTTGCTGACTTTCTTTCAAAGTTAGAAGAACGAAACCAACAACCCGAAATTGAATTGTATGCAAATCATGAAGAAGAATTGTTTGTTTCAGAATTTACCACCTTGCTGAATTTAATTGAGAGTAGCATTCAGGGAAAGAAAATAAAATCATGGCAAGAATTTTTGGATAACGAGGAAGCAAGAAAAAAATTCTTTGAAATGTTAGGTAGTACAGAAAAAGAATCAATGTTGCAACTGCATGCAAAAATGAAAAGACGATTGATTGATATTTTGAAATTTCCTTCAACTATCCGAATACCTGACAATGTTCGTTTTATTGGAGCAATAAATGTTGATGAAACAACTCACTATTTCTCTCCAAAAATTCTTGACCGAATCCATGTAGTAAAGTTTGATAACCCTCTTATTTTTGAGGAGCAAGTAAACAATTGGTTTGAAGGCTCAGAAACTGAAAAAGAATTAAAACCAGTTTATGTTCAGCCAAATTTATTTTCCGTAAGAAAGGAATTTCCAACTGTAAACAATTCGGAACTTGCTATTATCACACAAAAATTAAAGGAGATAAATCAAAAGTTTTTACTTCCGTTAAATATTGATTTTGGAATTCGTTCAATTAGGCAATCACTCAATTACGCAGAACTCAATAAATCAACTTACCAATATGGAGATGTTTTTGATATTTCCTTAAACACAATTATCCTTCAAAAAATATTTCCAAGATTCATATTTGACGGAAGCGAAACCGCTAAAAACGGTGAAACGAAAATTAATGTGGTTGAGGAACTTCAAAAATTCCTTGCAGATGAATTCAATGAGTTCTATTACAACTATGAATCTGATGAAACAGACATCGGAAAATCAAGCAGCGAATATTTGGAAGAAATGATTAAGCAAGCGAATAGAAACAATTCACAATTTAATTTCTTTGCGTAATGCCAGAATTTGAAGTCCTTTTAATTTCTATTGATTGGGAATGTCCTGACAGAGTTAGTACTATCATTACCTCAAAGAAATTTTTAGAGGCATCGGTAATTAACGGAAATAAATATGAATATGACATTGTTCTTTACAACAAAGAGGATGAATTATACTTTCAGTTTGCTATAAAAACCAAACACACTCCATTTCTCAAAACCAATGAAGGAAACTGGAATCAAAATAGTCGGCTGTACAACATTCAAGATGATTTATGGATTATTAAAGGTGATTGGAGAACAGGGCAAAGAGGAATTAGCTACCATCATTGCCCATCAATAAACACAATCGGAAAAATTGAAATTGGCATTTCAGAAAATCTTCAACAGATTCAACAGTTCGTCACTATTGATATAAACAGCAACATTGATGGTTTTGATTTTGCTCAGTTAAAAAATGATTTTGAAGGTGAGCTTTGGAATCTTATTACTTCAAACAAATCAAATGTATGTTCCGACAAGATTGAAATTCGATATAGTGATAAGATTTTCCGCTTCGCAGAGAATCAATCAATCATTGAATTCATTAAAGCATTTGACCACATATCAAAAAATCCTAAACGAGAACTTTCACATACAAAAGAACTTCGCAGGGTAGAAAAAGTAATTCCTATTGTAGAGACATATCGCAAGCTATCTACTACTGGAATTGCAACACTTTTACCATCAAAAGCAGTTTTAGAAAATCATGATATTTATGAAAATAGATTTGTTTGTTTCATGCTTCACAGCATTCACTTGATTGTATCTAAAAATATTAAATACACTTCATTGCAGATAGAAAGATTGAAAAATGAAATTGAAATTCTTAATCAAAAGATTATATTACTTCAAGACCCTGACCCGAAAGTAAATCCAGAAAGGATTAATGATGAACTTTTAGCACAAGAAGGATATTTTATTGAATGGAAAAAACAGTGGGAGAATAGAAAAACAAACTTTGTCAATAATCATAATAATGCTGCTGACAGTTTTAACGAACTTTTATTTCAAATTTCAGGAGTAAGATATTTTAATGTGTACGTCTTCAAAACAAAGTGAACTATTTGTGATAAAAAATAAGAGACACTTT
>CAYRBM010000283.1:0-4522 GCA_964422425.1 uncultured Odoribacter sp.
AGGTTCATCGCTGTTAATTTCAAGCTTCTGGCATAAAAATGGGGTTGCTTTTATCGCTGAAATTTCTTCGTACGAGAGAGTTGCCTTAACATGGTATTTTTCTTCGAGGATTTCATACAGCGGGCGGCTGAAATCATCATTGCCGGTGATACCAATTTCGGGATTGAACCAGGAAATAAAATACACAAACGGGAAATTTTCCTTTCCGCGCAGCCTTTCGAGAGTTAATACCCGAGAATCAGGCTTTATACCAAAAAAAGATGCGACATCCGGACTAGGTACCTGCCAGCCCACGTGAAGTTCAAAATTACAGACAGCGATTCCCAAGGCTTTCATTTCCTGCGAAAAACTCAGCCAGTTTTTGGCTCTTCCCGAAATACCTTTTGTAGCCACCTTAGTTCCATACCCCTTTCTCCGGATCAACAAGCCTTCGTTTACCAGTTTGTTGATGGAATGCCGCAGTGTATTCCGCGAAATTCCAAGCTGCTGTGATAAATCAACCTCGCTGGGCAACAGTTTCCCGTTTTGGTACTCTTCTCTCGAAATTAATTCCCTGATCAGCTTTTCGGCCTGCGAATGCAATGGGGTTGAACTGCTGTGATCGATTTTCAGATTCATGTTTTTAACTCGGGTTAAGCACACAAATATAACAAGCTTAACCGTTTAAATCACGAAATGTATGAACATATTTGAGATGGATGGAGTCAGTTTGAGTATTTTGGCTTATTTTCAGTGCTTTAATGCTATAGATTAATTAAGTCCTGAAAATATTTTTGAAAGGGATTGATGATATTTGAAAAATGAATATGTTTGCACATAAATTAAAATGTATGAACAAATTTTGAATCTAAAGAAAACGTGTCATACTGATTTCCTTTCATCGCCTACGAAATATAAACCTGAAGAGAACAATATGCCTAAACCAACTAAACTTCTGATTCTATTATTACTGTTTAACCATGTTTTGCAGGCTTCAATCATCTGGCAAATTGGTAAAAACGATAATTCTTCGGCCGATCTCGCATTGGGTCCGTCGGACTACAAAAAATTTCTCAGTAAAGATTTTGGTTATGAGGACCGTTATTTCCTGATTGGCCGTTCGGTCGATACGCAGGATTTCCCTTATGTATTGCCCGGACCCGACGACACCTGGGGCGGAACCTGGGGAACTTCAGGCTGGAGGACGCACGAGGTAAATATTCTGTTCGGTATTAAAAATATGCCGGCCGATGGAAACTGGAAATTGGTAGTCGATTTGTTCGATTCGCACCCAAAGAAATCGTTGTTAAAGGTGAGTGTGAATGAGCAGCACAGCAAATTCTTGCTGAAAGGTGCAAGTGAAGGTTCGCTTACCGGAGATGCTTCGGGTACCGAGCGGCTATTGAAAATACCGATCGATAAAAATGTCATCAAAAAAGGCGGAAATTGCGTGACCATAACTGTTCTCGAAGGTTCATGGGTGGTGTTCGACCAGGTGCGGCTGGAAGGACCGGATGGTGTTGAGCTTACCAGCAACGATCAGGTTTTTATTCGGTCGGTTAAACCTGCCGGGTACGAACTTCTGGAAGGTAAAAAGAAAGTTCAGCCGTTACTTGTTGATGTGGAGTATCTTTCAGGGAAGCCGGAATTGGAAGTGATCCTCGATGGAAGTTCAATTTATAAAACTCATTTGGATACCGCCCGGTATCAGCTGGAAGTGCCGATGATCGCGGTTCCCAAAGTCAAAGGCAGTAATTACAAAATATTGGTCAACGGCAAAGAGGCTGAAACCGGTGTCGTTCGCCGTTCTCCGGAAAAGCTACAAACTCTGGCCGAATATGTCGATACACGAATTGGAACAGCCCATTCGCGTTGGATGATTGCACCCGGACCGTGGATGCCGTTCAGTATGGTGAAACTGAGTCCGGATAATCAAAATATAGGCTGGCAGGCCGGCTATCAAACCACTTTCGAAACCATCGGCTGTTTCAGTCACATTCACGAGTGGACCATGGCTGGGCTGGGGATGATGCCTACCAATGGCGAGCTGCAAACTAAAGTCGGCAATCAGTTTGATCCGGATTCGGGTTATCGTTCACGGATCGACAAATCGACAGAAGAAGCGCCGCTTGGCTTTTATAAAGTTTACATGCCCGACACCAAAATATGGGCTGAAGTTACGGCCACTACCCGGAGTAGTTTTCAAAAATATACCTTTCCGAAAGATCAGGCCGCTCGTGTGATGATTGATATGCATGTTCAGGCTGAATATGATTATCAGTTGAAAGATATTGAAATTACGAAAGTGAGCGATTACCGGATTGAAGGAAAAAGCCACCAGTTGTCGCCCCGCCCAACGGTTTGGAGCAACGATGCCGACCAGGAATATACGGTTCATTTTGTGATTGAATTCGATCAGCCCATCAAAAAAATGGGTGGGTGGCTCAACGATCAGCTGACCAATTCATCGGTTTTGAAGGGAGAAAACTTGAAAGATGCCGGTGTTTACGTGGAATTCGATACCCAAAAATCACCGGTAGTTCAGGCTCGCACCGGGATTTCGCTGGTCAGCATTCAAAATGCGGCCGAAAACCTCGAAACTGAAATCTCAAAACCTTTTGGCTGGAGTTTCAATGCCGTGGTCGAAAATCAGAAAAGAGTCTGGAATAGTTATTTGTCAAGAATCGAAATCACAACTGATAACAAACTTGAAAAAACTCGCTTTTACAGCAATTTCTTCCGCTCGCTTTGCCGCAACACATGGAGCGACGTGAATAGCGAATGGATTGCCCCCGACGAAACCAAACACAAATTTTCAAACCCAAACCATCTGGCTTTGGGCTGCGATGCATTCTGGAATACGTTCTGGAACCTCAACCAATTCTGGAATTTGGTTACTCCGGAATGGTCATCGAAATGGGTCAATTCGCAACTGGCCATGTACGATGTCAATGGCTGGCTGGCCAAAGGTCCGGCGGGGATGGAGTATATTCCGGTGATGGTGGCCGAACATGAAATTCCACAAATGGTGTCGGCTTATCAAATGGGTATCCGCGATTTTGATGCGGAAAAGGCATTTCAGGCAATGAAAAAAATGCAAACCACACCAGCCACGCAGGTTGCAGGAGGTTTCGCCGGTAACCGCGATTTGGTTCCTTACCTGAAATACAAATATGTACCTTTGGATTTGGGGCGTTTCTCGAATACGCTCGAATATTCGTACGACGATTGGACGGTTTCTCAGTTTGCCAAAGCGCTGGGGAAAGATGCTGATTATGCCGTTTTTGCCGATCGCGGCCAGTGGTGGAAAAACGCGTTTAACCGGGAAACCGGCTACGCCCAGATGAGGCACAGTGATGGTACGTTTGAAACCCCATTTGATCCTTTCCAAACCGGACGAAACCATCATTATGTGGAAGGTAATTCATGGCAGCTGAGCTATTTTGTTCCGCAGGATGTTCCGGAGCTGGCTAAATACATTGGGAAAGATAAATTTATTGACCGGCTGAACTGGGGCTTTAAGGCCAGCGAACCTTGGCGGTACAATGCACCGAATGATCAGTACTGGGATTATCCGGTGGTGCAGGGAAACCAGCAGTCGATGCACTTTGCATTCCTGTTTAACTGGGTGGGCAAACCTTGGCTCACACAGCGCTGGAGCCGCTCGATCATCGAAAAATATTACGGTTGCGGGTTGGCCAATGCCTATCTGGGCGATGAAGACCAAGGGCAAATGAGTGCCTGGCTGGTCATGGCATCTATCGGACTTTTCCAGACCGACGGTGGTTGCCGGGCGAATCCGGTTTACGAAATTGCCAGTCCACTTTACGAGAAGATAGTCATCGACCTGGGGAAAAGATACAATCGTGGCAAACAATTCACGATTGAAGCCCGTAATGCCTCGCGCAAAAATATGTATGTGCAAAGCGCCATGCTGAACGGTAAAAAGCTGGAATCGTTCTGTTTCCCGGCGTCAGAATTGCTGAAAGGTGGAAGCCTCATTCTTGAAATGGGCGAAAAACCCAATACCAATTGGGGAATAAAAGGAATGGAATCAAATTAATGATGCAATACAAAACGAAAAATATGCGCTATTCAAAATTTAAATTCATCTTACTTTTTATCATTGGAGCAGCACTTTCCGTTCAGGGAAAAGAATTAAAACGTCCGATTGACTATGTCGATCCAAACATTGGAACGGCCCATTGCCGCTGGTTCTTTTATACGCCTGCTGCGGTTCCGTTCGGCATGGCCAAGCTGGCTCCGTCAACCGATGCCCATTTGGGAAATGCGGATGGTTGGCAGGCTGTGGGCTACGATTTCAGGCATACCTCCATCGAAGGTTTTGCCAATTTCCACGAGTTTCAGGTTGGGGGAGTAGTGGTAGCACCGATTGTCGGGAAACTTCAAACCGTACCAGGCGCACTCGATAAACCCGAAGAAGGGTATCGGTCAACCTTCGATAAAAAGGACGAGCATGCTATGCCAGGCTATTATTCGGTTATTCTGAAAGATTATCGGGTAAAAGCAGAGTTGACTGCCA
>CAYRBM010000284.1:0-4511 GCA_964422425.1 uncultured Odoribacter sp.
CAGGAGTACTTTTTGAGCCACATCAAAAATTTTAGTTGTGTAAAAGTAATACTTTGAGCGCATTGTTTCCAATAAGTTATTTGAGTCCTGAAAGGACGGCATACATCAGCCCAGGGTAATCCCGGTAAAACCGGGAGCCGCCCTGGGTTGAAGAATGTGATTAAAATCCGTCCGCGTGAAAATGTGAGCTATTGCATAAATCTTTGTTCGGACGGAATGGATCGGATCAAATGGGGAAAAACAGGAACTCACTTTCGTCCGAAAAAACGTATCCTCATCAGCAAACTTTGATGCGCGGACGACTTTTCTTTCTGCATAAAAACCTGGGGCTTCGCTCCTTCGTCGCTACACCCCAGGCTACCAATATGACGCCCGTACCGGGCTAGCTCCATACTTTTGTCCGATATTTCCGGTATTTCCCAATTACCGAAAAACATTGGAGGCCAGTCAGATTAATTACCTTGAAATTCAAGCCTTCTTCCGAAATAATTGCCCCAAATTAGTCGTAACTTTCGTTGAATTTTAAGAGTATAGTCTTGAAAACCAAATCTTTATTCATCATGATGTTGGGAATCCTTTTTTCGACGACCGGATTTGCCCAGGATACTCCGCAAAACCGGAAATCTTACGCGGCCGGACGGTTTTATACCGGGAATCCGGCGGCGCTGAAAACCCAGTTGCAGCAGATGTTTGCCAAGGCCGAGCCGCGCAGGGAAGCCGCTTCGCCATTGGCGATTGTCGTGCCTCATGCCGGATATGTTTACAGTGGCGAGGTGGCTGCGTCGGGCTTCAACCAGATCGATCCCAACCGCAAATTTGAGCACATTTTTGTCATCGGATCGAGCCACACCACCTCATTTCAGGGTGCTTCGGTGTATTGCGACGGAAATTACGAAACACCCCTCGGCATCGTGAAAGTGGATACCGAACTGGCAAAAAAGCTGATCGCTGAAAACAAAATCCTGAAATCGTATGTCGAGCCGCATTTGTATGAGCATAGCCTGGAAGTTCAGCTTCCGTTTTTGCAGGTTCACCTGAAAAATGACTTCAGAATAGTTCCGATTATCCTCGGGCCTTCTACCGGCGATACGCCGCAAAAGCTGGCTGCAGCGCTAAAACCTTACCTCAATGAAAAGAACCTGTTCGTGATCAGCAGCGATTTTTCGCATTATCCCAGTTATGCGAATGCGCGAACGGCCGATCAGGCAACCGCCGAGGCGATTCAAACCAACAAACCGGCCAAACTTCTGGCGGCACTCGAAAAGAATCAGGAGAAAAATATTCCCGGACTGGCCACCAGTTTGTGCGGCTGGAGTTCGGTGCTCACGCTGCTTTACATGACCGAAAAAATGCCCGGAATTTCGGTTGATCTCGTCGAATATAGAAACTCGGGCGACTCGCCGGAAGGTGACAAAGACCGCGTGGTTGGCTACTATTCCATTGCTTTTAACCAGGCTGAATCAAAAACTGGTGAGTTTTCGCTCAATGAATCTGATAAAAATTTCCTGCTGAAACTGGCCCGAAACACCATCACCGACTACATCAAAAAAGGGGTCACTCCGGAAGTAGAATCGACCAACCTGAGCGCAACGCTGAAAACGCCCTGCGGCGCATTCGTCACCCTGAACAAAGATGGCAAACTGCGCGGATGTATTGGGCGGTTCAATCCTGAGCAGCCACTTTGGAAGGTCGTTCAAACCATGGCCATTGCCGCCGCCACGCAGGACTACCGATTCGATCCGGTAACTTCAGGTGAAATCTCTCAGCTCGAAATCGAGATTTCAGTATTGACGCCTTTGAAACGGATAAAGTCAGCCGACGAATTTACACTTGGCAAGCAAGGCATCTACATCAAAAAAGGAAACCAAACGGGTACATTTTTGCCGCAGGTAGCCGCGCAAACAGGCTGGAGCAAAGAGGAATTCCTCGGTCACTGTGCGCAAGACAAAGCCGGGATTGGATGGAATGGATGGAAATCGGCCGAGTTGTACACTTACGAAGCTTTAGTTTTTAAAGAGGAAAAATAGTTTCTATGGTTCCTTTTGTTTCTCATAGTTTCTTTTGTTGGCGCGGCATTGAAGTTATCGGAATTCAGGAAAAGACAATTGTTTCTGTTGTTTCTATAGTTTCTGTTGTTCCTTTGGTTTGAGGCGAGAAAAGCCAAGGTTGCCGCGCTTTTCAACGATAGAAACCCAGAAACTACCAGAAACAATAAAAACAAAAATTTAACCGATTATAATTTGGTCGAAGACAACCACACTTGCGGAACATTTTTCTAACAATAGAAACCCCAGAAACCATTAGAAACAAAACATATAGTTTATGAGCACAATAAAGCGTTTTGAAGATCTGGAAGTTTGGAAACTGGCAAGAGAACTTTGTAACGATGTCTTTCAACTTACTTCGCAGAAAGACTTTTCAAGAGATTTTGGTTTGAGAGATCAAATTAACAACTCAAGCGGCTCGATCATGGATAACATTGCCGAAGGCTTTGAGCGCGACGGCAGCAAGGAGTTTTCGCAGTTTTTGGCCATATCCAAAGGTTCCTGCGGCGAGTGTCGTTCTCAACTTTATCGGGCGCTCGACAGAAAATACATTTCGCCGGAGCAGTTTGAATTGACGTCACAGAAAACGATTGATCTGGGCCGAAAAATCGCAAATTTCATGAGCTACCTTAAATCTTCAGAACTAAAAGGAAACAAATACAAACCACCAACCCAACCCCCAAAACCCTAGAAACTTCAGGAATGTCAGAAACTACAGAAACGATAGGAACAACAGAAACAATAGAAACCGAAAATGAATACCGCTTATCCGCTCTGGACAATCACCATTCTCGTCATTTTGTTTTACGCACTTTCATTTGGATTTTCGAAAGTTGGACTGGTCAGTCGCGCTAATCACCGGAAATTCTGGAATGTGTTGCTGTTGCTCACTTTTCTGGCCACAGCACTGCTCGGGCTTTTCATGGTGGTGAAAATCAATTACAAGCTTCAATTCCCGATTTACGAAAAGCTGGTCGCCTGGCACGTTGAGTTCGGCATTGGAATGGCCATCATCGCGATTTTTCATTTCTCGTGGCATCTGCGCTACTATATTCGGCTTTTCAGTCCGGGAAACAGTTCGGAAGAAAAACGAGGAAAACGATTGAAGGCAGCGGAAAATGTTGAAAAAACAACTGCTTCCGATAGCTTTCCATTGCCTTCTTTTCTGAAACTTTCCGCATTCCTTTTGGGCAGTACCAGCGTCATCGCGCAAGTCATTTTGCTTCGCGAATTTTTGTCGGTTTTCAGCGGAAATGAACTGGTGATTGGCCTGGTAATGGCCAACTGGATGATTCTGACCGGACTCGGCGCATGGCTGGGAAAATTTCGATTGCGGTTTCGGAGCTCGTTTTCGGTCGTTTCCATTGGCCTGCCTCTGCTTTCGGTTTTGCCTTTTGCAACAGCTTTCCTGATCAATTTCCTGAAAAACATCGTTTTCCCGGTTGGCGCACTCATCGGCGTGTTTCAAATCTTTTTCAGCTCGCTCATCCTGCTGACGCCCTTTTGCCTGATAAGTGGGTTCCTGTTCACCTTCATTGCCAAAAGTTTCTCCGACGTCCGGAGACAAAACGAAACCGGTGCGGTATATGGTTTCGAGTCGGTTGGCAGCGTTGCCGGAGGTTTGCTCAGCGGATTGCTCTTTGTTTCGGTTCTTTCGTCGTTCGAAAGTTTGCTGTTGCTTTGCCTGCTAAACGGTGTGATTTTGTTTCTAATCAGCATTCAAAATAAGAAAAAAGCCACGGTTTGGCTGCCTTTGGCCGTTGCCGGTGCAGCGTTCGTTTTGCTGTTTTTCCATCCTGAAAAGCACATCCGGAGTTTTTTATATCCCAATCAAGAAATCGAGGTTTCGAAAGACTCGCCGCATGGAAATATCGTCGTCACCCGGCGCGAAAAAATGTGGAGCGTTTACCTGAACAACAACCTGCTTTTTGATTCCGAAAACTTTATGCTGAACGAGGAAGCCGTCCATTTTACCATGCTTCAACACCCCAATCCCGAGAAGGTTTTACTGGTTTCGGGCGGACTTTCGGGCCAGATTGCCGAGCTAAAAAAGTACAAACCCGAGCGGATTGACTACGTGGAGGACAACCGGTGGTTGCTGGCTTTGATGAAAGATTCGCTCGCCAAAATGACCGATGAACGCATTTCGGTACACGCCACCGATCCGCTGCGGTTTATCCGGAGAACTCAGGAAAAATACGATGTGGCGATCCTGAATTTGCCCGGTCCGGCAACGATGCAGGCGAACCGGTTTTTTACCCTCGAATTTTACCAGCTTCTGAAGCAAAAACTGTCGGCAAACGGTGTGCTTTCGTTCGGCATTTCATCGCCGCCCAATTACCTGAATCAGGAGGCGGTTGACCTGAACTCGACTTTGTTTGTCACGCTGAAAAAAGTGTTTCGAAATGTGATCATCTTGCCCGGCGAGCAAAATCATTTTCTGGCGTCGGATGGGCCGCTCACGAC
>CAYRBM010000285.1:0-4500 GCA_964422425.1 uncultured Odoribacter sp.
AGTTGTTTTATCAAATACTTGTTCATTGCTTGTTCAAATACTTGTTCACCGTTCCAATTGATACATTTAACTGTTTTGCAATCTCCCGTTGTGTCATTCCTTGCGTCTTTAAACTTTTGGCATGATCAACTATACTGTAGCTGGCGGCTTTGCGCTCCCAATAATTAGCTGCATACTTTTTAACCTTTTCAGGATTGTTACGCCTCCAGTTGTTTTGATAGGCATTTCTAAGTTTTTTTGCTGATTCACTAATATTTCCCATGATGTATTTTTTTAAAATGAGTAGTTTAATGCTTGTAAAACTTGTTTCACTATTTCCTTTTCGTGCTGTTTGTATTGCTTTTCTTTGGTAGTCTTTCGCCTGGTCTCGGCTTCTACAATGAGAGTTTTTAAATCCAACGTAAACGATACATAAAAACCACGGGTATAACGGCTATATGTTATAAGCTTCCAACCTTCAATCAAAGCATTTTTGATTTTTACGGTTTGATATTCGTTTGCGTATTTTTTAACTCCTTCGGATAGTTCGCTGAAGTCTTTCATGGAATTGCTATTCCCTGACATTCTCGCCCATAAATAGGCATTATCTGTTTTGCAGTAGGGCTTTGTCCCTAAAATAGATTTAAGGGCTAAAAAAGCCGCCAAACAAGCAATATCAAAATCAGATTTTTCATTTTTATAGTAATCCCAAAAGATAGAAATGTTCAATCCAACTTTAGGGTTGCCTGTCGGTATGCTGTCAAATAATTGTTTGCCCTGTTTCAATTTATATTTAATAGTCTGATCACCTCCGCCCAAATCAACATTATAGAATTTTGCTGCTGATTTGAACTTGTTAAACTCAGAATTACTATAAAGGTCTTCAGCATCCATTTTTAAGGAATGAGAATACAGGGCAAAATAAAGAATGTCGTGTAATACCTTTTGCTTATCTTCAAAAAGTTCCTTCAAAAGAGTTATTGGAAAGTTGAAATATTTAACATCGCTCATGGCATAAATGTTAAATTGTACCAATTCAAAAACTGTTCAAACGTTGAGGCAATCACATATATCCCTCCGGCCTGTTCAATGGATTGTTGATATAACCTTTGCGCTTCGCTTTGTCGGTCGTGTGTCGCTGCACATTTAACCTCAACTTTAACGGATCGCCCGGCAATGGTGGCCGATACGTCAGCCGTTCCATTCGTTCCGCTCCCATTAATCCAATGAGTGCCGCCAATAGTTCGCTGGCATCCGATAACATCGCAAAAGGTTATCTGGGTGTCAATCCTTCGCCCGGTGTTGCTGATTCGTTCGGATTGTCCACCATTTAACCGAATAAAATCAATCACGCATTGAGTTAATCCGTTAGTGGTATCATCACGATATGTCCGGGGTGCAAGGTATTTTGGTGGTGTGTTTGGGTATCGCTTCTGGGCGGCTTCATTCGCAATAGATTCAAGATATTTTACCGCTTCTGATTTCCGATAATTAGCTTTTTTAGTACCTTTGTTAGGCTGATCAAAAAGGGTAATTCCGCTATGGGGTTGCTCTTTTTTCATTTCCTTAAACCCTTTCGCATAGCATTTGCCGCCATTTCATCGGCTGTTTGCCTTTGGCCTGAATTAAGATACTCATCTAAGTCAGTGGTTAAAAAACTCAATTTCTTGCCTGCTTTTGAATTTCTGATTTTTCGCTGAGATACAAGCCCGTAAAGAGTTGGCAGGGCAATGTTTAAATACTTGGCGGCTTCTGGTGCTGATTTCCGTTCGATTACTTCAGGTTTGGCTTTTACCAAATGAAGCAAAACGGCTTCCATGCCTTCAATTTTTCTGGAAAGTTCAGTAACTAACCACGGCAATTCTTCAAATTTAACTGTTTGCATAATAACTTGTTTTATTGTTATTATGCGAAAGTCAGGAAGGGTTTAATGTGGGTAAATCACCCGTACAGAACCCGTATTATTTTTTTATTGATTCCAATACTTTTTTATAATCTGATTCAAAATTCCCTTTGTATTCGCTGAAATGATTTTTCGTAGTAGTAATTTCAGATTCTTTAAAACATTCAAAATAAGCATGAAGAAATTCAATGAAACAATCTTTTATTCTTGCAGTTGTATAAATTTCTTTATGCAACTTCCAAAATAATTTTCTTATAAAAAGTAATGTGGCTGTGGTATTAATCTTTCTATCAATTGGTTTTACTTGTTCTGAATCAATTAGATAAAAAACACCTTCAATTATTTTTTTGTACTCATCATCGGTCATTATCTTTTCTTTATTAAACCAAAGACCGGATAACGCAATCAGCAAATCTTGCGCTTTCTGTTTATCTTCTGTACTGTCTTTAAGTAAAGGAATTTCTATTGGGTGCTGTATTGTTTTATGCTGTGAATCTGAAATCTTGCTATGTTTATAAAATTCTGCTTCCCTTTGTATTATTTTGTCTTGGCTTTCAATCCAAATTTTAACAGCATTGATATGTGTCTGGGGAATTTCGCCAGAATATAATCCGGATTCATAATTTACACGGTAATTAAGTATGCTTTTACAAAACTCATTATACACGTATTGTTTGAAATCAAATCCAAACACATTTTTTAAATATTCCAGCCAATTACCAACATTATCAAGATACATAGGAATGTATGGTATTTTGAGCGGGTTGGGTGTATAGTATCTTTTATTATTAACACTTATCTCATTGATCATTTTTACTTTCTTAGTGAACCCACTCGAAAATATTGCAGCAAAAGTATTTCCCGCATTTCTTAATTCTATAGTGTCCTTAATATTAAAAATAAAAGCTAATCCTTTTCCCTCTTTTGTTTTTATAATATCGCTTTCTCCAAAAATAATTACGGCCTCTGTACACTCCTTATCTTTGAATAATACTGCATTTTTTCCTGTTTTCTCATCAATAGGGAAATGATTTTCATCTTTAATTCCTTCCCATGCATAATATAAAGACGGTTTAAGTGTTAGCTCATATATGCCTTCTCCAATTTCTTTTACTTTATCAATTTTCATTGCGTTTTGGTGCTTAAAATTCAGTTAGTAAGTTAGTGGCCTTTTGTTTGGTATCAAAATCAATTTTTTGGGCATAATTAAGTGTTGTTTTACTGTCGGTATGCCCTAGCTGTTGGCGCAAAAATTCAATGCTTATTCCGGCTCTTAATAGCTTTGAAGTGTAGCTATGGCGGGCGACATAAGTTGTCAACTTTGCATCAATACCAACTTTGGCGGCTACTTTTTTAATGTATTTATTGATCTGCCAAACGGCCTGTTCTTTTACTTTGTGCTGTTTGTCGGCTGTCATTTCTTTATTTAGGAATGGAAAAATAAAGTTGTCCGCCTGAACAGGTTTTGTTCCCCATCGGTCAATAATTTGTTTGGCTATCGGCGTTAAAATGGCCTCTATTTCTGTTCTTTGCTTTGTAGTGTATTCCGTTTTTGCACGAACAAAGATTAATGATTCGCCGTGTATGTCAGAATATTTCAGTCTTAAAATGTCTTTAATGTTGAGGCCGTTGCAAAGGTAGCTGAACAACCAAAGATCGAAAAAATAGTGTTCCGGGCTTCCGGCTTCCGGCTGGTATGCGAACAATTTTTTTAGTTCGTCATTTGATAGTGCCTTTTTTATGCTGTTTGATGTTGGGATTTCATATTTACCAACTCCGAAAGGATAGGCATTTGCTTTGATAACATTGGTTTTGACTGCACTATTCATTAAGGCTCTGACATTACGCAAATACATTCCTATTGTTGTGGACGTCTTACCT
Source organism: uncultured Odoribacter sp. (assembly GCA_964422425.1). Taxonomy (GTDB): domain Bacteria; phylum Bacteroidota; class Bacteroidia; order Bacteroidales; family Prolixibacteraceae; genus Aquipluma. The sequence goes on from CAYRBM010000285.1 coordinate 3,764, forward strand.
TCAGACCTCATCCATTTGTCGTATTCATTCAGATAGTTGACTGTGATCTTTTTAAATTGTAAGGTGTCAACCTCATCCGACTTTTTTAAATTCAATTGATATTTTTCAAAATCCTGCAATGATTTCTTTGCATATTCATAACCAATTGCAGTACCTATTCGTCCAGATTCTTTTTTTTGCACAACTATTGCATCAAAAGCATTAATTATATTGGTCATATCACCCCGCTTTTCGAGGAATATATTTTCAAATTCATCAAAGGTAAATTCCTCAATACCAGATATTACCTCATCTGCATTTACCTTGATTTTATCTAAAGCGGCTTTAATGCTCCTTAGCTTTTCCGATCTAAAGTTCTTACTTGTAATTGTCTCATAATCATCTTCATTTAAAGCGTACTTTGTACCATATTTTTTATACTTTTGGTCATAAGTAACACGAATTTTTACTGGATAAGTACCATTGTTCTTTTCCCTTCTGGTATCTAATACAATGGCTGTTGTGGCTTTTAATTTCATGATTATTCGTATTAAAATGTGCAAGAATATTTGAACATTAATTTGCACAACTAAGATACGAATTAATACGAAATATCAATTAACAACCATAAGAATAAATTTGGCTTTAGTATTGATTTAATTAGCTTTGCAGATGTTCAATGAAAAACAAAAAGCTAAATTTGTTGACTGGCAGTCAAAAGGTCATCGGTTCGATTCCGATATTCTCCACTGAAAATA
>CAYRBM010000286.1:0-4464 GCA_964422425.1 uncultured Odoribacter sp.
GTCAGGTGCTTGTTGAGGGCTGGAATGTCGGTTGGGAAGACTGGTTTGGCAAGTCGAAAGATTATGTGTTCGATTTCGTGACTCCGTATCCCGATTTCGATCCGAAGATGCTTCAGGCTTATGCCAAATCGAAAGGCGTGAGTTTGATGATGCACCACGAAACATCGTCTTCAGTAAGAAATTACGAACGCCACATGGACAAAGCCTATCAGTTTATGGCCGACAACGGTTACAACTCAGTGAAGAGCGGTTACGTGGGGAACATCATTCCTCGCGGCGAGCACCATTATGGCCAGTGGATGGTGAACCATTATTTATATGCAGTGAAGAAAGCTGCCGATTATAAAATCATGGTCAATGCGCACGAAGCTGTGCGTCCGACCGGTTTGTGCCGCACTTATCCCAACCTGATTGGAAACGAATCGGCACGTGGAACCGAATACGAGGCATTTGGAGGAAGCAAACCTTTTCATACCACTATACTTCCATTTACCCGCCTGATTGGAGGCCCGATGGATTATACACCCGGAATTTTTGAGATGGACATTTCGAAGCTCAATCCTGAAAATCATTCGCATGTCAATTCAACGTTGGCTCGCCAGTTGGCTTTGTATGTAACCATGTACAGTCCGCTGCAGATGGCCGCCGACATCCCTGAAAACTACCAGCGCTTTGCCGATGCTTTTCAGTTTATAAAAGATGTAGCTGTTGACTGGGATGACTCACGTGCTTTGGCTGCCGAACCTGGCCGCTACATTACCATGGCGCGGAAAGCCAAAGGAACCAACAACTGGTTTATCGGTACAACGGTTAGCGAACATGGATACCTGTCGAACCTGAAATTCGATTTTCTGGATGAAGGGAAACAATACCTGGCAACCATTTATGCCGACGGCGCCAATGCTCATTACAAAACCAATCCGCAGGAATACACCATCCGGAAAGTATTGGTTACCAACAAATCGGTGTTGAAACAGCAATGTGCTCCGGGCGGCGGTTATGCCATAAGCCTGATCGAAATTACCGACAAAGCGCAGATAAAAGGAGTGAAAAAGCTATAGCGTAGAAATATAAATCACTAAAAATGAATAAACTACTTATTGTTGTACTTGCTTTTATCGTTTTTGCTTGTCAGCCGGCAACAAAAAAGGCGGAGAGCCCGAAAAGTCATATTCCCGAATGGAGTAAAAATTCGGTACTCTACGAAGTAAACATCCGCCAATATACGCCTGAAGGAACATTCAAGGCATTCGAATCGCATTTGCCACGCCTGAAAGAACTCGGCGTAGATATTTTGTGGATTATGCCGATTCATCCGATTTCAGTAAAGAACCGGAAAGGCACTTTGGGATCGTACTATTCAGTAAAAGATTACAAGGAAATTAATCCTGAATTCGGGAGCCTCGACGATTTTAAGAGCCTGGTAAACAAAGCACACGAAATGGGTTTTAAGGTAATTATTGATTGGGTGGCCAACCACACTGGCTGGGATAACAACTGGATAACCGAGCATAAAGATTGGTACACGCAGGATTCGCTGGGTAATGTAATTCCGCCAAATCCTGATTGGAAGGATGTGGCTGACCTGAATTACGATTCGAAACCTATGCGCCGCGCCATGATTGATGCCATGAAATTTTGGATAACAAATGCCAACATCGACGGATTCCGTTGCGATGTAGCCTGGGGTGTTCCTCAGGATTTCTGGGAAGCCGCAACTGCTTCGCTTGATTCGATTAAGCCTGTTTACATGCTGGCCGAAGACCAAGACCATCCCGATTTCCTGAAAAAAGCATTTGTTTCGAACTATACCTGGAAATTGCATCACCTGATGAACGATGTGGCCAAGGGCAAAAAATCGGCTGCCGACATTCAGAAATACTTCACCGATTCGGTAAGCAAATATGCAGCCGGTTCATTCCCGATGCAATTTATCACCAATCACGACGAAAACACCAATGCCGGAAGTGAGTACGAACGCATGGGTGAAGCCGTAAAAGCATTTGCAACTTTAACATTTACACTTGAAGGTATTCCGCTGATTTACAGTGGTCAGGAAGCTGGGTTGAAAAAGCGATTACTATTTTTCGAAAAAGACACGATAAACTGGAGTAACCTGGAAATGCAGAAGTTCTACCAGTCACTGACCAGTTTAAAGCACAATAATCAAGCACTTTGGAATGGGGCCTCCGGTGGTAAAATGAATCTGGTTGAAACATCTTCGCCAGAAAAAGTATTTGCCTTCACACGCGAGAAAGACAAAAATCAAATTCTGGCAATCTTTAACTTATCAGCAGAACCAGTTGACGCAACCATACAGTTGTCTGGAGCCGGTGACTTTAAAGAATATTTCAGTGGAGAAACAAAAATATTAGAAAAGGGATCAGTTATAAAACTTGATAAATGGGGGTATCAGGTTTTTGTACGTAAATGAGACCTTTCACTTTGGGGTTGGTTTAGGTTAATTGAGAGCCTGTCCGTTTTGGGCAGGCTTTTTCATTTCAGATACATCATTTTCCCCGATATTGTTTTTTCTTCGGTTTGTACCTGGTACAGATAAATTCCCTTTTCAATGCCCCGCGGCTTCCATTTTTTGTATTGGGTTCCTGCGGCCAGTTTCCCTTCAAAAAGGATATCAACAAGTTTGCCTTGTGCATTGAAAACTGAGATTTTTACTTGCGATGCTTTGTCGAGATTGAAGAAAATATTGGTCTCGGCTGTAAACGGATTCGGGAAATTTCCGGTTCCTGCTTTTGTTCCGAATCCGGCTGACAGCACCAGTGTTGAATCCGAGAAAGCAAAAGTTGCCTCGGTTAGTGCCGACCAGTTTACGCCATCCTTTACACGGGCTTTTACTGTTCCATTCCCGTTGATTTTTAATGGCGAGTTGTAACTAAAAACGCCGTTTGGCGCAATGTTTCCTCCTGAAGCGCGGGGATCAGTTCCATCGACCGTGTAATAAATTGTCCCCTTTGGGGCAGACATTTCAAGGTTGAACTCAGAGGAAACTGTTCCGCCATCGTCTGAGAATACCGGTGCGTCAATATAGGGATACAATCCCGATAACCGGAGCTGATTGACCACCAGTGCCGTGCGGGGAGGAAAGTAAGTTTGCGTAAGCCAGTTCAATGTTTTTACCCAATACTTTTCCGGCGTGTATAAATCGTTGTCGTTATCGCGTGGCTGCACATCGCGGCGGTAATCGCCCCAGCGCGCCGATTCGCACAAAATGGCCTTTTCAATTTCTTTGGCGCGTTTCAAGTAATAGTCGGCAGCCGATCGTGGCGTCAGAAGTCCGTCGCCGAAAAACAGTTGCTGCACCCGGTCGGCAACCCGCAATCTGAAATCAGCGTTCTCTTTCAGTTTGGTAAATAAATGGCTTGGGCAATTGGCGTTATCTTCTTTGGTTACATCTATTGTGCTGCTTGTAAATAAGTGCTCGGCGTCCCAACTGAAGAATTTAAATCCTTTGCCAGGCTCAACTTTGTTGCGGGCAGCCACCCAGTTGTGGTGGTCCCAGTCGTTATTGCCCGCGTAAAAATTCAGGAGCATGTAATCAATCAGGTTATCCACGTTTAGGTAGGGCTCGTAGGCATTGTTGCGGGTTCCGTCGGGGTTATTACCCTGAATTTTCTGGTAGGCTGCCTGTGTCGATAATCCACTGTTGGCCATGGCCATCATGTTATTCCAGGCCGTCAGGTTTCCCGAGACCACTTCGGCATAATCTTTAATTACATCAAAATCATCCGACTTGCCTTTCAGGTATGCTCCCATGAAATCCTCGTCGAGCCGCTCCGATATGTTATACATTCCCCAGTACATACCATTCAGGAATAAATGCACGAACTTGTTGTGCGCCGCATGATGCCCCATAGCCAGCTGCATATCTTTGCCCCAACTATCCTGAACATATTTGGGTGCTTTTCGTTCGGTTGGACTCCAGTGCAGCCAGGTGTATCCAAAGTTTGCCCGAAGCACCAACGAATTGAACTGAGTAGTCGCTTCCGGATCGCTGAAAAGCGGGTAGTCGAGTTTCGATGGGCCGTATTCGGTTTTAAATTCGAGACGGAATGAGTGTTTAGGAGTTTTCTCAGGAACGCGGCTCGCCCCGCCATGCAATTGTAGTGCGCAATTCACCTGGAACCATTCGCTGGTTTTCGGATCGAAATACTCAACCGAAGCCGGGCGTTCCCAGCCTTCGCCAATACCTTTTCCCGAAGGGCAGGTGTAAATGTATATTCCGCCAGTTTTAGGATCTGTACTGTGCGAAAACAAATAATCTGGATTAGTTACGATTGATAAACTTGGTAAATCCTGAAAAGCAACAGCCAGCTGAGGTTTGTAAGCTGGGTTATCACAAATTTCGGGGTCCATCTCGTAGTCGGCCGGCGCAATTCCGGGAATATCAACAAATGCACCCCAATCCGCCGGATAGCCTTTCGGGTGATTGTTTTGCTTCAGGAT
>CAYRBM010000287.1:0-4416 GCA_964422425.1 uncultured Odoribacter sp.
TGATTTTATTAATAATCTTCCTGATTGTTTTGAATCGGATGGAGATGTTATTTATGAGGGGCGTAATACCATAAAGCAATTTTCTATTAAGAATATAGATATTGCTGTTAAGAGTTTTAAGGTTCCCCTTTTAGTGAATAGACTCGCCTATACCTATTTTCGAAAATCCAAAGCTGCCCGTTCATATTATTACGCTTTTGAGATTAAAAGACGTGGATTCCTCACTCCTGATCCCATAGCCTATGTTGAAACCTATAAAGGGGGGCTTTTGAAAGGGAGCTATTTTGTATCTGTCTACGATTCGGCCTCTGAAACAGTTCGCTCTCTGATGGCCGGAGAAAATGTACCCGATGCGGAGAATAAATTACGTAGCTTTGCCTTCTTTACCGCCGCATTACATGAAGCGGAAATCTATCATATAGATTATTCTCCTGGGAATGTTCTTATTAAGAATATGCCTGATAATACATATCAATTTTCGCTTATAGACATAAACCGAATGCATTTTAAGAGCGTATCCAAAGAAGAGGCTCTTAAAAATCTTGATAGAATGTGTCTTTCCCGTCGAATCTCTTCGGACATCGCACGATATTACGCTCAATACAAAGGTTGGAACGCAAAGAACACAGCAGATAAGGTAAATGATTATAGTGATCATTTCTTTGAGTTAAAGGCATTTAGCTTTGCTAGAAAGAAATTAAAGCGAAGCAAAGGGATTTGTTATACTCTATTTGGTCCCATTTTACTCTATCAGCTTCTTTGTAAATTTCGGGTATTTTTTCTTAATGGTAAGTCAAAAGGTCGTCTTTATATAAAAGAAACTGATTTATATAATAAATATATACATGAAAGTGATGTAAGGGGTGTCTTGCAGAGTAAATACAATTATCCTGTTTAGCCATCCTCCCTTTTCATTTTCAATACATCTGTATAAATATTCATCAACTGCTTAGCAATTGTTTCGTCATTGAACTTGTTTACATATTCTTTCCCATCATTAATCATTTTACATGCAACAAGAGGATTGGATAATACAAAGTCTATTTGATGGCTTAGGTCGTTTATGTCTGTTGGATTAACGTAAATTGAAGATGGACCTCCTGCTTCTTCTAGACAAGACCCTGTTGCCGAAATAACAGGTACTCCGGAATATAAGGCTTCGATGATTGGAATACCGAATCCTTCGAAGAAGGATGGGTAAATAAATAATGATGCCATCTGGTAGAAAGCCGGGAGTTCCTGAAAATCAATTCCTTCCAATATAGCCACCTGATTAGTCATATTATTTTCGAAAATGAACTTTTCTACAGTTTTTGCATATGCAGTTCGTCTACCAATAGCTATTAGATGTATTTTGTTTTTAGTTTGTTGAAGTGCTCTTATTATTAACAAAAGATTCTTACGCTCTTCGATACTTCCGACATACAATATATATTTCTCTGGTAAATTATATTTGGTTTTGACTGTATTTTTAATGTCAGCGGCTACCTCTGATGCAAAAGCAGGGTCGCAACCCTGATATATTACATCTATTTTATTTTCAGAGATATTAAAAAATGAAATGATGTCTTTTTTCGTCATCTCACTTATGGCAATGATTCTATCTGCATTTATACAAGCGTTTTTAAACTTATAGTAATATATTTTACAATCTATTGTTTTATAAAACTGCGGATATCGGAGGAATATGAGGTCATGAATAGTAACAACCGAAAGTATGCCTTGCCTATTTATTCCTTTTGGAAGTTCATTAGTAAGTCCATGATAGATGCTAGGTTTATCTTTCTTTAAATCAGAAAGAATTCCTACGAAGCGCCATAACTTCTTCATCATTCTTCCCGAAAAACTTTTTGGGTACTTAAATACTACGTTCTGATTCCCTGTATAAGGTTCTAGTAGCCTTTTTTTCCCTTTCTCAGGTGTATATAAAAGGTAAGAATGTTGTGGATAATATTTAGTAAGTATTCGTATAATATAGCGACTATAATTTCCAAGTCCAGTTGAATTATGCGTTGCCCGTTTAGCGTCGAATGCTATTTTCATCTGAATAAAGTTTTCAAAACATTAGACAATTGGATACGAAAAATCACGAACTGAAGTCGCGCTAGAAACAGATATTTGAAAGGAAATTTATCTACTGCTTTAATTATGTCTATGTTTTCTTTAAGTCCAGCAATTCTGTTAGTATTCGAGATTCCATTGCTGTCGTATTTAACAATAGGAATTGGAATGTGGTAGAATTTTAAACCTTTATAATAGCATTGTTTAAAGAATAAAAGATCGGCAGACATACTATAGGATGAATCAAAAAGTTGAGATTTCATTATTTCTGTCCGTGTAAAAGAACTTTGGTGACAGAAGAACATTCGTTGTTTATTACAAGGTTCTGCCGCTTTCTTAATTTCCCAGATTTTTTTCTTGTTGACAAAAATATCTCCGTAAAGGATGTCATACATCCCATTTTTAGCATGAATTTCTACTCTTTCCAGAACTTGATTATCCGTAAATATATCTCCACTATTTAAAAAAAGTAACCATCTACCTGACGCCTTTAAGATACCTTTATTCATTGCGTCATAGATTCCTGTATCCTTTTCGGATGTATAACTAATCAGAGGGTCGTTGTATTCCTTTATTACGTTTAACGTTCCATCGGAAGATTGACCATCAATGATTAAATATTCGTAGTTTCTATATGTTTGATTAAGTACACTTTCTATGGTCTCTCTGATTGAATTGCAACAATTATAGGTAACTGTTACAATTGAAAACATAGGTTGTTCTTTAATAATTTCCATTTCCGTGAATTTATAGAATAATAAGATATTTATTTTCTGCCAGAACAGACAGAGATTTCACCTCATTTTGGATGTTTCCCATTTAAGGATTGCGTGGGATAGTTATTTCCTTTCATCCACTTTCCGGTATTGTTAGAGCCTTGTTCAACAGGAACAATATGAAGCAGTTCTTGTTCTTGTGCAAAGATAGCATTTTTTGAATACAAAATTGGTAGGTTGATTTATAATTGACTATTTAGAATTAGTAAATTTATTTATAATTTTCTTTTTGGTTCAGTATTTTATTTAGGGCCGTTGTTGTATAATATCCGTCCGACAATTTATCACTAATTTTAATTACATTTTTGCGAATTTCATCATAGTCCTCTTTTCTTAGTTCTAATAGCAGATTATCGATTTGATCCAGAGAGTCTATGCAAAAGCCAATTTTATTTTCCTTTATGAAGGGAGCTAGTGCTGCTTTGGACCAGATGATAATAGGTAGGTGACAACGAATATATAGAGAGGTCTTATGAGGATTATTAAATTTTAGATATTTTCCTAATTCGCCACTGCACGAGGAGATGGAATCGCCATCCCAAACAAGTCCGAAATCGCCTTCGGCCGCTGATATAAGTTTGTCGGAGGGAACAAATCCTTTATAATTAATTACATCATTAAATTTATTTTGAGCTTCGAAGCCCGATCCGTAAAGGTTAAACTTATAGGATTTAATAATTGCTCCAATTTGTTTGAGAAAAGGATTTTTCTTAGGGTTTAAAGCTCCGGCGTACAGAACCCGGTACTGATCCTTATTTGTGTTGGGTTGAGGAGTACTTTTCGACAGATAGTCAAAAATGCCGAGGCTATAAAGTTTTGATGTCACTCCATGTTCTTGAAGCCAGACTTTCATTGCGTCGTTATGTGCAATAATATAGTCCGATTGATTTAGACGGGAAACCTCTTGCTCAATAGTTAATCGTTTGCGTCTGAAGCTGCCTAAGTCGTGAATTATAGTTATCACTTCGCAATTACGCAAATGTGCAATTCGGCAAAGGAACGTATAGTATTTTTTCAAAGGATACTGCAAAACCAGCACACTATTGGGTTGAATGGATAAACAAGCCTTTAAGAGACTGACCAAAGTTGCAATAAAGCCCATAAGCGAACCTTTATAGTTGCTTCTTATTCCAACATTTTTATACCCATTTGCTAAGAGAATCTCTTCGATGTCTGTCTTGGCTTTATTACCTGCGCTTTTTGTTTCCTTGTAGTTTTTAGAGAAAAAATATTTTTCCATTTCCTTCTTTTATTTTATAAGTTTGAATTCTTTTCTGGCTACTTCTAAGGCAGCTTCTATGGTATCATCCATATCAAAATAGGCATATTGGGCTAGTCGTCCGCCAAAATATATATTGCCATAAGCTTTAGCAAGCTCCTTGTACTTTCCTAGAATTGTATGATTTCTTTCATCATTCACAGGATAGTAAGGCTCTGAGTCTTTGCTGTATTCATTGGGAAATTCTTTGGAAACAATTGTAAATTGTTGTGTGCCAAATTCGAAGTGCTTATGCTCTATAATTCGGGTAAACGGGACATCAAATTCGTTGTAATTAACCACCGCATTTCCTTGAAAATC
>CAYRBM010000288.1:0-4381 GCA_964422425.1 uncultured Odoribacter sp.
TTTCCGACCAAAACGAAAGGTTGCGGAACGTAAAGATTTGCATGGAACTTACAAAACAAAACAGTCTTTATATTGCACCAGGAAAAGAGAATGTAAAGGAACATCGGTTAAAAGAACCCGATAAAACCAAATACGAAATATATCATATGCTGCAATCGGCTATATCTAAATGTCGGAACTGGCACGAATTAAAAACAGAGCTACTCAAATCGGGTATTACAACCGAATTCCGAAATAATGGAGACAGAGACAAAATACAAGGAGTACGTTTTGGAAACAATGGGTATGAGTTTAACGGTTCCAAAATTGACAGGACCTGTAGTTATTCTAAAATTAATTACCGGTTGCAGCAGAATGAGCGATTGCAACAGGCTCAAAAACATCAACCGGAACAAGATGAATGGCATGATAGCATGGAATTATCTTTGGTAACTAAAAAAGCAGTTTCAACCTTGGATGGAATATTCGATTTACTAAAACCTTCATCCGGTTATGATGAAAATCAGGCAGAAGTTTTTAGGCAGGAAGCAAAAAAGCGAAGGAAGAAGAAAGCAAACCAATACAGACAAAGATTGTAATTCATTTAAAAATCAATTCTTAAGGTAGCAGTAAAATGGATTCGGCGGCAGTAATGGCAACTGGAACGGGTAAAACCAGAACCTGCATTGCTTTGGTCACTGCTTTAATTCGGGCTGGTTGGGCTTAAAACGGGTTTTATTCCTGGTTGACCGGATTGCCCTTCGTGATAAGTCTTTGGAAGCATTCAAAGAACATTTGCTCAATGAACCACGCTGGCCTAAACAAGGGAAAAGAAAATTGCCTCGGATCGGCTAATATACGTTTCACCCTTACCGATTGTTAGGTTTTTCTGGTCGAAAAATCGGCCATCACCACCATCATCAAGCAAAACGGTCAATTTGGATTCACCATGATCAAACGGTATTGCGAGCAAAATGCCAATCTTTTCGATACGCTGCGAACGGTGATGTACAAGCAGATGAATGGTCGAATGGCCGATACTCTGCTTTATATTGATGGTTTAAAAGCAGAAAATCCAGAGATATTCCAGCTCCTTTCCAGAAAAGACATGGCCGACTTTGCAGGTATTTCAACTGAAAGCGCCGTAAAGCTCCTGAAAATCTTTGAAAAGAACGGATTGATTACCTTAAACGAAAAAGATATTACTATCGAAAAACGCCAGGAACTTCTGGAAATCAGCAAAAGAGATTAGTTCCATCTGTATTAACAGCTGATATTAACTCAATTTCGACAAATAAAATTTTTGTTGCACGTATCCGAGAAATAAGAATTATTCGGATACGAAAAATATTTTTAAACTTTCTCTTGGAGATGAGAAATCTTTTACGTTATCTTTGTGAGCGAATATTCACTTACTTATTATTTATAACATTTAAATTTCAAAAAATGAAAATTACTAAATATCAGGAGCAGGAAGTAAAAGATACCCCACACAAAATTGATGTTCGGGAAATGTATAACAAAGCAACGGCTCAGGCAATGCTTATGGCCTTAAAACCAGGAGAAAGTCTGAAACCACACAAAACACCGGTTGATGTATTTTTCTTTATAGTTGAAGGCCGTCCAACCATTCATATTGGCAACGAAAGTGAAGTATGCGAAGCAGATACGCTTGTTGAAAGTCCTGCTGATATTGTACATTACATCAGTAACGATTCAAATAGTTTAGCCCGGATTCTTGTTGTGAAAGCGCCACGACCAATTAGTTTAACCAAAGTGCTTTAATAAAACTTACTAATTAAATACCATTATGGATATTACTCCCCGTCAGTTAGAGATTATAGAAGCCGCAGGAAAAATACTTACATCATCAGGTGTCAGTGGATTGACCATCAAAAATCTGGCAAAAGAAATGCAGTTTTCGGAAAGTGCAATTTATAGGCACTTTACCAGCAAAGAGGAAATTATCTTAGCTATGCTGGAATATCTGGCAATAACAATTGAGGAGAGACTCCAGAATGCTATTCGAGCTACTGATGAGCCGGAAGCAAAATTTACTGCCATGTTTCAAAGTCAGTTTGCTTTTTTTGAAAGTCAACGACATTTCGTGGTTGCTGTTTTTTCTGATGGCTTATTGAAAGAAAGTCAAAGTATTAATGAAGCAATCCTCAAACTGCTCGGGATAATTGTAAAAAATTTATTCCCGATATTGCTTGAAGGACAGCAGAAGGGAGTATTCTCAAATTCTGTTCCTTTAGAAGACTTGATGTACATTCTGATGGGGACTTTCAGGTTACAGATGTTCAGATGGAGATTAGAGGATTTCCAGTTTGACATAAATGAAGCTGGAAATAAAATGATACAATCCGTGCTAACATTAATTAAAAACAAATAAGTATGAAAAAGGCCCTTCCTTATTTATTGGCATCAATATTAGCCGCTTTTGGTTTGCTCACCTTATTCCTGAGTACCACTGTAATATTTGACTTATTTGGTGTCAGAGCCAAGGAAGGCAATTATGTTTTGTTTGTTGTTTGGGCAAATTTCATCAGTAGTCTGATCTATCTTTTCGCTGCGTATGGATTTATAAAAAATACAAAGTGGACTGCACAGCTATTAGGCATTTCTGCAATAGTGCTTCTTTTTGCATTTGTTGGGTTGTTTATTCACATCAACGCTGGTGGCATCTACGAAACAAAGACAATTGGCGCGATGGCATTTAGAACTACTGTAACGTTTGTCTTTTCAGCGCTTGCTTATTTCACGATAACAAAAAATAAAAAACAGTAATCTAAAAAAATTTACCCAATAATGTTAGTGAATATTAACTTACATCTGTAGATTATGGAACTGACAAAGAACGATTTAGTTAAAGTATCAGGAGCGATTATTAACGAGGCTGGAATAAATGCCTTGACGATTGACAAATTAGCTTTGAAAATAGGAATAAATCCAACAGAACTTTCGACCTTCTTTAAGCAGGACAAAGATGTTTTGATAATGATGTTACTCAGTTTGGATAATGAAATACAACAATTAATTCATGATGTTGTGACCAGAACCCAATTGCCGGAAGAGGAACTCAATGGCCTTTTTAAAAACCTCTATCATTTTTTCGATCAAAAGCCCTATTACCTGTCTATTATATTCGCTGCAGAGTTGATGGAAAAGGATTCGGACATACAGGACATTCTAGTGAGAATTAAAACAGCAGCAGAAATTTATCTGTTCGAGGTTATAAATCAGGGAAAGCAGAAAAAGCTATTTAATAATCCAACAACAACCAAGTCAATAGTCAATAAAATCCTGGTGAGTTTTCGAGTGCTTATGAACGAACAACAGATAAGTATTAAGTTGGTCAGAGATTTAGAGATACAAAGGGGAATAAATGAATAAGATTATGAGGAAAATAAAGCTAAGAACAATCGGACAAATGTTAACAAGGGTGGTACTCGATTTAGAGCCTAATTGAGCTTTTAAATGATTTTTATCTTCTATGCATCACAATAATTTTGAGATTATACAAATTTAATTTAGCAATAAATCGCAGCCATCAACCCAATCAGTTCGTATAAAATGAAAATAATATATAAAAATCTCGTAAGTTAGTTAGTATTAACTAACATTGCCGTATTGTATAAAAAGACATACAATTTTAAAATTATTAGAGAATTGTAATTCATAAATACGATGAAAGAAAGAAAACAGAAAAAGATGCAAAAATCATTATCTATTAATGAGTTATTCGGTATTGAAATTTCGAAAAGTGAACGTTTACGTGCATTGCTCTTAATCGGTCTTTTAGCGCTCGAGGCCTTTCTTTTGATTGTTATTTATCTTTTTTACAGCGAACAATACTATGCATTGTTCAACACGCGGATTGCGTTTTATGCCATACTGATTTTTACTGTTATTATTATTATTTACGAGTCGCTTATTCATTATTTTTTAGGAAAAAGGATTTTACTATTTACAAAGCACCGTTACGGTTTTGCCTATCTCAATGTTTTTTCGGAAATCAGCCTGCTCTCAGTTTTATTCATTTTTATTTTGGAATATACCCATCAAACGGTAATACTGCAGTCTCCGGCAACCCTCACTTATTTTATTTTTATTGTTCTGTCCACCTTGCGGCTCGATGCGAAATTATCGGTGTTTACCGGAATTTTGGCTGCTTTCGAATTTATTGCCGTTTCAGTTTACTATTCAAGCCAATTTAGTGTTGCACCGGCTGACCATTTTCGCCCCGATTTAACCGGGATGCAATACCTGGGGCAGGGACTTGTAAGTGCGGCCTGATTTCTTTACCGCCGGCACATATTCTTTAATAAGTTCCAGCAAGTCTACGCCGTCTCTTATCTGCTCTATGAGGTTATTGTTCATTAGAATAAATATAGACACA
>CAYRBM010000289.1:0-4376 GCA_964422425.1 uncultured Odoribacter sp.
CCATTGAAAAAATCAGCTTATGGAAAATGTAAATCAAAAAAGACTCTTCATTGCCAGCTGTCTGGCGCTATTGGTTACAGCCATTACTTTTGCAATCCGGGCAAAAATTGAGGGAGTTTTTACTACCGATTACGGACTGACAAAAGAACAGGTTGGACGAGCATTTGGTCCTGCATTCTGGGGATTTGCCGTTGCAATGTTTGCAGGTGGATACTTTATCGACATTGTAAAAACCAGAACAATTGTATGGCTCGCTTTTGCATTGCATTTAATAGGCATTATTTTGTTACTGCTTGCCAAGGACATGACTTCGCTATTTTTAGCCAATGTCTTTATTGGTTTGGGGAACGGAAGTGTTGAAGCTGCCTGTAATCCACTTGTAACTGCTCTTTTCCCCGAAAAGAAAACAAAAATGCTCAATCGCTTCCATGTTTGGTTCCCCGGCGGAATTGTAATTGGCAGCTTACTGGCAACATTAATAATCGATAAAATGAACTTGCCCTGGCAACTTTTGGTAAGTATTCTATTTGTTCCATTGGCAATCTACGGATTCCTGTTCTTTGGACAAAAAATTCCTGAAACTGAACGTGTTGCAACCGGCGTATCGTATAAAGAAATGATGAGGAACATTGGAGCCCCAATTACCATCACAATTGCTGTAATCCTGATGATTTTGGTAGCCACGATACCTTCATTCACCATCAATTTCGACAGCGCAATACCATTCGTTGTCATTGCAGTAATAGCGCTGCTTATTGTTCTGGAAGGCAGGCTAATCAACAAAATCTCCCTGCTTTTTCCGTTTATCTTTTTCTGCATGTTATTAACAGCTTCAACAGAATTGGGAACCACGCAATGGATTAATGCTTTACTCGCTGAAAACGGCATTGGTCCAATGTTAATTTTAGCAGTGGTTACCGGAATTATGGCTGTGGGTCGCTATTTTGCAGGTGGATTGATTCATCGGTTGAACCCAACAGGAGTATTGCTTGGCTCTTCTGTATTTGCATTTGCAGGATTAATGTTACTGAGTATTTCCGAAGGACCGGTTATGACCGTTGCCTCAGCAGCAGTTTTTGCAATCGGAGTTTGCTATTTCTGGCCAACAATGATTGGAGTAGCTTCGGAATATGTACCCAAAAGCGGCGCTCTGGGCATGTCCATCCTTGGAGGGGCTGGTTTTGTGGCCACCTCAATGGTATTGCCAATTATGGGTAAATCAATCGAAACCGCCGGTCCGCAAATAACTCTGCGAAACATGTCGGTATTGCCGGTTATCCTGATTATTGCTTTTATCATTCTACTTTTCATCATCAGAAAGAAGTTCCAAAAGCATTAGAAAATTAGGCAAATCTGTCCAAATCATATTCCTATAAGAGAAAGGATGCCTTTTGGCGTCCTTTCTCTTTTTTTTACAATCGACAAACACAATTCTTATTGGTCACCAGCTGCAAAAATCATCTAAAATTGCTTGGAATACCGTATTTTTGCGAAACAATACAATCAAAAAAATCGACTCTATTAATGAAACCGACCTTATTAATTTTAGCAGCAGGAATGGGAAGCAGATATGGGGGATTAAAACAGATCGAACCTGTTGGCCCCAATGGCGAAACCATTCTCGAATATTCTGTTTTTGATGCCATTCGCGCGGGTTTTGGCAAAGTAGTATTTGTAATCCGCGAAAGCTTTTCTGAAGAATTTAAAGCCCGTTTTGAACCCAAGTTGAAAGGGAAAATACAGATTGAATATGCTTATCAGGAACTCGATAAACTCCCCAACGGTTTTGCCTTACCTGAAGGACGCGAAAAACCCTGGGGGACCGGACATGCCGTATTAATGGCCAAAGATGTCATCAATGAACCTTTTGCAGCCATCAATGCCGACGACTTTTATGGTGCAGAAGCATACCAGGTTATAGCCAATTTCCTGAGCGGATCAGTAACTCCTGAAAAATTTGCCATGGTGGGCTACCAGTTGAAAAATACGCTTTCCGAATTCGGATCAGTCTCACGCGGAATTTGTGTTACCAACCAGGCTAATCTGCTGACTAAAATTACAGAAACGCACCAAATAAGACAGGAAAATAATCAATATCTGTGCGAATCAGCTCAGGGAGATACAGCACAATTGACCGGGAAAGAAATTGTTTCGATGAACTTTTGGGGTTTTCATCCAACAATATTTGATTATCTTGAAAAACAATTTTCCGAATTTCTGGATACCAGCATTCAACTACCCAAATCAGAATTTTACATCCCTTTTGCTGTATTCGATATGATAAGCAACGGACAAATTTGTGTGGAGGTACTCAACGCAGATTCGCCATGGTTTGGAGTAACTTATAAAGAAGACAAGCCTTATGTTGTGGATCAAATTCAAAAACTGACTAATCAGGGAGTTTATCCGCCAAACTTGTGGTAGAAGCAAAAAAATAAGGGCTGAAATCGGTTTTGACATCAGCCCTTTTCTTTTGCATGGAATTATTTTAAAACAAGTTTTTCACAACGAATTTGTTTTCCTAGGAATGTAGTAGCATTTCTTTCAAAAACTTCCACATTTTCAGTCGTGAAGTAATTCACCTGACCCGACCTGGAACATTTTCGTGCCATTTCCGGATGATGATGCAAGTAGTCGATTAATTTGGAACTTACAACTTTTCCTTGTTCGAGCAGCTGAATATGTGTAGGAATAAACTTTCGGATTACGGGCAAAAGCAACGGATAATGAGTGCAGCCTAAAATAATCGAATCTATTTCAGGGTCAGCTGACAGCAGATTTTGAATGTTTTGCGAAACGAAATAGTCAGTACCTGGCGAATCAAGTTCATTGTTCTCCACCAAAGGCACCCAGATTGGACAAGCTTCCTGGGTAGTTTTCACTACTTTTCCGCCAGCCCATTTCTCCAATTCAATCGGATACGATTCCGAAAGAACAGTGCCGGTAGTACCCAAAATTCCGACATGCCCGTTACGCGTATATTCCCCTATCGACTCAACAGCAGGACGAATGACTCCAAGCACACGGCGATCAGGGTCAATATGTGGCAAATCGTTTTGCTGAATATTTCTCAGAGCCTTTGCTGAAGCCGTATTACAGGCCAAAATTACCAAATGGCATCCCATCTCAAACAGCTTCTTAACAGCCTGAAGCGTATATTCATATACTACTTCAAACGACCGGGAACCATAGGGAGCACGGGCGTTATCACCTAAATAAATAAAGTCATAATCAGGCAAGTCAGTCAAAAATTGTTTCAGGATAGTCAATCCACCATAACCCGAATCAAAAACTCCGATGGGATGAAAAGCATCATTCATAGCTCAACTGATTTTTAACAAAATTAAAAAAGCCATCTGAAATCAGACGGCTTTTCACATATTTTTATTCGGGCCAAGGTTATTGGATACCTAATTTTGTTTTTACAAAAGGAAGCAAATCAATACTTTCTTTCGAATTATAGAGAATCACGCGTGAACTCATATCGAAAACATAAATTAATCCTTTTTCTGCACCAACTTCTTTAACTGCTTTATCAGCTTTATCAAAAACCGGCTTCAGTAGCTCGCCTTGTTTGGCCTGCAATTGTTGCTGAGCGCTGGCCTGGAAAGTTTGAATACGTTCGTTCATGGCATTCAGATCATCTTCTTTCACTTTACGAAGGTTTTCTGACAATGAATCCCTCTTTTGTGCATATTCCAAATATTTTGTCTGGAACTCTTTTTGCATGACACCAAGGTCATTTTCGAGTCCCTTTTGAAATGCCTCAAATTGCTTTTCAGCAGCAGTTCTTTCTGGCATAACCTGAATGAGAGCCTGAAGATCGATATGGCCAAACTTAGGAGCCTGAGCTTTCACAAATCCTGCTGAAAATAACAGTATTCCTAAAACACAAATTTTGAAAACACTTTTCATACTTTTCTAGATTTAATTTTTATGTGACAAAAATAGAATATTAATTTTTATAACCAAGTTTGGTCAAAACCTGATCAGAAAGATCAAACTTTGGATTGGTGTAAATCAGGGTGATACCATTTGCCTTATCAAAAATTACGGCATAGCTTCCTTCAGTTGATATTTCCTGAATAGCATTTGCAATATCTTCCTGAATCGGTTTAATTAACCCCTGGCGCTTTTTGAACAAATCGCCATCGCGTCCAAAATATTTCCGCTGAAGTTCTTTGTATTCCTTTTCCTTTGTGATGATCACGTCTTCACGTTTACGTTTCATTTCGTCGGAAAGCAACACACTTTCCGATTGAAAATCTTTATACATCTGTTCAATTTCAGCATGCATCGATTCCAGTTCTTTTTGGTATTGACCAGAAAGCTGATCTAATTGCTCCTGTGCAGCTTTGTATGATGGTATATTTTCC
>CAYRBM010000290.1:0-4341 GCA_964422425.1 uncultured Odoribacter sp.
CAACGGGTTAAAAAAATACTTAAATGCCAATTTTATAACAGTTCGCAAATTGCAAAATATTCGTTCGAATGAAAGTGAGTTGATGCAATTGACAGATATTATAACAGGTGCATTGTCATACCACTTAAGGGGTCTGAATCAAGTCATTGCCAAGAATAAGATTATTGAAAAAATACAGCTACACAGTAAACATCCTTTAACTTGTTCAACTGCAAAAGAACAGCAGAAATTCAACCTATTTTTCATTGACCTAAAATAAAGATATGCCACTAAATTACATCAAAACATATCCGCAGCTCTTAGAGTTAGGCCACATGAATTCATTCGATAGAACCCGATCTTTACAAGCCATTTTTAAAAGAGATATTGAAGAAAATCCTACTTTGAATTTCCGGACAAAAATAATTCGACCTATAAAAGGTGAAGAACCTGATATGGTTTTACTATTCAAACATTTGACTACTGAAGAAATTCAAGTGGAAGATGATAATGGTAAAACCTACCCCAAAAGAGAGTTTGAAATAGATCGGTCGAAAAGGTTGCATTGGATTAAATTCCATTTGGAGGAACGGAAAAAAGATCATGTAGAAATATTCAGTGTCCAGGAAAGAGATCAAAAGAAAAGGCAAGATATAATCAGAACTTACATTTATGACCTTGAGCAGAAATATATCATTGTTTTAGACCCACAGCGAAGCCAAAAAGATTACTATTTGGTTACAGCTTACTATTTAAACAAGGATTACGGAGAAAAAAAGATAAAGAAACTTTTAAAGAATAAATTACCAGAACTTCACTAAAACCGCAGGGCTCGGTACATTTCATGATGTACCGAGCCCCGAAACTCCTTTATCCAAATGGGAAAATGAGCATGACAAAAGTAATTACATATTCTGAAAAAGCAAACAATTGTGCTAAAATGACTTCAACTCAATATTCAATCAAGTAAAAAGAATGGATACACCAAGCTTTAAAGAAGATCATATCAGTCAGCTACCTGCTTTGCAGATGCTGCAAAATCTGGGCTATATCTATTTGTCGCCGGTAGAGGCTTTGCAAATGCGGGGCGGAAAAACAACCAATGTATTGCTTGAAGATGTATTGCGAAATCAGTTGAAAGAAATCAACTCCATCAAAATTAGCTCGACTAAAACCAGTGTTTTTAGCGACACCAACATTGAGAATGGCATTCAGGTGCTCAAAGATCTTCCGATGAACGAAGGATATGTTGCCGCCAGCGAAACGGCGTATAACCTGCTAACCCTGGGCAAATCGCTTGAACAAAGCATAGATGGAGATAAAAAAAGCTTTACGCTGCAATACATCGACTGGCAAAACATCACCAACAACGTTTTTCATGTTACCGAAGAATACAGCGTGATGCGCAGCGCCAGCAAAGAGCACTACCGCCCGGATATTGTTTTGTTTGTAAACGGTATTCCCTTGGCCATTATTGAATGTAAACGGCCTGACATGAAGGAGCCGTTATCCCAAGCCATCTCTCAACATCTCCGGAACCAACAGGAAGACGGAATTCGTTCCTTGTTTGTTTATGCGCAATGCCTTCTTAGTTTAGCCACAGATAGTTGCTCTTTTGCCACTATTGGAACGCCGGAAAAGTTCTGGTCCCAGTGGAATGAAAAATTCCAGAATTTGCAGGAGGAGCAGTCGTACAGCAATTCCCTGCTGAAATTTAAGAATACGCCACTTGGTACTGAACAGAAAAACAAACTATTCAGAGACCGGTTCAGGTATGTTCGCAAGCATTTCGATGATCTGGAAAGCCAAAAGATACTTCCGGTAAAACAGGATGAATATTTGTTTAGCCTATGCCATCCGGAACGGCTGCTTGATATGGCTTTTAATTTCATTGTATATGACAATGGCGTGAAGAAAATCGCCCGTTATCAGCAATTCTTCGCCATAAAGAAAACACTCAGCCGGATCAATAATATAGAAGGCGGAAAACGCAAAGGCGGTGTTATCTGGCATACTCAGGGAAGTGGCAAGTCGTTGACAATGGTCATGCTGGCCCAGGCAATTGCTTTAGAGAAGTCGATTAAAAATCCCAAAATCATTTTGGTAACCGACCGGGTTGATTTAGATGACCAGATTACCGGAACTTTCCGCAAATGTGGAAAATTGGTTGAAAATGCCACAACCGGAAACCGCCTGGTAGAATTACTTGAGAGCAAAAGCGATGTGATTGTGACAACCGTAATCAATAAATTCGAAAAGGCTGTACGGCAGCTCAAACAGCCACTTTTATCACCCGATATCTTTGTTCTGGTGGATGAAGGGCATCGCAGTCAGCATGGAACGTTTAACATCGACATGCTCAAAACCATGCCAAATGCCTGTTACATTGCCATGACCGGAACACCACTTTTCAAGCGAGATAAAAATACGGCTGCACGGTTTGGTGGAATGATCGATACCTATACGGTCGATCAGGCAGTAAAAGATAAAGCTGTTGTGCCTTTGTTGTACGAGGGTCGCCATGCTATACAAAAGGTAAATGAGAGTCCGGTTGACAACTTCTTTTCCCGGATTTCGGAACCACTTACCGAATACCAGAGGGCTGATTTAAAGAAAAAATTCAGCCGTGCCGACCAGTTGAATATTGCCGATCAGAAAATATATGCCATTGCCTGGGACATTAGTCTCCATTTTCGGGATAACTGGCAAGGAGAAACCCCTTTTAAAGGACAGTTGGTTTGTCAAAGCAAAGAAGCAGCCATTCGTTACAAGGCCTATTTGGATGAAATCAATATTGTCTCCACAGAAGTGTTGATTTCTCCAATTGATGAACGTGAAGGTGAAGACAGCGCTTATGGAGAATCATCGGATCGGGTTAAAAGCTTTTGGAAACGGATGATGAATGAACACGGAAATCCGAAACGGTACGAAAAAAATATCATCAGCCGGTTTAAAAATCAGCCTGATCCGGAAATTATTATTGTGGTTGATAAGCTGCTCACAGGGTTTGATGAGCCTAAAAACACCGTTTTGTACCTGACCCGGAATCTGAAAGGGCATTCGTTACTTCAGGCAATAGCCAGGGTTAACCGGGTTTATCCAGACAAAGAATTTGGATACATCATCGACTATTATGGCGTTTTGGATGAGCTGGACACCTCATTGGACTTATATTCTTCGATGGAAGATTTCGATGAAAGCGACCTGGAAGGAACCTTGACAAACATTGAAGACGAGATCAAAAAGTTGCCGCAAAGGCATTCTGAATTGTGGGATTTATTTAAAACCATCGGTAATAGACGCGATGCGGAAGCCTATCAGCAATTGTTGCGTGATGAAGCTGTCAGGGTTGTTTTTTACGACAAGTTGGCTTCATTTGCCAAATCGCTGAAAGTGGCATTGTCTTCAATCCAGTTTTACAAGCAAGTGGAAGAGAAGCTTATTGAGCGATATAAAAGTGATCTGGCCATGTTCCTGAAACTTCGTTTGGCAGTATTTGAACGGTACTCTGACCGGATTGATTACAAACAATATGAGGGACAAATTCAAAAGTTGATTGATACCCATATTCAAACAGATGAAGTAATTACAATCACTGAACTGGTCAATATTTTTGACAAAGATAAATTCGGGGATGAAGTGGAGAAGACAATCGGTGATTCGGCCAAAGCTGATAAAATAGCATCCCGGACAGCAAAACACATTACCGAAAAAATGGATGAAGATCCTGCCTTTTACAAAAAGTTCTCGCAGATGCTTAAAGAGGCAATAAAAGCCTACGAGGAACATCGCATCAGTGAAACTCAGTATTTGCATAAGGTTAAGGATATTATGAACGCTGTTCTTTCCCGTAATGATTCTGAAATTCCTGCTGAGCTTCAGAATCAGGAAATAGCCAGGGCCTTTTATGGGCTTTGTTCCGAATCCTTTACTGAAAAATTCCGGGATTCTGAAACGCGAAAAATTGTTTCGATACATGCAGCCATTCAAATTGACGAAATAATCCAGAATGCTGTTTTTGACCAGGGCAAACCAATTATTGACTGGCAGAATAAATCGAATATTACGGGTAAATTGTTGATTGAAATCGGGGATTACCTGATTGATGATGTCAGGGAAAAGTATGGCATTGACCTGTCATTTGATGAAATGGATGTGATTGCTGAAAGATGTATTGACGTTGCTAAAATCAGGTATAAATGACAACTGATTGTGTCCAGTTTGGATCGAAAGAAATAGTTTACCAATATATCTTTTCGGAAAGGAAGACTTTGGGCATTACCATCACTCCGGAAATGGAAGTATTTGTGAAAGCTCCCCTTAATACCCCAATAGAAAAGATTAGGGAAAAAGTGATTAAAC
>CAYRBM010000291.1:0-4281 GCA_964422425.1 uncultured Odoribacter sp.
AATCCTATTGCTGGTGAGTTGCTCTCCAGCAGAGCTCACGTCCTCTTCAGATTTATAAGATAAAATTACTGAAAAATAATTCGTCAGATTCTTGCTTTCCAACATAGAAGGGCATCGGCAAAATCAAATGAAAGATTCAAATGGATGGGAAATTGTTTCCACGTATTCAACCCGGGAAGCTGTGGCAGACGGTTTTCTTGTAAAAGTTGACAGCAAAGCTTCCGAAGAAGCAGGAATTAAGTTTCCGGTTTATCTGACTCGTGCAGTTTGGAACAAGTACGTTGAAGTTCCGAAAGGTATGGAGAAACTTCAAAACGTTTCAGGCCGCCTTTGGGATGTGCTGTATATGTTTGCTTTCCATGCCCGGAACGTTTCTTCCAACTTTTTACAGTACGATTTTATTAGCTATCTGCCTGATGAAGGTAACTGGGAGCCCAATGAAAAGCTTGAATCGTCAGAAAATCGGCTAAACAGACTAGTAACACTCAAAGCTGTGATTCAGGCCCAGGATTTCGACGATCCGTCACCTGCCATTTTCATCATGAAACCAAATGAAGATTAATGAATTCAAGCAAACAATTTTCTAAAACAAAATCATAGGAGGTATTTATTATGCGATACAAAGATGATCCAAAACAAATTGTAGTCCGTTATCCCAGTTGCTGTGCGAAGTGCCAAACTCGCCTGCCCAAAGGAACCTTAGCCTATTACTGGCCACGAACACAAACCTTGTTATCGATGGTTGCGGAGGACCGGAATACCGCAGTTTTCTTTCGGCTGCAGCAGACGAAGATGTTTATGCAAGAAATGAAAATCCATTTTAGACTGAGGGGCTTTTTGCCCCTTTTTTGTTCGTGCTTGATCAGTTAACAAAAATCTGTTATAAGGTTTTGTGTTACACTCAAATTTCCGACAAAGTTATTTACGCTTCACGGAACGGTAAAGGGGCGTCCCGGTTTGCTGGGACGTCCTTCGGATGCGTTCAGTTTTTTGCCCTATTCATTTTTGAAAAGATGCAGATTAGAAAAAAACAGGTTGCAAAAAACTGACATGCACCCCGTTGACCTGATCCGTGACAGCTCAATGTTGGTACGCCAAAAATTTAAGTTTAACGGCGTGCCAGATATTTCCTTAGTTAAATCGAAGGGAGCCAAAATAAGTCCGAAGGCCCTATGTTTGCAAAATGAAGCATAAGTCTGGGGATTTATTAAATTTAGACTACCACAGTATAAACAATAAAACTCTGACTTATGCTTACACAAAGTAACAAAATTGATTTTAGTAGTCAACACTTTTATGTTGGCTTAGATGTGCACCTAAAAAGTTGGAAGGTTTCAATTATGACTGAAAAACTAATACTAAAAACCTTTTCTCAGGATCCAAACCCGGAACTGTTGCATCATTATCTGGTAAAGAATTTTCCAAATGGAATTTATCATTCGGCCTATGAAGCTGGGTTTTGTGGGTATTGGATTCATAATAAACTCACTGCTTTAGGAATTGATTCCATTGTGGTAAATCCTGCAGATATCCCTACAACAGATAAGGAAAAGGTTAACAAAACAGACAAACGTGACAGCAAAAAGATTGCACGGTCATTGCGTAATGGTGATCTGAAAGGAATACATGTATCCTCATTAAAAACGCTTGAAGACAGATGTCTGGTGAGAATGCGAAGAACCTTGGCAAAAGATCTAACCCGGAACAAAAATCGAATAAAATCCTTTTTGTATTTTCATGGAATCGATATGCCTGAAGCATTCAGTAAATCGGCTACTCATTGGTCCAAACGATTTATGAATTGGTTAAGGAGTTTGGAATTTACTGAAAGCAGTGCTAAAAAAACACTTATTCTTTTAATTGATGAGTGCCAGCATTTAAGGTTAACCATGTTAAATACTATCAGAGGAATACGAGAATTAGCGCAAAGTGAAGAATATTGCAACCTTGTCAGATTATTGCGAACGATACCAGGTATTGGCACATTAACCGCAATGATAATATTGACAGAAATTGAAACTATAAGCAGGTTCTCAAACTTCGATCAATTGTGCAGTTTTATTGGGTTGATTCCATCAACAAATTCCAGTGGCGAAAAAGAAATTACTGGAGAAATAACACATCGCGGAAACATTTTTTTAATGAGTATAATTATTGAGAGTGCCTGGATTGCTTCAAGATGGGATCTGGCACTAAATAAAAGCTTCCACGATTATTGCAAAAGAATGGAACCAAATAAGGCAATTATCAGAATTGCAAGGAAATTATTAAACAGAATCCGGTTTGTTCTAAAAAGTAATCAGCCTTATGTATGTTCAGTTGTCAAATAACCTCTATACTATAAAAACAACTTTTGTGAGACCACTACCGATGCCCTGCAGTTCTGAATTTTAGAATCTGCTTTCCGAAGGACGCGGCTCACATTCTATAAAAAATGAAGCGAGGCAATACAGCCCGGACTAGTTCGGTTCTGTTGATAGAAGGTTGTTTTTATAGATATAGTTCCTCCGAATTTTCATTCCGAGAATTCGGAGATGAGTTTGTATTAGCCATAAGTGGCAATGAAATATAAAAAGAGCCTCTTTCAACAAGAAGCTCTCAACTGTATTTCACAGCCATAAATCCTATTGCTGGTGAGTTGCTCTCCAGCAGAGCTCACGTCCTCTTCAGATTTATAAGATAAAATTACTGAAAAATAATTCGTCAGATTCTTGCTTTCCAACATAGAAGGGCATCGGCAATTTCCCATGAATACTTCATTCGACATTTATGAAATGGTTACCAACCTTATTATTGAACGCCTTGAAAAAGGGGTTGTCCCGTGGCAGATGCCTTGGAAAGCAGAAACCGGGTTCCCTCAGAACATGGTTTACAAGAAAGCTTATCGCGGCTTTAATTTCTGGTTGCTGTTGACAGTAGCCGATAAGTTTGGTTCCCCGTTCTTTCTCACCTTCAACCAGGTCAAAGAATTGGGCGGGCATGTTTTGAAAGGCGAAAAAGGTTTCCCGGTCGTGTTCTGGAAGCTGCTGGATACGGAAGAAAAAGACGGCAGCATTGACCACATCCCTTTCCTTCGGTATTACACCGTTTTCAACCTGAAACAAACCGAAGGTATTGATGAAAGCAACATTCCGGCGACTGAGGCTCACGACCACGAATTTGATCCGATTGGCAATGCTGAACAGTTGATCGAGTTCTGGTACGATAGCCCTGAAATCAGGCCTGACCAGTCACATGCGTTTTATTCACCAACTGGTGATTATGTCGGGATGCCAAACCCAAGGACTTTTTTCAGGGACGAACAATATTATTCAACGCTTTACCATGAGGCAGTCCATAGTACTGGCCACGTTAACCGGACTGGCAGGCATGAAAAACTCTCCGACCATAAATTTGGCTCTCAAGATTATAGTCAGGAAGAACTGGTTGCGGAGTTGGGAGCTGCTTACCT
Organism: uncultured Odoribacter sp.; assembly: GCA_964422425.1. Classification (GTDB taxonomy): domain Bacteria; phylum Bacteroidota; class Bacteroidia; order Bacteroidales; family Prolixibacteraceae; genus Aquipluma. The sequence goes on from CAYRBM010000291.1 coordinate 3,452, forward strand.
GTGTTACATGACCGGTATCCAGAATGCCACGATTGATAACAGTGCTGCCTACATCAAAACCTGGATCGGCAAATTCAAGGAAGATAAAAAGATGTTGCTGATTGCTTCTTCGCAGGCACAAAAGGCAGTTGATTATATTTTAGAGCATCAATCAAATCCAATCCCGGCAGCCAGTAAAGCAGTGGTTGAACAAATGGCGGAGGCAGTTTAGCCTTCGCCTTTTTTATCTCAAAATTTCACAGTTAGAAACAATTAAAGATTTAAGATATGGAACAGTTTAAAAGTTTTTCCCAGTATATCCTGCAAATCGGTTACAAATATGGTTTGCATTCGGTGTTTGATGATTTCCTTGAAATGGTAGTTTGTGCTTTGTCATTGGGAGCAAAGGAAGACCGCTACCATGAAATCGTCCGAAACTATGAAAAGCCGGATGCCTACCTGATGGCTGAAGCTTTTGGTTCATTGGTCATCGAAATGGACAATAACGGAGATGGGCTTAAAGATGGCTTCGGTGATTTTTATATGGAATACTTGAGCTATGGCAGGAATGGGCAGTTTTTCACTCCGGAGCCGATATGCGATATGATGGCCCGGATATTGAACCCTGCGGGTTTTGGAGAAAAGGTGGCTGATTGCTGTTGTGGCTCTGGCAGAATGTTACTGGCTGCTGCGAGAATAAGCCGAAACTCGTTATTCTTTGGAGCAGATATTGACCGCACCTGTGCCATGATGTGTAATATTCGGTCAAACTGACCACCCTGTGCCGATTTAAATTGGTTCTTCGTCACATTTGGGGAATAATTATCCGGTTTGAGATAGAATCACCTTCC
>CAYRBM010000292.1:0-4188 GCA_964422425.1 uncultured Odoribacter sp.
ACCTGAAAAAGCAGTTGGCCGAAGATATTATCAATTATACTTCGCCTATCCGCGAGCGCATCATTGAAATACTGAAAGACGAAGCCTATCTGGCCAAAGTAGCCCGTCAAGGTGCTGAAAGGGCTCGTGAATCTGCACAAAAAACACTCCAGGAAGTGAAGGACGTGATTGGCTTCCGCAGGCTGTTTTAGACAATCAATTCGAAATAATATCTCTGCCAGGGTTTCATCGAAGGGTGAGGCCCTGATTTGCTTTTGCATGATAGCGGTCTTTAAGGGTATATATTTTGAAACCTTACTATGTATTTAATTCAAAGGGATGAGAGTTTTGTGGCAAAATTACTTCTGCGTTAAGTTTATTGATCAAAATCTTAATAAATGAGAAAAGGACTCTGGTGTAAAAAACATCATAATTTGGTTGTCTGAATTCGTTGTCGTAAATTTAGATAGAATGAATTTAAACTTATCCGCTTCATGTTGATCAAAACCTTCGCCAGCGCCGTTCATGGCATCGACGCTACTACAATTACTATCGAAACCGAAATTTCCCAGGGGATTAAATTTTTCATGGTTGGTTTGCCCGATAGCGCTGTAAAAGAAAGTCAGCAGCGAATCGAGTCGGCTATGCGGCTGAATGATTTCAAATGGCCGCGTAAAAAAGTGGTGATCAACATGGCTCCTGCCGATATTCGGAAAGAAGGTTCAGCTTATGATTTGCCTTTGGCTATTGGTATTCTGGCTGCCTCGGAGCAGTTAAATCCTGAAAAAGTTTCGAACTATATAATGATGGGAGAATTGTCGCTCGACGGAAATCTACAGCCGGTGAAAGGTGCGTTGCCAATCGCGATAAAAGCACGTCAGGAAGGTTTTGAAGGTTTTATTCTTCCGAAGGAAAATGCGCGGGAGGCTGCTGTTGTCGATACGCTTAAGGTTTATGGAGTAGAAAGTCTGAAAGAAGTGATTGATTTTTTCAACGGCGAAATCGCACTGGAACAGACGATCGTCAATACGCGGGAAGAATTTTTCTCGAAAGTGAACGAAAATGATGTTGACTTTTCGGACGTGAAAGGTCAGGAAAACGTAAAACGAGCATTGGAAATTGCGGCTGCCGGCGGGCACAATATCATCATGATTGGGCCTCCCGGAGCCGGAAAAACCATGCTGGCCAAACGAATTCCGACAATTTTGCCGCCATTTACCCTGCGAGAGGCTTTGGAAACGACTAAAATACATTCAGTAGTCGGAAAGATTGATAAAGACACTTCGCTAATGACCCAACGACCATTTCGATCGCCACATCATACCATTTCGGACGTTGCGCTTGTTGGCGGTGGTGCATTCCCGCAGCCGGGTGAAATTAGTCTGGCGCACAATGGAGTTTTATTTCTCGATGAGCTTCCTGAGTTTAAGCGACAGGTGCTTGAAGTAATGCGCCAACCGCTTGAAGATAGGCTGATTACCATTTCTCGTGCCAAGTTTTCGGTTGAGTATCCAGCCAGTTTTATGTTAGTGACTTCTATGAACCCGTGCCCTTGTGGATACTACAACCATCCTACAAAAGAGTGTGTTTGTGCGCCGGGCATGGTAGCCAAATACCTTAATAAAATTTCCGGGCCATTGCTCGACCGCATCGATATTCATCTGGAAGTAGTTCCGGTTCCTTTTAAAAAACTTTCGGAACAGGCACCAACTGAACCGAGTTCCGCTATTCGTGATCGGGTAATTCGTGCACGTGAGTTACAGTCGCACCGGTTTCACGGTAACGAAGGTGTTTTCTGTAATGCGCAAATGTCGTCGAAAATGATTCGTCAACATGTCGATTTGGATGAACCCAGCAGTACTTTACTGAAAAACGCAATGGAGAAACTTGGCTTATCGGCTCGCGCTTATGATCGTATTCTCAAAGTCTCACGAACAATTGCCGATTTGGAAGGAAGCGAGCGGGTGGAGAGTCATCACCTTTCCGAAGCCATTCAGTATCGTAGCCTTGATCGCGAAAACTGGGGAGGGTAAAGCAAAAGAAATATTCTTTGGAAGAGAACTACTCGTCATTTTTTAAATGAATTTATGTCCCGAAACTCCTATTTTCAATTCAAGCAATTCCGCATCGTTCAGGAGCGGTCGGCCATGAAAGTGGGTATGGACGGCGTGTTGCTGGGCGCCTGGGTCAGTACGTCGGGTGTGCAGCGGATTCTGGATGTTGGCACCGGCACCGGATTAATTGCGTTGATGCTGGCTCAAAAAAGTGCTTTGGCGCAAATCGATGCGATCGAAATTGATCGGGATGCTTCGGATGAAGCAATCTTTAACGTGCAGCAGTCTGTTTGGAAGGATCGAATAACAGTGTATTGCCGATCATTTCAGGAGTTTGCAGCCGATGCAGAAACGAAATACGACCTCATTGTCAGCAACCCTCCGTTTTTCAGCAATGGAGTAAAAGCTCCTGACGAAACCCGCGCTCAGGCCCGCCATGCTGATGTCTTACCGTTGGATTTTTTAGTCTCAGGAGCAAAAAAAATGCTTCAGGAAAATGGCCGAATCGCTTTGATTTTGCCGGCAGAACAGCTCCCGGAAATCGAATATCTGGCGGAAATAAACCGGCTTTCACTATCACGCTTGTGCCGGGTAAAGCCGAATCCTTTAAAACCCAACTTCAGGGTTATGGTTGAGTTGTCGAACGAACCTGCCTGCTTAATGGAAGAATCTCTGATGATTGAATTTGAGAATCACCACGACTATACTCCGGAATACCAAATGCTTACCCGCGATTTTTATCTGAAGTTTTGAAAAAAAAGAGGTTGAGCAGAACTACCACTCAACCTCACTCACCGGTTTTTATATTTTAAACCAAAAACATAAACGGGCTGTAGGTCCGTTCCATGCGGTTGGCAAATTTGTCGATCGACTGGTCATCGAACTTAAGATCGTTCTGCACGACCTGGGGCAACCGTTTGACCAGCATTTTTTTGAGTAGGTTCATTTTTTCGGCGTTTAATTCGGCTTTAAAAATAGCTTCGGTTTTAGCCAACTGGTGCAGCTCTTCCGGATACGCTTTGAGCATTTCTCCGCGTGCAATTTCAGGCTTGTTGAAACTGCAAACGAACAACCCGATTTGTTTCGACTGCAATGCCGAAAAGTTACTTTTACTGAACTCCTGAATCTCTTTTTGAACTTTTCCCCGTCGCAACGAACTTCCAATAATGATGCGGTCAAATTGATCGAGATTCGGTGGCGATTGATGTCTGAGGTCGATTAGTTCGATATCGCCCGAAAGGCGCGACATAAGTTCGTGAACTGCTTTTTCTGTGCAGTGTTGCGATTTGGCATAAATAATGGCTGTTTTCATGTTTTCCTGATTTTTGGCTTTCTTTCAAAATTACGGAAACTGAGCGATTTAATTGTTCGCTTTTGTCATAATTTTTTGAGGTTTGAACAAAAAATGCAAACAAATTTTGGTGTTTAAGGTTAAATTAATGATTAATAAAAGATAAAAACATCTGAAATAATAAATTATCCTTATTTTTGCAGTCCAAATTTTGTACAGCCATGATGAGTTTTATTAAACCTGAAATAAAGATCGACGAGAGTTTCTACAAAGTAGAAGAAATCAGGCAGTTGACCGACGAAACATTCTCACTGAAATTACCCAAAGCGCGCTTTGCTTTTAAAGCCGGACAGCACATTTCGCTGGGCATAAAAGGCGATTACCAGAGCCGCGAATATTCGATATACAGCGGCGCCAATGACCAAAATCTGGAAGTTTTGGTGAAGGAAGTGGAGAACGGATATTTCACGCCGAAGCTCCGGAAGCTGAAAGCCGGAGATTTGGTGGAAGTTCACGGGCCTTTTGGCAAATTTGGCATCGAACCGAAAGATGCTGAAAACGGCAAATTCGTATTCATTGCCAGCGGAACCGGCATCGCGCCTTTCCGCAGCATGGTTCGCACCTATCCTGAATTGGATTATACGCTGATTCACGGTGTTCGCTATGCCCACGAAGCCTACGACAAGCAAGAATATGCCGACGACCGCTATATTTTGTGCTCGAGCCGCGACAAAAAAGGCACTTATAACGGCCGTCTGACGGGCTACCTGAAAGGATGCACATTTGCTCCTGAAACACATTTTTACCTTTGCGGAAACAGCGACATGATTTTCGACGCCCTCGAAATCCTGAAAGACAAAGGTT
>CAYRBM010000293.1:0-4163 GCA_964422425.1 uncultured Odoribacter sp.
TTCGCCCGCTTTCCTCATGCCAATTCCGTCATCAATAATCTCGATCTGCAACAGTTTATGTTCTGACCGGGAAATCAGAACAGAGAGCAATCCTTTTTCTTCCTTTTGCAATAAACCATGCCTGATGGCATTTTCTACAAATGGCTGAATTAACATGGGGGGAATTGTGCATTGATTCGGGTCAATGCCTTCCTCAACCTGCAATTCGTAATCAAATTTTTCAGGATAAATAAGCTGCTGAAACTGAATGAAATTTTGAAGTATCTCCAGTTCTTTGGAAAGCGGCAATTCGCCTTCCTTCAGTTGTTTGGTTTTTGATAACGTGGTGGAAACCGAGGCATCGAGAAAGCCTCTTACTAAATTCGACATTTTAACCAGGTACTCATTGGCCTTCTCCAGATTGGCAGCTATAATCATGGACTGCAATGAAGCCATCACGTTAAAAATGAAATGGGGATTCATTTGTGACAGGATGGCCTGTAACTGGAACATTTTGGCCTGCCTGTTTATCTGTACCATTTTTGCACGGGTTTGAAACAAAATCAACAACGCCAAAATTACAAAAAAAGAAACCACCCCTAACAGTGTCGGGAAAAACCAGGCCTGCTTCCATAAGGCAAGATTGACAAACAAAGGAATTTGTGAAACAGCTTCAGCATTTGGAAGTCCGGGAATTTTAGCCCGTACCTGAATGATTTCCATCCCATCGCGCAAATCGGTTATTACGGCATAATTTTCTTTTTGCCAGGGCGACCAATCTTTCTCCCCGTCAACACGCCAGGAATACAATACGGGTTTCGGACGATTGAAGCAAATCGCCTCGAATTGCAACACGGCGGTCCTGTCGTTTTTAGGCAATACTATTTCCTTTTGCTGATAGCTCAATGGCAGGCCATTAAATCCCGAGATTCGGACATCAACCTGGTGTTCGGAAAAATTAAGTTTGGAAGGATCGAGTTTCACCACTTCGGTGCTGGTGGTCATCCAGATGTTTCCTTTTGAATCTTTCATGGCTCCGTTCTGTCCGGGCTCAAGCCCCAGAAAACCATTCTGCTCATTAAACAAGTGCAGTTCGACTTTCCCTTCCTGTCCGAATTTTTTCAAATTCATCAGGTAAATTCCGGCAGGCTGACTCAATACCAGCCAGGTTGAATCAATGGAATTGATAAGGCTAACCGATTCGGTCAGTTCTTCGTGTTCAACTTTTCGAATAGAGTCGTTTTTTTCATCGTACCAAAGTAGCCCCTGCTCCCCACCAAACCAGGTTGTTCCTCCGGGGATCGTATAAATACACAGAACACCATCTGACGGAAGTTTTCCGTTTGCCTGGTTGTAATTGCTCACCTTTTTGGTTTCCCAATCATATCTGACCAACCCAGTCCGGCCTCCAAACCAAAGGTAACCTAAGCGGTCTTTGCCTAAAGAGCCAAAATAGCCTTTAATCTCTATGCCGTTCGTTTCATCAATCCGCCTGATTAATTTATGGCTCAGATCATACACCTCAATGTGCTTATAATATCCGCCAAACAGCAGTTGAAGATCTTTGTCGTAAAAGGAAGCGGTACAAAGTTTTCTCTCTTTAAAACTCCCAAAGCTTTTTCCATCATAGTAGAGTATTCCCCACACATTGGGGAAATAGATTACACCCCGATCGTCAACCTGAGCCTGAAAATAAAAATGTTCTGCATGGTTCTTTAATTCCTCGGCAGAGAAAACCTGAATCTCTTTGCCGTCAAATTTTCTGAGACCGTAATTATAGGAAGCAAACCAGATATTTTTCTGATGATCTTCAACCATCGACCATATCATGGGCAAAGCTTCCCGTTTATAGGTTTCAATTCCATCCGGAATAGACCGAAGCAAACCTTCTTCGGTACCAATCCAAAGATGCTTGTCCCGATCTTTCAGGCAAACATTAACCTGATGTTCAGGAAAATCCATAACCACAGAGTTCCCCGGACTAATTCTTACAATTTGTTTGACAGGAAAAATTTCTGGAAATCGATAGATGTACTCCTGACTTATTTGGCTTTCCTGATTAATTTTTCCCTCCCGCAATTGGGCTACACGAACAAATTGTCTTTCCTGATATTCATATACTTTATAATTCTGCGATTCATCTTTCTCAAAAACTAAAAATCCTGAATCTTGCTTCATTAAACTGACAATTCCTTCCAATTCAATTAACTGCTTCAATTCACCACTTTTCAGACTAAAGACTTGATGCAGCGTGCTGATAAACAAGGCCTCCTCTCGAGGTGAATATTCCATTTTCGATCGGGCATAATAATCTAATTCAGGATAATGAACAGTCAAATCATGAAACTGTCCATTCTCAAAATATCCAAAAAAGTCCTTCAAAGCAGTTGTTGCTCCAAAATACCAAATTTTACCATCAGGAGACAGACACGTTGTAATGTGTCCTGCCAGTTCAGGGAATGGATATGAAGTAAATTTTGTTCCATCAAAAGAGCCCAGACCATTTGCACATACAACCCAAATATTCCCTGAGTGATCCTCAAAAACTTCCAGTATAAAGTTATCGATCAAACCATCCTTCACTGTGTAACTGGTAAATTTCTCCCCATCGAATCGACTAAGTCCACCTTTGGTTCCTATCCAAATGTAACCGCGGCTGTCCTGATGAAGGCACCAAACCTGCATTTGTGCCAATCCATCGCGCACAGTATATTGCTTGTAAGGCGGGTAGGTGAATTGTCCTAATACCAAAAAATTGGATAGGCAAAAAAAGGATATAAAAATTAGCCTGACAATCATGCGTAGTTTTTGTTCCGGACAGTAAATTTATGTTTTTAACAGATATAAGAAACAACATTTAAGGTTAATCAGTTTAATTGTTTTCAATACATTAAAAGTGATCAATCCAATTGCGAAACATACCATCAGTCCATTATTCCTTCTTTGGGTTGAATACCGATGAAAGATTTTCTGCCCCGATAAAAAAATCAGTACCTTTTGCAACATTTGGTCAGACTCTCCTGTCAAATTCAATTGCATGAATGACGTAGAATTAATAAACCAGGTTTTAAAAGGGAATATGAATGCGTTTTCGTTTCTGGTCAACCAGCACCAGAAGCTGGTTGTTCATATTACCGGCCGGTTAATTCAACGTCAGGATGAATTGGAAGATATTTGTCAGGAGGTTTTTATGAAGGTGTATCAAAATCTGGGCAAATACCGCAATGAATGCAAATTATCGACCTGGATAGCCACCATTGCCTACAATACCAGCATTAATTACCTGCGTAAATTCAAAAAAGGCGATGAGGTAAATCCCGACGATTCGGCAGTTTTGAGAAACCTCACGGATATCGAAACATCGGATTATGAAAGGGCTGACTTGCATCGCTACATCCGCGAACAAATTGAACTTCTGCCGGTAAATTACAGAACAGTGCTCACCTTGTATCATCTGGAGGAATTTTCGTATCAGGAGATCGAACAAATAACCGGAATGCCCGAAGGAACGGTAAAGAGCTATCTGTTTAGGGCAAAAGCTATTTTGAAGGAAAAACTTAAATTTGTTGTTGACCAAAACAGTTTGAAAAGTGTGAAGGAGATCAGCCATGGATAAAACAGAACTGAATCAGCTAGTGGATCAATCCCTCAAATCGGAACCGAGCTGGCAATTGTCGGATAATTTTGCAATGAAGGTAAGTCAGCTGATTGCGCGCAAAGAGCAATGGAAAGCCGATTTCCGCGAATACCTTTTGCTTGCCGCAGTCGCTCTGGGATTAATCATCCTGACTGCCGGATTTTATTTCTTTGTTGATAAGCAAACTACCCTGATGGTTTATCACTTCATCACAGCAAACTGGCTAACATTTGCGCTGATTGCTTTCCTTGTCAATTTCATTTTGTTTGCCGACCGGGTTTTATTGCGCCTGCTTTTTAACCGGTGGAGCAAAGGATAGCCTAATTAAAAAGACTGTTTAAAAATTGATGATCATACCAAAAAATTTACCCTTTCCAAAGGGTATTTTTTGTGCTTTTACAGACTCCCCTCAAGGATCGAAGTACTCTGATAATCGGAATTTTAAAAATTCAAACTGGCATAAATCTCTCCTTATATTTTTTTGGAAAATCCTCACTAGTGTCCGGTTAAAAGTCCCAGATTGATAGCTGGTTAGAATTATCCGAAC
>CAYRBM010000294.1:0-1622 GCA_964422425.1 uncultured Odoribacter sp.
GGCTATTATTCGGTTATTCTGAAAGATTATCGGGTAAAAGCAGAGTTGACTGCCACCAAACGGGTCGGATTTCATCGGTATTCTTTCCCGAAGACTGATCAGGCTCATATTCTTTTTGACATTGGCAACCAACAGGGCGAAAGTGGTAAGGTGAAAGACGCATTCGTAAAATACACCGATGATGGCCGGATTGAAGGTTACGTGATTACCTCGCCGGTTTATGTGAATATTTACCAAAAAGGCGCCGATGTGCGGATGTACTTTTCAGGAGTAATGAATAAAAAGCCTGCTTCTTTAGGGATTTTTGTGAAAGATAAGATAACTCCGGACAAAAAAGAGGAAAGAGGTGTTGGGGCAGGATTGTACTTTACATTCAATACGGAAGAAAATGAGGCGATAGAAATAAAACTTGGGCTATCCTATACCTCAGTCGAAAATGCAAGACTGAACCTCGACGCTGAAGCAAAAAAACTAAATTTCGATCAGGCTAAAAAAAACGCCCTGGCAACCTGGGAGGAATACCTTGGCCGGATTACCGTTGAAGGGAAAATTGAAAGCGATAAGGTGAAATTTTATACCGGATTGTTTCATGCGTTGCTGGGGCGCGGGCTGGCCAGCGATATCAATGGCGCTTATCCGAAAAACAACGGCGAAAATGGGCAGATTGCTCTCAACGCCAAAGGGCAACCCATTCACCACCATTACAATACCGACGCTATTTGGGGTGCGTTCTGGAACCTTACCCAGCTTTGGGCGGTGGCCTATCCGGAGTATTATTCCGATTGGGTCCAGAGCCAGTTGCTGGTTTACAAAGACGCCGGATGGTTGGGAGATGGAATTGCGTGCAGCAAATATGTTTCGGGTGTGGGAACGAATTTCACGAGTTTGGCTATCGCTTCGGCCTACAACTGCGGAATCCGCGATTTTGATGTGAAACTGGGCTATGAAGCGGCTTTGAAAAACGAAATCGGTTCGGAAAGCCGAATTGAAGGCGCCGGAAAAATGGATATCGGACAGTTTGTGCAAAGAGGTTATTCACCGTACGAAGAGCATTTGAGCATGAAATCGACTCCGGAAGGTTCTGGCTTCGCGGCTTCGCATACGATGGAATATTCGTTCAGCAGCTTTGCCGTGGCACAGTTTGCCAAGCAGTTGGGCAAAACTGCAGATTACGAAAAGCTATCTAAATTGTCGGAAGGCTGGAAACTGCTGTTCGATCCGCAAACCCGTTTGATTCGGCCCAAAAATTCCAAAGGCGAATTCATCGATAAGTTCGACCCGCTGGCACCGTGGCGTGGTTTTCAGGAAGGTAATGCGGTGCAATATACGTTCTATGTGCCTCACCAACCCGAAGAACTGGTTAAAATGCTCGGACAGGAAACCTTCAACAACCTATTGGACAGTATTTTCATCATTTCGCAGAAAAATATTTTTGGCGGTGGCAAAGAGGTTGACGCTTTTGCCGGACTAAAAACGTTGTATAACCACGGAAACCAACCCAATCTGCATGTGTCGTGGATGTTTAATTTCTCCGGAAAACCGTGGTTGTCGCAGAAATGGGTTCGAGCCATTTGCAATGAGTTTTATGGCACCGAGGGTATTCACGGTTACGGCTACGGTCA
>CAYRBM010000294.1:1722-4126 GCA_964422425.1 uncultured Odoribacter sp.
AAAAATTTTAGATTTTTAGAAGGGAAATAATGAAACGAAGTACAACACAATTTTTAATGCCTTACCAGAAAAGTGGCGCAGTGCCGGATTCGTACGATATTTATCCGTCGTTTAAACTGGATGAGAGGCAGGTTTTTACTGATTTTGAACAACTTGCCCAAAAGATATTTTCGCAGCCGGTGGTGCTTGTCGATGGTTACGTCGGGGTGTATTTTGAGGTGTTTCGCGAAAAGCTGCAACAGTTGGCAGACCGCTCAGGAATCAAAGTGAACTGGGTCAATATGGAAAGTGCATTGAAGCCGGAGCCGGAAATTGATGCGTTGATTGAGCCGTTCATGGGCGAGGTCGGTTCAATCTTCGGGACAAGAGCAACCATCAGTTTATCAGATTTTTTCGACTCTGCGAAACTGAAAAGTCTTTCGCAGAATTCACAAGCCGATGTGAACATCGTTTATGGTCTGGGCGCACAACTTTCGGGCTGGAAAGGTATGCTCCTTTACATTGATCTGCCAAAAAACGAACTTCAGTTCAGGGCGCGGGCCAAAAGCGTTAGAAATCTTGGAGCTAGTCAGCCTTATGACATGAAGACCATGTACAAACGTTACTATTTTATCGATTGGGTGGTTCTGAACCGGCACAAAAAGCAGATCCTGAGCGACATCGACATCATTGTTGACGGGCAAAACGAGGATGTTTTTATTTGGATGGAAGGGCAAACACTTCGGAGCGGATTGAAGTCGATGGGGCAGAATTTTTTCCGTGTGCGGCCGTGGTTTGAGCCCGGCGTTTGGGGCGGCAGCTGGATCAAAGACAATATTGAAGGGCTGAATAAAGAAGCTGCCAATTATGCATGGTCGTTCGAACTGATTACTCCTGAAAACGGGATTGTGTTTGAAAGTTCCAAAACCTTGCTCGAAGTGTCATTCGATTTCCTGATGTTTGGCGAGGGCGATTCTGTATTGGGAACCCACCGCGAAAAGTACGGCGATGAATTTCCGCTGCGTTTTGATTTTCTGGATACGTTCGATGGCGGTAATCTTTCAGTACAATGTCATCCACGCCCCGAATACTGCAAGGAACAGTTTGGTGAAGACATTACCCAGGAAGAAACTTACTATATTCTTGATAAAAAGAACGATGCGAAAGTTTATCTTGGCTTTCATGAAAATATTGAATCAGAAAAATTTGAATCGGCGCTTTGGGAAAGCTTCAATACCAATACAGCCATTGATATAACCGAATTTGTTCAGGTTCATCCGGCAAAAAAACACGACCTGTTTCTGATTCCTCCGGGTACCATTCATGGCTCAGGGATTGATAATCTGGTCCTTGAAATCAGTACAACGCCCTACATTTTCACCTTCAAAATGTACGATTGGGTGCGTCCCGATCTGGATGGAAATCCGCGTCCGCTGAACATCGATCACGGAATGAAGAACCTTTATTTCGACCGCAAAGGCGAAAAAGCCAGGAAGGAACTGATTTCGGTTCCGCAATTAATTCAGGAAGGACGCGACTGGAAACTTTACGAATTGCCTACGCACGAAAAGCACACCTATCGGGTGCAGCGCTATCATTTCAATTCTGAGGTTCAGGTTGAAACCGGCGGAAAATTTCACGTACTTAGTCTGGTTGAAGGGAGTTCGATAACCGTTGAATCAGAAAACGGACTAAAGGAAACTTTCAGGTACGCCGAAACTTTTGTGGTTCCGGCAGCAGCCAAAAGCTATACAGTTAGGAACAATTCGGATCAGGAAGCCATGATTGTGGTGGCGTTCATGAAATAAATCAAGATTATGAAGAAATACGCAATAGGTGCCGATATTGGCGGAAGCCACATTTCCTCGGTATTGGTTAATATGAAAACAGGCCAAATGATTCCCGAAAGTTTGGCAGAGCAAAAAGTGAACAACCAGGCTTTGGCCGACGAAATACTGAACGATTGGGCCGTTGCTCTCCGCAAAACCATGAACTATGCACCCATTGACGAACTGTCCGGAATCGGTTTTGCCATGCCTGGCCCGTTCGATTACAAAACCGGCGTTGCATTGCTTAAAAATGTGGCCAAATACGATAACCTTTATGGAATCAATGTGGGCAACGAGTTGAAAAAACGGCTGAATCTTCCGGCTGAAATGCCTTTCCGTTACCTGAATGATGCGCTGTCGTTTGCCGTTGGCGAATGCTGGACAGGGAAAGCGGCAGGTCATAAAAATGTGGTGGCTATCACGCTTGGTACAGGCTTCGGATCTGCATTTCTGACTAATGGTGTTCCGGTAATTGAAGGCGATCGGGTGCCTAAAATGGGCTACGTTTACCACATTCCCTATGAAAATGGGATTGCCGACGACTATTTTTCAACGCGTTGGTTCATCAAAGAATATTTTCTACGAACCGGAATTCA
>CAYRBM010000295.1:0-4126 GCA_964422425.1 uncultured Odoribacter sp.
GAACGGATATTCATAATTTCTAATTTTTAATTTTTAATTGTTTCAACCCATCGAAAACCAATTGAGCCACTGCTTTTCCTCCGGCTGGCTGAAAGTGCGTATTATCTTTTTGTCCTTCAGGATACGCCTGATAAGTATTGGCCGGAAGGTTCATGAAATAGTTGGAAGTGACATAATCCTGTCCCTTTTTCGTAAAAAATTCGCATGAAAGTTGGGTGAGATCAATCAGCAAAACATTCATTTCGGCAGCCACATCTTTCACCGCCTGTGGGTATTCACCATGACAGCTTTTCAACACCCCATCTTCCCACGGATAGTTGCGGTTAACTGGAGTCATCAAAATCGGAATTCCACCTTTTTGCAAGGTTTGCCCCACAAAAAGCCGCAAAAATTCTTTGTAACCCTCAACATCAACATACCGCTCGGTTTTCTCTTTGGCCGCATCATTGTGCCCAAACGAAATGATCACCAAATCGCCTGGCTGTAATTCAGAATATATTCCCCGCCAGCGCCCTTCCTGAAAGAATGTGCGTGTGCTCCGGCCACCTTTGGCACGATCGTCAACAATTACACTGTCGGCCTTAATTAATCCTGAAATCAGTTTCAGACTATCCTTCTGGCAAAACTGTTGAAACACCTGTCCCCAGCCTACCAATGGAAATCGCCTGGTTTGATAATCGTCTTCCAGCGCATAATTGGCGCAGGTTGAATCGCCTGCCAGAAATATTTTTGCCGGCCTTTTCCTGCCTGAAACCATTCCTGCGATCAGGATGGCGATTAACAGGGAAGCAGCTATTTTTAGTGTAAATTGTTTCATTTATGCCATTTATTTACTGATTAATCGATAAAGTTCACTCGCCCCTTTCCCGCTTTTACGGCCAGGTCCGCCAAATCGTAAAACTGAAGCACACCCGGAATCACATTCGTATAAACATCGCGCTGCATAGGGTTTTGCAAATAATCGAAGTATGATTTTACCGACCGCGATATTTCGGTTTGCGCGATCCGCTTGTCAAAAAAGGCCGCATGAACAGCCACCTGACCATACGAACCAATTGCTTTTAGCTTGATTTCGTGCCCTGAGAAACGGTTGTCGGCGGAGACAAAATCGACCAGCGAAAGAATGTCAATCATTCGTTGGCCGACAATGGTTTGACCAATGTGCAGGCTCGTCATCGTATTCCGGTACTCGCTGTTCCAGTATTTGGTGTCATTCAGGCTAGCCGGATCAGCAGTTTCGCCATAACCTCTCAAATCAGCCGCAACCAGAATGTCGCCCTGACTGACGTAGTTATTCAAGGTTACTTCGTCATTTAAAATGGCATCCTTTCCCGACTCATGAAGAACAAGCACCACTTTCCCATTCTTCGATACTCTTTCAGGCATTACGACCACGCATGGCACCGGCATTTCGCCCTTCCGGAGTATCTGAAATTTGTATAAATCGTACGTTCTGCCCTGAACAAAACCGGTTTGTTCGGCAGTTATTTTTTCTTTTGGTAAACCAATTCCCAACAACTGAAGCACTTTTTGCTGAATGATTTTTTCATTCTGCTGCATGAATTTACTTCGCGAATCACCCAGTTTTGAAGCGAAATCAAGGTGATATTTCGGGATTGAAACCGCGTCGGAGAATGCGGTTAGCACCTGTCCGGTTGTGGTGCATTGCTGGTCGCTTTCGGGAATCCGAATCATCTGCTTCTCCTGAACCGGTTTCGGGTCGTTGCACAACCAGCGGCGAAACCAGGTGGCCAGCGCCTCCCTTTTCTCTTTGGGCATTCCGTGACCGCATTCGGCTGTAAACTGCATAAAAGCTCCGCCGGCATCCATTGCTTTATACACTTCCTTTAATTCGGCAGAACCTTGCTGAACGCCCTGGTAATCGACAAAATCGTACAATCCCGACATTACCAGAACTGGTTTGGGCGCAAACATGGTCACCCAATCCGAAATTTCGATGTGGGCTTCTCCTTCGCCCGGAACATGCTGGCACCCGTCGGAAGGACCATTCAATTCGAGTACCCGTTCGCGCTGCGAGAAATAGCTACAAATGCAGGCTACTTTCAGGCGATCTTCCACTCCGATTAAATAAGCTGTTTGTGTTCCGCCGCCCGAACTTCCGTAAGCACCAAGCCGAGTCTTGTCAATGTCGGCGCGGGTTTCGAGGTAATCGATGGCACGCTGATTATCCCATAATTCGTAGGCCACCAGACTGCTTCCCACCAAATTACAACCGGCATTCAACAAGGTGTGTTCGGTTGTTGCGCCGCGTGTCGCAGGTTTTCCCAACGCATCCAAAAACTGAATTCGTTCGCCCTGACCAATCGGATCGACAACCAGCACTGCAATTCCGTTCAGCGCCATCAAAACAGCTTCCACCGAACCTAGCTTCCCGGCGAGCCCATGCCCGCACAATTCGAGTGAAGCGGGAAACGGTCCAGCTCCTTCGGGTAAATACAAATTAGCTGTAACATACCGCTTCGGAAGGCTCTCGAAGATGATCCTTTCAATGCGGAATCCCTTTTGCTGCGAGGTTCCCAAAACCTTCGCGTTCAGATTTTGCTTTTCAGGAAAATTCCCGAGTAGCTCTTTATATCTTTTCCGTAATTCATCACGATACCTGAAAATTCCATCTTTCGATTGCACCGCTTTATTCAGTTCTTCTTTCCGGTCGGCATATTGCTGATGCACAGCCCGCATCAGGTAAGCATTGTATGCCAGATTTTGCTTCCAGGGAAGTGCATTGAAATTATTCTGCCCCGAAACGCCACCAACACAAACCGCCAGTAAAAAGGTCGTAATTAAAGGGTTAACAATTCGAAATACTTTCATTTTCGGGATTGATTTAATTATCTCTATTCGATGAGCTTTTCATTCACTTTTACATTCATAAACTTCACACCGTCGATCAGACTTTTGTCGTAAGCTGCGTTTTTGGCTCGGATCGTTAAGTTTTCGAATGTAAAATCAGCCAATCGGTCGTATTGGTCAATGTCGATATCGTAAAACACATCGCAAGTCATGTCAATGTTTTTCATGGTGATGTGTTTGCAATACGAAAGCGGCACATCTTTTCTGCCTTTCAGGTCAAAAAATTGGGTCCAGGGTTTGGCGTAAATCATGCTGTGCGCCTGTCCTTTTATATTTTCGACTGTGATGTATTCGTACAATTGAGGCGTGTCGGGACGCATTTTCAGCCACAAAAGGCGCTGGGCCTCGTTGACATGACAATTTCGCATCACAATATTTTTGTTGTGAATGGCCTCGCTGCCACAGGTGAGCGCCGAATGACAAAAACCAAACTCACAATTTTCGATGATGATATTCGTGTTTTCGCCATTGTTTGGATCGGTATCGGCCCACGGTCCTTTGCCACCTTTCAATGCAATGGCATCGTCGTTCACCGACAGGTAGCAACCTCTGACGAGCACGTTCGTGCAAACGTCGAGGTCGATAGCGTCGGTACTTGGAGCCTTAACCGGTTTGCTGGGTGAAAAAATATGAAGATCGAGTATTTTGACGTTTTTGCATTGGTAGTAATGGCTCGTCCAAAATCCTGAATTGTGCAATTTAACATCCTGCACCTGAACATCATTCGAATTCCATACGAACACCAGCCGGGGGCGCGAAACTTCGAGATTCGTGCATTTTGGGTTTTCTTTCCGGCGTTGCCAAAAGGCTTCCCAATATTTCAGGCCGTTTCCGTCGATGGTTCCTTTTCCTGAAATAGTAAACCCGTTAACCCCGTAGGCATTCACCAGCGCAGCATAGTAATCGAGGTTTTGCCCTTCCATTCGCGACGGAATCAGCGGGTAGTCGGCAATATTGTCGGAACCTTTCAAAACCGCGCCTTCCGATACATGCAGGTGTGTGTTTGGCTTGAAAAACAGGGCACCACTTCGGAAAGTACCTTTTGGAACAACAATAACTCCGCCGCCCTGGCTACTGGCCAGATCAATAACTTTTTGAATGGCCTGGGTCTGAACCACGGTGCTGTCGGTCGAAACACCAAAGTCGGTCAACACAAACTGTTTCCCCAAATCTTCCGGTTTCACCTTTTTGACTTCGGAAAACCACTTCGGAATTTTTGTTCCATCCGGAAATGTCTCCGCTTGTTTACGAGCGG
>CAYRBM010000296.1:0-4104 GCA_964422425.1 uncultured Odoribacter sp.
CGTGCCGGCAAATTTGAATAGAAATCATCGTTTGTATTGAACCAGAAGAATTGATCGGTCTTTATTTCCAAATCAAGTTGAGAGCATTTAATTACAATAGGCATAAGAGTATCAGCAAGCTCATCAAATTTCAATTGATCGTCTATTGTTTCTAATAAACCTTTTTGATTTGTATTAAAAAGAGGAAAGAAGCTGTGGTGAGATTTTAGGTATTCAACATGAATACTTTTATCATTTCTTGGATCTCTTCCCCTATAAATGGTTCTCTTTTGGGATATAGGCACCAAATCAGGTAACATGTCGGTTTGAAGTCCATAATAATCGTTTAAATTATAATAGAGCTTATCTCCTTTAATTCCCATTCTTCCATTTGAATGAGTAGCTAAATAAAGCAAGTTGCTATTGTTGTAACTATTTCGATAGAATACGGTGTAATGGTTAATCTGAAATCCTAACTTTCCTAATTCTTCATTGCTCAATTCCAAAATAAATTTGCTCCCATCAATTAGGGTATCTGAAAGAGTTGATTTTAGCTGGTTCGTGTTAACAAGTGGTAGTTTATTTATAGCAAAGCTTTTTACCGCTGGAGTTGAATACTCTTCCTTTAATTCCATCTCTGCCGATTCTTCGATTTCAATCGCTGATTCGTTAGATTTAGTCCTGTTATCTGAAATGTTTACTTCGTTCTTGAACTTCAGATAATTTGGTTCAGTCCTACTTATTTGGGTGGTCTCATGTGTTGAGTACAACAGCGCCAGAGCAACGGATATACAAATTAAAGATGTCATGATAATAAGATTTAAAGATTGTAAATTTTTAACCTTATACCTGGCCTTGGCAGTAGGGTCGTTTATGATTTGGTGCACCTTTTCTTTGGTAAAACTGTTTTCCAATTTTTTGAATTGTTCAAAAAACCGGGATATTTTCTGTTGGCTATGTTCTTTGCTCATATCAATTCTTTAAAGGGTTAAAAGCATTACTGCCAACTTTTGTTGAGCTTTTGTACTTAAGGATGCTATTAGATTTTTCTTACCTCGCTTAAGTCTCATTTTAACTCCTGATAAACTTCCGCCTTGTATCTTTTGAATTTCTTCAATGGATAAATCTGAAATGTGATATAAAATCAGTGTTTCTGATAGCTTACTTGGAAGCATTAACATCTTTTCATAAACTATTTTGAAGTCTGTTATTTGTTCTGGATTTTGAGAGTAATCGACAATCTGATTTAATTCACCTGAAGTGAATGAAGCATTGAATTTATTTCTACGTAACTTCATTTTATTCAAGTTACTGGCAACACTATACAGGTACGCTTTAAAAGCATTGTGATCCCTAATTTTATCAAAACCTTCCATTACATTTAAAATGGTGTCTTGAATTAAATCTTCTGAATCTTGCAGGTTCCCCGAGATAGCTCGACAAAACCGACAAAACTGATCATGGTTAGGATCATATAATTGAATAAAGGTCTCTTGCTTGGTTTTTTTTACATTCACAATTTATGCGTTTAGTATAGGTTGCATAAGTGTATAAAAAAGTCACATTCTATGGCAAGATTAAATAAAATAATTTTGATTCCGTTAGTATACAGAGAAAGTACTACTCCCCCTCAATTTTTCTCCGAAGTTATTCATCGCATCCCGGAAAAGTCAAGGGGTTTCCAGAATGCATTATTGATGTACCCTTGACAAGAATCCGCGCTGCTCAATGTGCAGATGGCTCAAAATTAATTGGCGAGCCAGATGCCTTAATAAATCCGCAGGGCAGCGGTGAATTACAATGAAAAAAGATTTATGGACTTCAGGTGATTTGTTTAATTCTACCTTGTGCGAAATCGAGATCAGTTACAAACCAAAGTACAAAGCATCCGAATTGCCAAATAAACGGTTAGAAAGCCAAATAATAAGGCCTTAATTTTCTAAAGAAGAAAATTGTAATCCCTTAACTCAATGGACAACCTTTTCTACACTGGTCTCCTTGCCATGTTGTTTTGCTTACACTTATAATGGAAGTATAAGCACCCAAAATTCTAAAATCCCTGACCAGCAACGCTTTTATAAAACCATCTCATTTTCAGCAAGATTTAGCTTTTACTTAGCACTGAAAAGGCAGCAAAGTATAAGGAAATTCTCGTTCTTAGCCCTGAACTTAAAAACAAAAACGATGTCACTAAAGGGTCAAAGAACAACCACAACCAGCATGGATTGGGATCAGTTTAAGTCATTAATCTCAAAATTGGAAAGGGATGGTGAATACAAGTACTGTTTGTTAATCGCCACAGGCGTCTTTACAGGTCTTCGTATAAGTGATTTACTTCAACTTAGATTCAGCCAGTTCGAAAACACCGACATTTTAACTGTGCTGGAACAAAAGACAGGGAAAACCCGAAGGATCAAAATCAACCCTGACCTGAAAACCATTGTTGAACGTATTAAGGGTAGAATGGTGGGTATTAACACCGAATCATTCATATTCTTGAACCGATACGGAACCAAACCGATTGACAAATCATGGGTGAATGTTCGGTTGAAAGAAATCTTTAAAAGGTATGGAATTGAACTTGAAGGAAACGTTTCTTCACACATGTTCCGTAAGACATTAGGGAATCGGGTCTTGAAGTTGAACAATTATTCCAACGAATCAATTGTCTTGTTGATGGACGTCTTCCAACACAGTTCGGTGGCCTTAACTAAGAGGTATCTCGGTATTCGTGAGAAAGAGGTAATGGATGTTTACGACAGCTTGAGGTTGTGAGAGGTAATTATTCAAGTGGGTTGTATTTCTTCACTCGTTTAATAAACATCTTCCACACAAATCCTTTTGCTTCGGATTCAGTGTGAAACCAAGATTCAGGGCTAACCAAATCGTGTGAGTCGATTCCTTTAAGTTCATCCAACACAGGTTGAAGTTCGGGTCTAATTACCTGACCGATTTCATTAATATACAAAGGATAGTTGTTTACGAATTCTATTGCGTCCATTTCATTTAATTGTCTGATTTAGGCTAAGATATAAAATAATTCGAAGTAAAAAAGGACGACCCTCTGGCCGTCCTCATTTTGAAAATTTTAATTACTGAAAAACCAATTTCTTGGTTCTTATTTATAAATATTCCGACCCGAAGTAAAAATCCAGCTCACAGCACTTTTAAGCAGCTTTTCGAGAGGATGAAAGCTTGATCTGAATTTTTGTTTGGCTTGGTGATGCTGCAATGCGCCCGATTTTAAAAGCGATCTGAAGATCGAGAGATCTTCTTATTTTGTTTGGCTTATCATGCCTATGAGCAACATTTCGAAGCCAAACAAAAAATCATGACCTCTAAAAGAATCGGATTTTGATGGTCATGGGGAAACAATGATAAACGGCAGTTTTTAAAAGATTTGGTTGCGTTTAAGAATCCATTCCAAACATTCTTTTCTGTGTTGTTGGGCTAGTTTCCTCGCTTGAACTTCAAAAGGATTTTCCCAATACCCGACTTCGGACAGCTTCTTGTTATATTCTTTTTCGGTGGATGTCTTTGAAAACTGAAGATGGTGGACGTACTCATGGATGACAATATCGGTTAAGTCTATAAGTTTCAAATCAGGGTGTATATAGATGATTATTTGTTTGTTATAGGATTGAAATTTCCCTCCGTACTTTTTGTTTGGGTAATAATGAATCTTCAAATCATATCGGTGTTTAGTTATTCCAAGGTTTTCCTGACACCATTGAAGAACTATCATGACAAACCTTTTCTTAGGGATTTTTAAATCCCTGACCTTAAAATTGGTTGGTTGCTCATGAAACAACCAGATCAGGAAGAGGATATAACAAGAAATTAGGATTCCAAGGACGGGGTAAAAGTACATTACGATAGCATTTGGGCTAAAGTAGGGAACCGATTTTAGGAGACAAAAACAAAATGAAGTGTACTTCAAAACTCTAAAACCAACTCATTTTCAGTTGCTCTCTGGCAAAAAACTGGCAAATTCCCCAAAACTGAAAAATTTTAAGATAGAAATTTGAAATTTTGGATCGGGTTAAAGCGTTGCAGGTGAAATTATTTTCTATATTTGTCGCCTCAAACGGGGGATTAGCTCAGTTGGCTAGAGCGTTTGACTGG
>CAYRBM010000297.1:0-3974 GCA_964422425.1 uncultured Odoribacter sp.
CATTGTTTCTGTTTTCTGAACGTTGTTTGTTTTCTCTGATCATAGAGCAATTTTCTGCGGAATAAGTTGCACGACCTATTCAAAAAATTACGTTTCCTGATCGGGTTTATTTGTTTTTTAATGGCGGCACAAAGAAAGTTCATCGATTCAATATCGTGGAAAAGAATCTTGTGAGTGCCCAGTTTTTGCCGGTGAATGGCGGGTATAAAAACAAATCAGGGTTTCACCGAAAGATGAAACCCTGACAGTAAATCGTTTATTCGTGTATGTCAACTATTTCTGTGATCTTTATTTCTAATGCTTGACTAATCTTGTATAGCGTGTAAATTGTTGGGTTTGTTCTTCCCGCTTCAATTCTTGACATATTGCCTTTCTCAAAATTACACATAGCAGTCAATATTTGTTGTGAAATCCCTTTGGATTCACGCAGTAATCGTATTCGATTACCAACAATTTTTTGAATCTGCTCCTCTTTCATTAGTTATCATTCGTGACAACTAAGATTTTATTTTATATTTGCTAGTAGGTTATCATATATGACAACTTATAAAAATTGAGATTAAGTGGAGTCCAGAAACCATTATAAACGGGGCGAATCCGAAAAGCCAAATGAGTAGGTTTTTTATAAAATGTGATATGAAAATCTTTAATGTAGCTGAAAATTTCAGAAAAAATGGCAAAGCCGCAGTTTGGTTATACTTGGGCATTGCATTTATTGCTTTTAGTTTTATAAAAATAGCTGATCCAGCAACATACGATGCCGAACTAAGAAAGGAAAGAGCATGGCAGAAACATCAAGGCGTCAGAGAAAATGAATATGATAAAATAACCCAAGCCTATACCGATATGAGCAATGCTGAAGAAAGCCCTTGGGGTACAATCGGTGGAGTTTTCATCGTTGGCGCAATAGCAACTTTTGTTGGTTATAAGGTTTTAAGTAGGGATTAACATCAATTTAAAATCGTGAATTTAAAGAATCCAAATCTCGAAGAATTAAAAGAACTAATAAGAAATTGTGATGATGAAAATTTCAATCATATCTTATGGGTTTCTACTGAAGGTGATGTCCACATAAATAAGTTTATTACTAGGAATCCCTCAACTAAATTTGAGAAAGCAAATCCCAATTTATTATTCTGGAAAGGAGTTTTTTATCAAGGTTGGAATCTTGTCGGGAAAGAAGCTGCAAATGACCAAGTTTATGTAGAAAACCTTTTTGATGAATTAATTAAAAATTGGAAAATAAAATATCACGGACATCTTAATAACTAAATAAACATGAAAGAAAAAAATCCATTTGGAGAAATCCGAAATGCTTATCAATATGCCTTAAAAAATGGCATTGATCCAAAAAAGCCTGAAACATGGGATGAAAAATACAAGAAAAGAATGTTAAAGTTAGCTGGAATAATTCCTGATATTGAGAAGGAATTGAATGAAATAAAATCAAGATTGTAACACACAATGACATGTCTCCAGAAATAGAAAAATTGATTAAATACGCCGTTGCTAATGGTGAGGTAACAGAAAAAGAACGTGCCGTTATAATACGCAAAGCCGAATCTTTAGGTGAAGATTTGGACGAGGTGGAAATGATTTTAAACGGTGAATTGGCATTAATAAAAAAACAGCCGTTGCAGCCGAAATCAAATAAAGAAGGTGATTTAAAAAAATGTCCGTCTTGCGGTGCACCTGTTCCATCACTTTCGCTGAAGTGTTCGGAATGTGGACACGAATTTAGAAATACTGAAGCAACATTAAGTACCAAAGATTTCTTCAATCAAGTTAAATCAGCGAAACCTGGAGATCGAGCAATGATAATTGCAAGTTTTCCTATTCCAAATAATAAAGAAGATTTGATCGAATTTATTACTTTATCAGTTGGAAACAGTCGTGAACTTACAAAGGAAGAAAGGGAAGCCTACGTATTAAACGCATTTAAAGGGACATACAAGCCTGAATTGTATGCAAAAGAAAATGAAATCAAATCTTGGCAAGGTAAAGCAGAGAGTGCGTTAATGAAGGCAAATGTTTTATTTTCTGACAACACCCTGATGTTAGATCGAATAAAAAATTTTAATGACCAGTTCGTTTCGAACAAGAATCATAGACAACAGCTCGAAAAAAAGAAATTGATCTATGTAATCATATTTGTGGTTGTTATGATGGGTCTTATGGTTACGTTGTTACTTCTCCAATAAATATTAGTTAAATCCGATAATTTTAGATCATCTAATGGGTTTATTCACCAATAAAACGGAAGGCGGAATTATGGATGTAATCCGCTGTGATGAACAGGAATATTTGGTTTGGAAATGGCGACCTAGTGGTGAAGCAAACACCACACGTAAGGAAAATGCGATACGGTACGGAAGTAGCCTCCGTGTTAAAGATGGTGAGATGGCCGTATTCTTTTATCAACAGAATAACGGAACTATCCAAGATTACATTATCGGACCTCACGATCAAACCATAAAAACAGCTAATTTTCCAATACTGACAAGTATTGTTGGGGCTGCTTTTGGTGGCAATTCGCCTTTTCAAGCCGAAATATACTTCATTAATTTAGCCAGTAATGTTCAAATAAAATTTGGCATTCCGTATTTTGATGTTTTTGATTTACGATTTCCTGACCTAGGCGTTCCCTGTGCTGTTCGTGGTACATTAACTTTTAATATCACCGATTATAAAAATTTTATCAAGCTTAACCGATTAATTAATTTCAGTCTGGACGATTTCAAGAATCAGGTTAAAGACTTTTTTATTCGAAGAGCTAAATCGGTAGTTTTAAATATCACTTCCGAAACAGGCATTCCTGCAATGCAACTTGAAACTAGAATTGACCAAATAAGTGATTACCTGAAATCTAAACTTACCGATAGTTTAACCGATGATTTTGGAGTTAATTTGAAACGAATTGATGTTGGAACAATCGAACTAGACAAAGAGCACCCACATTATCAGCAGCTTAAAAAATCGACAGTTGACCAGCAAACTAAACTAATAGATGCAACTACTGATATTGAGATTACAAATCGTCTATTGCAGGTTCAGGGCAAAAATATCAATGTTCATCAATTAAACCTTCAGGCTGATGTTGCCAAAACTGCTGCTGAAAGTCTTGGGCAATTAGGTGGAGGAATTGGCGGAGATGGAATGAATCCTGCTGGAATGATGGCTGGAATGATGATGGGTGGAGCAGTTGGCGGAAGCATGGCAGGAATGATGGGTAATATGATGCAAGGTGTAAATCAACCACAACAAGTTCCACCACCTCCACCGACAGTGCAATTCTACATTGCGATTAACGGTCAACAATCAGGCTCATATACAATAAGCCAATTACAGCAGATGATTCAAAATGGGACATTTACAAAAAATCATCATGTATGGAAACAAGGAATGCCAGAATGGATTTTAGCCAGTGAAGAACAGGAAATAGCAAAATTGTTTTTGTCAATTCCACCACCTCCACCAAACTTATAAAAACTGCCACATGAAAATTGATTATATAAAAACCATTATTGCATTGGCAATTAGTGTACTGATAGCTTATGGATTTTTTAGTTTTCATCATTCAGAGAATAGTCAATTGCTTGTTTTTACAAGTTTTATCGAACTGTTTGTATCAAGTTTTTTTGTTTTAGGATTAAGATTTAGTTTGAACAGGACAACGATAAATGTAAGAACAGTTGCATCGATTTTTTTCATAGTTTTTATGGCTACGAATGTTGTATTCTCATTCCTAACTTTCCCTAAACAATTGTACGTTATTATTAACGGAATCCTTTTTCTAACAGGAATGTTGATTGTCTATTCAATAATTAAGGTAAAACAATAGCTAGAAGTATCAAACCATACAACAAATCAGGGCTTCACCTTTCGATGAAACCCTGACTGGTATATAAACTTATCTTTTTAATTTTATTTCTGCTGTACTTTGGCCCAGGTGTCTTTCAACTGAACAGTTCGGT
>CAYRBM010000298.1:0-3963 GCA_964422425.1 uncultured Odoribacter sp.
GCCAATTGTAGGAGCCTCGTTGTTTGCCACCAATATCGGTGCCGAACATTTGGTGGGGCTTTCGGGCGATTCCTATCGGTATGGTTTATCGGCCGGGTCGGTCGAACTAACCTGCGCCATTACACTCGGTTTTGCGTGCGCCATCTTGTTCCCATACTACATGAAAAACAAGATATATACCATTCCCGAATTTCTGGAGTTGCGATACAACCGCCGTGCCCGAACCTTTTTCTCGGGATTGATGCTGGTAATTAGTGTAATGACGAAGCTTGCCTTTACGCTGTTTGCAGGCGCGCTGGTGTTCAATAGCATTCTGGGATGGAATGTCATGACAACTGTTTCAGTAATCGCTATTTCAGTAGCAATTTTTACCATTATCGGAGGTTTTACGGCGGTAGCTTATTCCGACGTTCTTCAGGTGATTATCATGCTGGCAGGATCGGCCATTATGCTTTTTGTCGGATTAGATAAAGTAGGCGGCTGGGATGGACTGGTCAGCAAAGTTCCTGAAATGGTAAAAATCGGCAAACCCATCGACGACCCGGTTTATCCGTTTTGGGGAATCCTGGCCACTGCTTTTTACGCCGGAATCTTTTACTGGGGCATCGACCAGGTGAATGTGCAGCGCGTACTGGCAGCACCCGATATTCGGCAAGCCCGATGGGGAGCCATGTTTGCAACGTTGCTTAAATTATTCCCGATTTTCATCTTTGCGCTTCCCGGCGTGATTGCATTCGCTTTGTTCCCGAACGAACTTTCGGGAGACGAAACCAAACAAACTTTCGTTTTGCTCCTGAATAAGCTTTTACCAACCGGATTGCGCGGACTTTTACTGGCCTCGCTGATGGCGGCCCTGGTCACTTCGCTGATCGCGGTTCTTAATTCGGTTTCAACCTTGGTTGTGCGCGATTTTATTGTCGAGTTTAAACCCAACATTCCGGAGAAAAAGCAGGTCAAATTGGGCCGGATCATCATTTTGCTGGTAACGGTGTTGGGTATTGGCGCGGCCTATCTCGTTTATAAAAACGAAGAAGGCCTGTACAAGTATTTGCAAACCATAACGGCCTACCTGGTGATTCCGGTATTTCCGGCCATTTTCTTTGGAATTGTCAGCAAAAAGGTGACACTGAAAGGAGCAGCAGTCTCAGTACTTGTCGGAGTGATTTTAGCGACCATTTTTGTTTTCGATCAATTGGTAGGGGCCGATGCAGGAAAGGAAATGTTTCCGTTTTTACACCACAAGCTGACTCTGAATTTCGGCTTCCGGGGTCTGTGGGCCGAAATCATCATTACCGCTGTTTTGTTTGGCGTTTCTGCATTTACCGAAAAAACAGCACCCGCTAAACTCGAAAAAACAACGATCAATTACCGCAAAGGAATTGCGCCGTTCGAAGGCTGGAGCGACTGGCGACTGCATTTGGCCGCCCTATTATTGATAACATTAGCTCTTTATATCTGGCTTTATTAATCGAAACTTTTTTCGATCTAATGTATAAACAAAAACCCTTGCAAGCTTTATGCTGCAAGGGTTTTATTTTTGTTTTCGTGACCCAGCTGGAGTTTGAACTTTTCCATATTCCAAGCTGATAATCAATGTTTTACAAAGCGCTTATTTCAACAGGTCTCGATATAGTCTCGCCTGGTATTCAATTCATTACAATACAAAGATAGGCAAAATAATTTAGATTTTTCCCCATTTCTGTATGAAATTTCATTACAGAAAAGAGGCTGTCCAAAAGTGAATTTATCTTGTGGAGAGTTCAATAATTTGAAACAGTCTCGGATAGGATACGAATAAAAAGAGCCAATTTATGCTTAAACGTAATTATTCAAAAACAAACCTGGGCATTTCTGTTCGACTTCTATCAAAAATTACAGCAGTGACAGTGTTGCAATATTTTAACTTTTTAAACAACAAACCCCTGAATCGATTAAAATATGCTTTGGCTGCTTAATCGCAAAACGTGTAGACCTATTATCTCATTTTATATCCTTTTCTTTCCATCTGCTGAAGAATCAGAACAACAACAGAGCAATATGACAGCAAGACACAACACAACGCCTTTCTGCAATGGCTGAAAAAGATTTGTTTCCATCTCTATAAATTTTTGATTTCATTTTACAATTCCGGACTTAAAAAAATCGTTCGTCTGCTCAACTTCAATGCTATTGTTCACTTACGACATCAATTTCGCGGGGTGCCTGATAAGTCGTTTTTAGCTTCCCATTTGCCTCTTTCCTGACCTCAATTTTTACTACACCGTAAGGAGTTGGAAAGGTTCCCTTCACCCATTGCAAATCGCCCAAATGAGGCTCAATCCGGATTTTCTTGCAGCCAGGCTCCAAAACATTCACGCCCAAAACATATTGCGTCAGCCAGCTTGTTGGCCCCGATGCCCATCCGTGACAGAAACTGTGACGCAATTCTTTGTAGCAATAACCTCCATAAGTTGAATGAACATCTGTTTTCCCTGTTGGAACAATTTCGTCGATTCGCGCGGCATTTTTCATCCATTCGATGTTAAAATCTTCCCAAAAGGTAGTAGCGCCCAAATCAAGCATGGCGCCCCAGTATTCGCGAATGTTGTCGATAGCACCCTGATAATCGCCAGCCATCGCACGAGTCTTCAGCATGTAATATCCATAGAATGTTGACATTCGCTGAACACCATCCTTTGATAATTCCGAAGCATTCGCTTTTTTAGGTTCTATCAGACCCGAGAGGCCCAGCAAAGCAGCCGCCTGCTTCGAACCAGCCATCTCCGGAACATGTTTTCGTAATTTTCCGACAGTCGACTGGCACATCAGGGCTGTTTCTGTATCTCCCAAAATCTTGCACAGGTCGCTTCCGGCCTCAAAAGCCATTACCATCATCGCCTGCAATCCGGCGTGAACGGCTTCTTTATTTTCGCTCGATGGCCAGTCGAGGAAGCGGTTTCCATCCAGAATTTCCTTTCCGGAAGGATCAATTTTGGATGCCAACTGATGCAACAACCCTTTCAGATAAGTTTGCTGCTGTTTCAGGTAATCGAAATTTCCGTGGTAATAATACCAGTCGCGGTGAATCAAGATCCACCACATGGAATAAGAACTAATGCCGTTCATCCAATTGGGAAGTGGTGTCAGGTCGCGCGCCAGATCCAAACTTTTTGGAACCACTTCATTTGCCCCAAACACCGAATTGATCGTCATTACTTCGGGATGCATATCCCCTACCCAAACCAGCCGATCGCGCTTAATGCCATCCCAAAGGTAATCCTGCATGTTCAGATGAACGGTATAAGCGCCGGTCATCCAGATTTGATTCAACCGTTCGTCGTTGCAGGTAAACGATCCGAGGTGGGGAATATCCCGATACGTAAAAATTGCATTGATTTCCTTGATTTCAATTTTGGTATCCGGATCAACCAGATCGATACGCACAAAACGGAAACCGGAATTGCCCACTTCCAGACGCCCCAACCACGGGAGTGCAACTACAAAATCGCGCATTGCATGATCGTTGGTGGCCCCATGCTGACCTATTTCGCTCATGGCCTCACTAACCGATTCGCCAAAGCGAATGCGGACCGATCCGACCGGATTTTTGTTGCTGATGGTGGTCACAATCTCAATTCCGCCCTGAATTTCACGACCAAAATCGAGAACCAAACCGGGCTTCGAGGTTTTATCACTAACCAACGTCAGGTATTTCCCCTGGTTCAAATCGGCCTGACCAATGCCGGGATTCAGAATATTCGCGGCATTTTGGACCTGATTGCCCGAAGGATCGGAAGTCCAGACGACCCGTTCGGCGGTCAAAAATTTTCGGGTCAAAGCAGTTGATCGAACCTCAGGTGCCTTTGATGTATTGAAAACCGGAGGCAATTGTGCCGTGACTGGCGCCAGAGCTATCAGCAGAATAACAACTATTAACCTGAGTTCGATTAATAACTAATTGAAAATAAGCAACAAAAGGATAAA
>CAYRBM010000299.1:0-3927 GCA_964422425.1 uncultured Odoribacter sp.
ATCGACTATTCCATTCAGGAACAAATTGCTGCATTGGTTGAAGAAAGCTTCCACCTCAAAAAGCAATCCGAGCGCCAACTGGAAACCGCCAAACGCGCGGTAGAAATTGCCATAGAGGAGGACGAGGACGCGGCAATAAAATTTATAGAAATTCAAAGCGATGAAAAGGTTTAAATTAAAACTACCGGTTGTTTTTATAGATGCTAGCTGGTAATGACCGGTATCTTTTTGTACGATTTGGTTTCAGCATCAACTTTTGTGTTGTCGAGCACCATTTCAGCATGAAATATTTTTTGCTCAATGCGTTCATCGAAATTATCGGCTACAGCTCCGACAAACATCCCTTGTGTCAGGTTTGAGATTTTGCTGGGAGGAATCAAAGAATCCATCTGCGTGCTTATCGAGGTAGATTTCTCCCGCTGGTTGATGGTCATCGACTGGCGTTTTTGCAGCACTTTTCCGAAGCGTTCCGATAGTGTTTTTGCGGTCTTCCCTACTACCTGGCCACTGAAAATATTTCCGACTGTATTCATTACGACTGCGGCTTCTTTATCGCCGTAGTCCCGCTTTAGCTGTGAAAAATCCTGAAATCCTAGTAATACAGCTACTTTATTGCTTCTTGCTGTGGCAATCAGGTTGTCCAGACCTTTAAAATAGATCGTTGGCAACTCGTCAATAATGATGCTGCTTTTTAACTGTCCCTTTTTATTGACCAGCTTCACAATACGCGAATTATACAGCCCCAGAGCAGCGCCATAAATATTTTGGCGGTCTGGATTATTGCCAACAACCAATACTTTGGGGTCTTCAGGATTATTGATATCGAGGGTAAACTCATCGGCACTCATGACCCAGTACAATTGCGGGCTTATCATTCGGGATAACGGGATTTTGGCACTGGCTATCTGTCCCTGCAACTGGTCTTGCGCTCCGCCTAACCAGGCATCCATAAATGGCGACAGGTAGTTTTCAAGTTCCGGATATGAGGTCAGGATCGGGAAAATATCCTCATAACGTTTATTCAAAAACTCAACGGCATGTGGGAAGGTGCAGTACTGACCATCTTTGTAAATACGCAAATACCAGATGATGGCCGCAAACAGAATGATCGGCGACTCCACAAAGAAATCTCCCTGTTTTTGCACCCAGGTTTTGTTCAGGTTAAGCATGATGGTGTAGGCGCTTTCGTAAGCATCCGATATGTCGGTCATAAACGATGGATTGATCGGGTTACACCGGTGCGAACGCGAAGGTTCATCAAAATTAATAACATAGAATTTAGGCACTTTTTTATAGCCTTTGCGGTGATTTCTCAGGTGGTTGTAAGCAATAGTTGATAAATCCGGGAACTTAAAATCGTAAATGTACATTGAGAAACCTTTCTCGATCTGCTGTTTGATAAACTGGTTTACGACTGCATAACTCTTACCTGATCCGGGCGTACCCAATACAATGGAGGCACGAAAAGGGTTGACCACGTTCACCCATCCGTCGTTCCATTTCTTACGGTAGTAAAAACGGGTTGGCAGGTTGACCGAGTACTCATTTTTGACCAGCCGGACTTCCTGCATAAATGACTCATTCTCGGTATTAAAAACATCCTCCATGAGATTATTTTTCAACAGGCGTGACATCCAGGTTCCGGCTGTCAGCAGACAGATAAATCCAACACTTAAGGTCAGGATATAAAACGCAGTACAAGCCATTACCGGCAACGGTAGCCAAAGCAGCCACCAATTCAGGAAAAACAAGACAAACCCAACACTCAGGAATATTGATATTCTAAGCCAGGTGATCTTTTCCTCTTTTATACCTTTTGTTCCAAGGCACGACAATGCAAGGAATATCAATGAGAGCAATTTTGTCCACAGAATGGATGTAAACAATCCGGTTGTCCTGTTGAAGTTCAGTAGAATCTTATCAACTACTTCTATATTGATTCTCCATTCCTGAACCGATGGGTAGCAATACCAATAAATATGGATAATCACCAGCAAAATGCTGACCGCCCGCATAAATTCCATAATTTTCGCCAGGGCTCTTAAATCGTCTTCCTGTTGCATAAAAATTCAGCTTTGATTGTTTGGGGTGCGAAAGTAGGAGATGGATACAGTAAAGTTGAAGGAAAACAGCGCTCTGGCAGCCTCTGGCGTCGAAATCGTTACTTGTGGCTAAAAACATTAATTGATAAATAAGTATGAATAGAACAAACTTATCTTGATAAAAGTGTTGTGTTACTACTTTTTTATCCTGATAAAAGTGTATTTTTGTATCAATCATTCATAAAGAAGAAAACATGTATCGGGAATCAATTGTCAGTTTAAACAAATGGAAAGAGGATAAATTCCGTAAGCCACTGATCGTAAGGGGTGCTCGTCAGGTTGGAAAAACATGGCTTTTGCAAGAGTTTGGACGGACCTCATACTCTAAATTCGTGTATGTAAATTTTGAGGATACTCCTACCTTACAGAATATTTTTGCCAATGATTTTGATATTGGACGAATCATTACTGTGCTCCAGATACATGCTCAGACCGCCATAACTGCAGAAGATACCCTGATCATCTTAGACGAAATCCAATCGGCAGAACGTGGAGTAACTTCCCTGAAGTATTTCTGTGAAAAAGCGCCACAATACCATGTGATTGCAGCCGGGTCTTTGCTTGGAATGGGTTTGCACAGCCAGGTTTCATTCCCGGTTGGTAAGGTCGATTTCCTTGATTTACGCCCTCTTTCTTTCTCCGAATTTCTGCTGTCATTAAACGAATCTGCTTTGGTTGATGCGCTTAACGCCAAAAACTGGAGTGTTGTGTCCATTTTTGCAGAAAAGCTTAAAGAATATCTGCGATATTACTTTTATGTGGGAGGAATGCCCGAAGTCGTTGATGCTTTTGCTCAAACCCGCGATTGGCAACTGGTTAGGCGCATCCAAAATCGGATATTGAACTCTTACGAAGGAGATTTTTCCAAACATGCGCCGAAAGAGACAGTCCCCCGTATCCGGATGGTTTGGCAGAGCATCCCCTCACAACTGGCCAAAGAGAATAAAAAATTCGTGTATGGTGTAATAAGGGAAGGCGCCAGAGCCAAAGATTTTGAACTGGCCATCCAATGGCTGGTGGATTGCGGATTGCTGTTAAAAAGCCACCGTGTTTCCAAGCCGGGAATCCCGCTCGCCGCCTATCAGGATATTTCGGTGTTTAAATTGTTTTTACACGATGTCGGCTTGCTGAGTGCAATGGCAGGACTGAATGTTCGAACAATTATCGAGGGTGATGAAATCTTTACAGAATTTAAAGGAGCGCTTACAGAGCAGTATGTCATGCAGCAAATGCGACTGGACAGCGAGCGCTTTATTGGATACTGGACCAATGAACGAAGTACGGCGGAAGTTGATTTTGTGATTCAGGAAGAAGGGGAAGTCATTCCTATTGAAGTTAAATCGGGGGAAAACCTGAAAGCCAAAAGCTTCAGGTTATTCTGCGAAAAGTATCAACCTAAAAAAGCCATTCGGACTTCGTTAACCGATTACAAGGAAGAGTCTTGGATGGAAAATGTTCCCTTGTATGCCATAGGGTAAATAACCAGACACAAACGTGAAACGGAATGTGCATTCAATAAGCTAATCAACAACGATTTACCTACATTCTTCCTAGACAATGAGGTTTGAAATATATCACAGTTTTGGCAATGGGTAACGATTATTGCCCAAATTGTGATATTTCGAGATTCCTGGAGTACATCGTCTAACCATAACCGAATTTGTGAGACAAAAAGGGTTTTGATTTACAATTTAATTTAATTTAATCCTGCCTCCCATAGCGTCTTTTCTTCTTCCGTTTCTTTTTCTTTAAATGGAAGTAATCGTCTGGTTTGCCCGTCGACTCAGGGATCAGTAAATCGAATAGACCCCCCACAGTATCACTG
>CAYRBM010000300.1:0-3925 GCA_964422425.1 uncultured Odoribacter sp.
GTGTGGGTTAGGTCGTACAGGAAGTTTCCCTACCTGTAAAAACGCCTCGTATTATTTGCTTGGAAAAAGTTTGGGCGGAGGTGTTGAGAAAATATCAGCAATATTGATTGACGACGAGCGATTTAAACCAATGTTTACCCGGTATTTCAATTCTACATTTGCAAATGGCGAACTCGCAGCCTATCTTGGGATGAGCACATTAAAAATAATAGGAGATGAAAACCTACCAGAAATGGCCCGCCAAAAAGGAGAGAAATTTCTTTCGTTATTGCACGAGGTAGCTGTGAAGTTTCCGGATGTAATAGAGTCGGTGAATGGAAAAGGGTTGATAATTGGCATTCACTTTAATACACAAATTGCATCCGGTAATATTTTTCTCCGAATTCTGATTGAAAATGAAGTTTTAGGGTATTTATTTTCAGGATGGTTTCTGAATGTTCATTCACTCCGGGTACTTCCTTCGTTATCAAAGCCAAATTCGTTGCGGATTGAGCCTTCATTTTACCTGACTGATGCTGAAATGCAAATTTTCATTGAGTCGCTTGAAGAGCTTTGCACACTTTGCCGCAATAAGTGCATCTACGAACTTTGCAAATTTTTGATGAATGAAGATACTTATCCGGATAAAGCATTACCTGTTTTTAACGGACATTTTCCCATTCAGATTGAAGAGCCTTTTCAGGGTGCTATTCACGCAGGTTTTATTGGCAATTTCACGCTATCACATCGTGAATTACAGGTAATTGAACCTGATTTCACCAAGGCATCGGATACCGGATTGCGTATTTTGTTTAAGCGGTTTCAAATACTGATGGAAGGCAAGCCGATAAAAATACTGAGTAAGAATTTGCTAGATGGCAGAATTCATTTTACTTTTTATATACTGCCATTCGACACTTCTCAACTTGAAGTTGTTAGCCGATGGGGCAAAAAAAGGTTTTTTATTGCAAAAATTCAGGAAGCAATAGATACACTGACGAAGGAAGGTGCCACGTGCATTAGCCTGGGGGCGCATACTTCCATTATAACCGGAAATGGGCTGAATCTTGCAGAAAGAGGCAATTGCAAAATACTGACAGGGAATAGTCTTACTGTGGCTTCGTGCGTGTACCATCTCGACCAATATATTTCGGGAAACAAAGAGAAACTGCTGAATATTGCGATTGTTGGAGCAAGTGGGAACATTGGAACCGGACTGGCAGAATGCCTGATTGATCAAAAATATTCTGAGTTCCCGATAACTTTAATTGGGAATAATGAAAAGAGGCTGAGTCAGCTAAAAGCGAAACTTTCAGCAAATAATCCATGCATTGAAACAACGACCAATCTTTTTGAATTAAACCGGGCTGATGTGATTATAAGTTGTTCAAATACAAATGACCCAATCATTTTTGCGCACCATATCAATAGGAATAAACCTGTTTTTATACTCGATGTTGCAGTACCCTGCTCAGTGAGTGAGGAAGTTAAGGAAATGTCAAATGTGTATTTTTGCAGGCAAGCTTCTTCGGTAACCATTCCGGGTAGTCCTGAACTGTTGATAAGCTCGCATACGCCGGCAGGTAAAATTTTCTGTTGTGCAGCCGAAAGTATTATCTGTGCGTTGTACGATTTGCAATTACCTTTGAAAGGTCATATCAACAAAGCTACTGTTGAAAAATTGATACCCCTGGCTCTGAAAGAGGGCTTTTTTATACCTCCAGACAGATGAATTATTTATTTGATTTTGGAATATCGCAGGAAGATCCGTTATCGGAGCAGTCAGCACTCGACATTCAGCCTCACGATCGGATATTGTCAGTGGCAAGCGGGGGCGAAGTTCCTTTAGCCTTACTATGCCTGAATAAAAATATCAGGATTGATGCGGTTGATATTTCGGAAGTTCAACTAAAGTTGTGTCGTTTAAAACTTGCCGCAGCCCAATTTCTTGATTTTCCAGTAAATGGTAAATTCTTAGGCTATTCCCGGCTCGAAAAGTACACGAGAAATAAGTTGTACCGCAATGTTATCCGACCCCGGTTATCGGAGGGCGATGCACTGTTTTGGGATAGTAATATAAGGTTCATCGAAAATGGTATTATCAATGCCGGACGTTTTGAGCAATACATCAGAAAAATGAGATTCTTTGCCCGGATATTTATCGGAAGACGAAATCTTGAACGGTTAATTGCATCCAATTCTCTGGAAGAACAAAAGGAAATTTTTCATCGGTTTATTGCTCCGCGAAAAAGCTTGCGTTTGTTATTTAAACTGGCCTTTCATCCATCTGTTTACAAAAAAAGGGGTCTTCAGGAGCAGGCCTTGCAACATGCCACTGCAAATACAGGCGATCGTTTTTTTATAAAGTTTCAAAATTTTTGTACTTCAAACCTGGCTTCTGAGAATTATTTCCTGCAATATTTTCTCACTGGGAAATGCGTTACTGAAACATCATTTCCTGAATATCTGAAACCGGAAAATAAAGCCCTGCTTATTGAAAATACGAATTGCCTTGAATTCAGGTGCATTTCGTTTCAGGAGGCGCTTCAGGAGAAAGAAAAGGGATATTATACCAAAATTCATTTTTCAAATCTGGGTGATTGGTTGAACGAACGACAGTTTGGTGAATTGCTGGATTTGCTCAAAGTTTACTGTGTTTCCGGAACAAAAATCTGCCACAGATTTTTACAAAAAAATCATTTCCCGGTAAATGATACAGATGATTTTATTGTAGATAGGGAAACTTCTGGTATTGTTGAGAGAAATGACCGCTTCCCATTTTATACGATATTTAAAATGACCCTAAAGTAACATTCGGCCCCTTGCTGGTCAATGGATTAGAGGTAAGCAATATCAATATAGGGCAATTTGGGTTGAATAAGATATTGCTGCGGATTAAAGCTGGTGTAAAGGATATGTGAAACAATATTTTGATGCCAGAATCCTTTCGCGGCTTTTAAAAGTTCGTCGGTCTGACAACTGGCAAAGTTCATGAAATGATATTTTCGGTTGAGGTTTCGGTGGTATATTTCGCTTAGCAGCGCGTTCATAATAATTACATCCCGGTTTTCAACAGCATAATCGGTAATGGTCAGTTCATTAAAATTCTCACCTTTTGAGGGAAATGGGGCCATCGGCAAAACATTCTCTAACGCTTTGTATCCGTATAAAATGGGATAAAATTTAGGTGAATATTCCAACACTTTGGTCCTGCGAAACGAAGTGCAATCCCAGGCCAAACAAACTCCTTTTACAGCGCCCTTTTTGTCTGTGGCAACAAAGTAATCTTCAATCTTTAATTTCCTTTTTGATAGCGATTGCTGAAAATTATCTTCCGTTGGAAAAATTCCAAAATCACGTTTAGAGTACTCGTTATACAGCAGTTTAACCATTTCAGGAATGTCTTCAAAACGAGCATTCCTAACAGAATAAGCAGTGTTATTTTTCTTTGGAAATGAAAATAAAATTGATTTTACGACCAATTCATCGACAATTCGTATCGGAGGCATCCATTTTAATATGCGGTTGCCACCAACATACGACTCAACCGGCTTATTACCTTTCATGGTAATTGCTAATCCAAAATTAGCTTTCCCCGAAACTTTCGAAAAAAATTCTTTCATAGCCCGCTCTGCCAGTAATTTGCCGCGAGCTTCAGGTTTCAGATAAAAATTATAAAAGGTAAAGAACTGTTCTTTTTTCCCATTCATGAGTGCATCAAAATAACCCAGTGAGGCGAAACCTTTCAGTTCATTTTCCAAAAAGAAGCCCAGATGCTCACTGTTTGAGTATTTCATTCCGGGAATTTCAAAAATGTCGGGCGATTTGTCGAAATATAGTTTTAACCCATTGGCTATGATTGGTGCTGATTCCAGAATGGAAAGCATCTTGTGGTTATATGATTCATCGATGTTTTTAATTTCAAACATAGCCGAAGACAATATTT
>CAYRBM010000301.1:0-3853 GCA_964422425.1 uncultured Odoribacter sp.
TATATCCGGCACATTTGTGAGTGATACAAGTGGCACATTTGGTGTGATATATTCAATATATCTGTTGAATTTATATTGTTTCAAAATATTATATACTTTTACCTTAAATAAGAATCGTATGTCGGACAATATGACAAAGGAGAAACGACACTTATGTATGTCGCATATTAAAGGAAAAAATACGCGGCCAGAGTGGATTGTGCGTCGTTTTCTTTTCCATCATGGATTCAGATATCGCCTTCACGACAAACGTTTTCCAGGTTCCCCCGACATTGTATTATCCCGCTATCATACTGTTATTTTCGTAAATGGTTGTTTCTGGCATTCTCATGATTGTTTACATGCTAAGTTACCAAAGACAAATACTGATTTTTGGGAAGCAAAGATGCGAAGGAACAAAGAACGTGATGCATATAATTATTCTAAACTTCATTCTATGGGGTGGTATGTAATTCTTATATGGGAATGTGAATTGAAACCATCCAAACGAAATGAAACTCTTGAAAATCTTATGTCAGTTCTTAATAAGTTAATTCCACTTACTGTAAATGTATAATTGTTTAACTGAAGGAAGATAAATAAAATATGTGATATGCGTATCTATGCTTTCAGTTTTAATTAGTTGTTATTATTTCCAAAATCAAAGGAAGAATATTCTTTAATGATTTTGCTAACGTATTCAGCATTAAACCAATAACATTGTTTGTCAGTCTCATTTTCATAGGGAGTGCTTGTCCTGTCTAATTTGTTTTGAGCTTTTGGGCGAACATGAAAATATTTTTTGTCTTTCAGTGTATAGAAGTTGTTTTTTCCAATTTTTGTAGTTTTCTTTTTAATGTTTTCCTTTATATTTATCCAATATTTTTCTGCCAAAACAAGGTCTTCATTTTTCATTGTCCAGAAAAAAACTTTATCTAAGACATATGCTGGTCCTGTCTCAATAATTCCATTTCTATAAAAATTCTCAGTCTTATTATCATCTTTCTTGTATATTACGAAAAAAAATCGATTTGTGAAAATTTCAAAGAGCCTTGAATCTTCAAAATTTTCACACTCATCCACTTCGTAAAAATCAATATTTTCAAATGACATACTTTCTTTTGGCATGCCATTCTTTTCCAAACGGATAGTTTTCATCCTAATTCCTGATTTTTGAAATTCTTCAGAATTGTCAGGATTTCTAGAAATGTCTGTTAATCCTGTGGCTATAATCTTTGCAGCATTAGCCCATCGAGATTTATCTTTTACGTTAAACTTTGTTTTTTTTAAATCTGAAATTTCCTTCAATGTTTTTCCAATAAAAGGTTGAAAACGATTTAATAATATTTCTTCAAATGTGTTTTTTTTAAGATCTTCTTCTGAAACGAGGGATAATGGTTTATAATCAGTATTTGTATGTGTGCCATCTTTTGATTTTTTTGCTAACTCAAGAATAGTACGCATATATGCTGGTTTTAAGGAGAATGCACGCTTGGGTGCAAGAATATCTGAATAAGGTTGTTTTACTGGTTTATCTCCTTTTTGACCCTTTCGACAAGCTCCTAGATAGAAAGTATCACCTTCTGAAAGCTCATGAGCTTTTCCTGCTTTGATTTTATTAACAATTATATCATAATCATGGCGAATGATTTTTAAGTCTTTTTCTGGAAGTTTCCAAAGCAATGCAAAAATAAATTGCAAATCATAGACTGGAATCTCTTTAATGTGTAAATAAAATAAAAGAAGCATAAGGCGGCATTTATTATAGAAGTGAGAATTCTCAAATGATTCTAAAATTATATGCTCATAATCAATCATTCCACAAACCAACCTTTCTTTGATTAATAGAGTTTGTCCGTCCCTTGCTTTTTTTAAAGGTGTACATTTAAGTTCAAGACCTGCCTCTTCAAAGTCTGGATTGGGATTACTGTTTACCTTATATTTAAAAAATAATTCTTCAACTAGTTGACCAAGACTGCCTTTTCCTGTCCTGCAAGAATGAAACAAATCATCTATTTGCTTAACAGACATATTTTCAGTACTCTCTATTGCTTCTTTTAAGGTTTTTCCTAATAGCTTTTTACTAAAGTCAAAGATAGAGCCGGGATTGTATTTATCATAATTAATCATATTCCTTAATTTTTGTGTATAGACTTCTACCTATTCCTTCTATTATACCAGTTACCAATGCATTACCCATTAAAAATGCTCTTCGCAAATCCGATGCTCCAAGCGTATGATTATCTGGAAACATGTTTAGTCGTTCAAGCTCAATTGGAGTTAAACGTCGTAAACGTCCACTAGGAGTCTGTACTACATGCTTGAATCGAGAAGGACCAGACCCACCTTCACCTGTAATAATTGTTCTCGAAGGGCGATCAAGATAATCTGGAAATGCCATTGGCCCTTCAGAATATTTATATTTATATCCAGTACCACTAGTTCTTTCTTCTGACTTACCTCCTTTTAGATATTTCCATTGTGGTAATTCAGATTCATTAATGAAGAATTCTGAGGGTACATCTTTTTCATCAATTAAAATTTGTCCAAGAGTAACACTCATGCTATTGTATTCAGGTTCAGTAGAATGCGAAAAAACAAATCTATCAAGCATAATTCCTGTGTTTTCAAATGGACTATCAACTGATTTCTTTGTTTTGACAAGTGCTTTATTGAATTTGTCGGATACTTCTGCTAAATTTCCTTCTATTTTGAACTCGTTTCGGTCTAAAATGTGATTAATCGGTTTTACTGGAAATGCTTTAGCTATAGTTCCATTTGTAGTTATCCAATCGTGTATATTTTCGAGGTTGTTTCTTATGTATCTGCTTATATTACTTGTGTTATGGTATGCTAATATGTAAGTTCGTCTCCGTCTTTGTGGCATACCATAGTCAGCAGCATTAATATTTCTCCATTCAACAATATATCCTAAATCTGAAAGAGATGCAAGTATTATTGCAAAATCACGTCCTCTTTGTGAAACAGGAGACTTCAGAATCCGATCTACATTTTCTAGAAAGAGATATTCTGGTTTGTGTTCTTTTTCACTAAGAATTCTATATATCTCCCACCATAGAACCCCTTTTTTCCCTTCAATGCCTTTTGAGTTTTTTAAAGTAGTGGCAACAGAATAATCTTGACAAGGGAAACCTCCGACAAGCATGTTACAGTCTGGAATATCCTCTGTCCTTACAATGTTTATATCATCGTTGCTATGGCCTTCAAGTCCAAATCGATGACAGTATATAATTGAAGCATCTTGACGTTTAGTTGAAGGCTCCCATTGATTGCTCCAAACAGTCTTAAAATGTGAATTAGCACGTTCTAAACCAATCCGGAATCCTCCAACTCCTGCAAATAATTCTACAACTCTAATGTCATTTTCTTCTACCTCCACCTTTTCTTCAGGAAATAAATTCATTTCCTTAGTTTTATATACTGAATTTCTATAATAGTTTAAAGCTGGACATAACGCTTTAGATGTTTCTTCTTGATTATCGAAGTTGTATTCTTTACTCATCATTATTGTTTTATTGAGCACTATGCTCAAATTTATTTACAAAAGTAATTTGTTTTTTGAAAGATCAAAAATTGTTTCATTCATTTTGTTAAATAATAAATATTTATTTTAGTTGGATATTAACTGTGTGTTTAATAACTCTAAATATGGATTCTGTATATTAATTATTTTTTTCATATTGTTTATTGATATTTAAGAACGTATCTAAAGGGAACTATATATAATATAAATTCATTTTATAGAAATAATATTTGTATTTAAAGCAACCGGTCGGGGTGTTGTAATTTCTGACATTTTTAGATTTTACCCGACCGGTGCCTTTTTTATTTATACCAGACTACGGGTCTGTTT
>CAYRBM010000302.1:0-3768 GCA_964422425.1 uncultured Odoribacter sp.
GCGGTTAAAACCAGTGCCGTTGGAGATATCACTCTTGCTCCCGACAGCACCAAAAACAAGTATATTCCGTGGAGTGTTAAGCGTGGAGGAGCTTACATGCAAACGCCACTGGTGTATAACGGTTTTTTATACAACCTCCAGGTAAACGGACAACTGATGTGTTTCGATGCAAATACCGGCGAAATGAAATACAAGGACAGCCTGAAAGATCCGTTCTCAGCTTCGGGAGTTGCCGCCAACGGGAAACTGTATTTCAGTTCCGAAGATGGAAATATTTTTGTCGTTCAGGCTGGTCCCGAATTTAAATTGCTGGCTAAAAACCCGATGAAAGATGTATGCATGGCCACGCCTGCCATTTCAGGCAATACTTTGTTCATCAGAACACAGCATTATTTGGTTGCAGTGGAATAAATGTATTTTGAACTACCGAGAATTCCTAGGAGTTTCGAAAACTACAATCATCAAGATAGGAAAAACTGACCGGGAATTGTTGTATTCAGAAAAGATTTTGAGCAATGAAAAATCATCCAATCATCAGCATCAAACCGCTTGGCTTTATGTGGCCAGTTTCCAACCCGTTTCTGTTTTGTGCTCATCACCTCGACGATTTTCCGGAGGGAAATACAGAAATGGCGCCGGATAAATCACTGCTAAGAGGTCGGCAAATCGGTTCGGATTTTAACCTGAAAGATGGTTGGCGCATGTACCACGGCGATACCGTTCCAGGATTTCCGGCGCACCCGCACCGCGGCTTCGAAACGGTGACAGTGGTTACCAAAGGCTTGGTTGATCATGCCGACTCACACGGACAGGCCGGCCGGTATGGTGGTGGCGATGTGCAATGGATGACGGCCGGTGCCGGACTTCAGCACAGCGAAATGTTTCCACTGCTGAACACCGAAAGCCGCAACCTTGCCGAGCTTTTCCAGGTTTGGCTCAATTTGCCGAAAGCGAAAAAGTTTGCCAAGCCACATTTCAAAATGCTGTGGGCCGAGGATATTCCGGTTGCCAGAATTACGGATGAAAACGGCAAAAAGTCAGAAATAAATGTGATCGCCGGAACGTTCGAAAATGTTCAGGCGCTGGCTCCCGCACCCGATTCGTGGGCGGCAGATCCGGCAAACGAAGTGAGCATCTGGACTATTCGAATGGAAGCCAATGCTCAACTCGCCATCCCTGCTGCAAGTGTCGGGACAAACCGAACGCTCTATTTTTACAGCGGCTCATCGATCCTGATTTCAGGAGAAAAAATCGGTCAGGAGAAAGCCATTGAATTGAAGGCTGATGAGGAAACTAAAATTGTAAATGGCAGCGAAGAAGCACTGTTTCTTTTCCTTCAGGGCAAACCGATTAACGAACCAGTGGTGCAATACGGGCCGTTTGTAATGAATACGCAGGCTGAAATTCGGCAGGCGATGATGGAATACCAGCAAAACGAATTCGGTGGATGGCCGTGGCCTCGTCGCGATCAGGTTCATCCGCGCGAAAAAGGCCGCTTCGCCCGTCATGCCGACGGAACAGAAGAAATCAGGTAAAACTTATGCCACTTTTGCTTGTTTATTGGGCGAGAAACAATAAACAATGAATCATGAAACGCCGGTCTTTTTTAGGATCAGTATTCCTAATACCCTTTGCAGTTAAAGCCATGAAATCAAATGAAATTAATCAGTTGTTGACATTCGGTGAAAACACGCCGCGAATGCCGGTTTTGTTTGTCGGGCACGGTAGTCCGATGAATGCCATCGAGGAAAACGAGTTTGTTGAAGGGTGGCGAAATCTCGGGAAGTCACTTCCGCGGCCAAAAGCGATTCTATGTGTTTCGGCACATTGGGAAACACGGGGAACTTATGTAACAGCCGTTCAGAAACCAACCACGATCCACGATTTTGGCGGATTTCCCAAAGCGCTTTTCGAGGTTCAGTATCCTGCGCCGGGCAGTCCTGAATTGGCTTATGAAACCAAACGCGTCATTACCAAAACCTCCGTTGGCCTCGATGAAAAATGGGGGCTCGATCACGGTGCCTGGAGCGTCATCCGGCGAATTTATCCGGAAGCTGATATTCCGGTCATCGAATTCAGTCTGGATTATACACAGGGACCGCAATATCATTACGAGTTAGCCAAAGAACTTTCGGCGTTGCGAACCAAAGGTGTGCTGATTGTGGGCAGCGGAAACCTGGTTCACAACCTGCGCATGGTGGCGTGGGATAAAATGAATGAACCTGATTTCGGGTTCGATTGGGCGATTGCGGCAAACGACAAGTTCAAGCAACTGATTCGGGAAGGAAATCATAAAGACCTGATTGATTATTCGAATTT
The DNA here is from genome assembly GCA_964422425.1 of uncultured Odoribacter sp. Lineage (GTDB taxonomy): Bacteria > Bacteroidota > Bacteroidia > Bacteroidales > Prolixibacteraceae > Aquipluma. Next base: position 2,320 of record CAYRBM010000302.1, read on the forward strand.
GGGTCGCGAGGTTCAGTTGGCGGTTCCAACGCCCGATCATTATTTGCCGCTGCTATACGCGTTGGCTTTGAAAGATAAAAACGAACCGGTCTCGTTTTTCAACGATAAACCGTTGATGGGCTCGCTCACCATGACATCAGTCAGAATAGGTTAAATTTTAATTTAGATACCTGTGAAAATCTTACTCACCGGCACCACCGGCTATATTGGTCAACGGCTGATTCCTGTTTTGCTCGAAAAAGGGCACGAGCTCGTTTGCTGTGTCAGGGACAGAAACCGGTTCGATTTTCAGAAATACAAATCGGATCGGATTCGGGTGATTGAAGTAAATTTTCTGGACGAAAACACACTTGGTGAAATTCCTGAAGAAATTGACGCGGCATATTACCTGATTCATTCCATGTCTGCTAACAATCAGGATTTTGACGAGCTTGAAAAGATTTCGGCCACGAATTTCAGGAATCGCGTTCAGGAAACCAGTGCCAAACAGGTCATCTATCTCAGTGGAATCGTCAACGACGAAAATTTGTCTAAACACCTGAATTCGAGGAAACAGGTTGAAGAGATTCTGGCATCGGGCAGCTACCATTTAACAACGCTTCGGGCCGGAATAATTTTGGGATCAGGAAGCGCCTCGTTTGAAATCATCCGCGATCTGGTTGAGAAACTTCCTTTTATGATTGCTCCCAAATGGCTGAATACCAGGTCACAGCCCATCGCCATCCGGAATGTGATTGAATACCTCACCGGCGTGCTGATGCTTGGCGATTCTTTTGATCAGAGTTTCGATATCGGAGGGCCTGAAATACTCAGCTACAAGGAAATCCTTTTGCGGTTCGCCAAAGTACGTAAGCTAAAACGAACCATCGTTACGGTTCCGGTAATGACTCCAAAATTGTCATCCTACTGGTTGTATTTTGTTACTTCAACCTCGTTCCGACTGGCGGTTAACCTGGCCAAAAGTATGAGCGTTGAAGTTGTTTGCCGCGAGAATAAGCTGAAAGAACTACTTGGAATAGAGCTACTGACATTCGAACAAGCCATAGAATTGGCTTTCGGCAAAATTCAGAACGAAGCTGTAGTTTCAAGTTGGAAAGACGCCCTTTCGAGCCATGTACTCGACAAAGGAATTTCACAGTTACTCGAAGTCCCAATCTATGGTTGTTTTGTTGACAGGCGGAGTTGTGAAGTGAAGGAGCTTCGCAGGTCGTTGAATAAAATTTGGTCAATCGGAGGCGATACAGGCTGGTATTATGCCAATTGGTTGTGGGGCCTTCGTGGCTTTATCGATAAACTGTTTGGAGGAGTCGGGTTACGGCGCGGTCGAAAAAATAACAGCCTGATTTCTCCCGGCGACTCGCTCGATTTCTGGCGGGTCATTTATGCCGACAAGGAAGAAATGAAGCTGTTACTTTATGCTGAAATGAAACTTCCGGGAGAAGCCTGGCT
>CAYRBM010000303.1:0-3756 GCA_964422425.1 uncultured Odoribacter sp.
ATCGTCCCTGGATAAACTGTCTGATGAATAATTTACACACCATCGACGAGTTCTGTCCGGCATGTACCAAGGCAATTCAGGAGACCATTGATTTTCACTGCAAATAACCCGTTAAAGAACAGCCTCTTTTACTACATTTGAGCGTCTTTTGATTGCTGACAATATGAACGAAAATCTGAAACTAATTTTCATCAGTGTATGGTTGGTCTTTAGCCTGCACATTCAGGTTTTCGGTATTTCCCCATACAAACCTGAATTGGCAAATCCAGTGCTCGAACCCTGGCGCTGGACTGAATTTCCGGAATATGATACCATTCGGATTTCGTGCATGGCCAAAGAACCTGAAGGAGGATTGTGGATGGGAATTGGAAACAAGGCTGTTTATTACGACGGATATAAAACCATTCAATATATTCCCGATAGTTCGAATGTTCTGGCGCTTGCCATCGAAAAAAACGACAATCTTCTTGCCGCAACTTCACGGGGACTCTTTCGTTACAAGGAAGGCGAGTTCCGCAGAATACTCGATTTCAGTTTCACCGGACAGCGTAATTTCATTAGTGACAGTAATGGCGACCTTTGGATTGGGTCAGATTTCGGGCTGATCCGCATCACTCCCCGATCGGTTTTTTGCCTCAATCCGGATGGTTATTTTGAAATATCAGCCAATGGCTCTGTTGTTAATATTTTGAAACTTGAAGCCGGTAATGATTATCACCTCGCTTCTGTCAAAGAGAACCGTTTCCCGGTGTATAACCTTACCATCAATCAGGCACAACGAGTCTGGATGACCATCGGACAGCAGGATAAAAACCTGGGAACGATAAACCTGAACGATTTGACAGGTACCCTCAAATGGAAGTTTATGAAAATACCCGGTATCAGCCGTGGCAGTATTTCGGGATTGTGTGAAAACGGAACTTCATTGTATGTGTCAACCACCGATGTCAATATTATGCTGGCCAAATACCTTATTGGCACTGACAAATGGGAAAGTGTGAATATGAAGGTTTTGGGAGGCGACAATGTGCAGTCGGCCATATTGCGGTCAGCCGATGGCACAATTTGGATGGGGGGCCACAGCAAACTTTACGCACTCAACGAGTCGGGCTGGAAAGTTTATCAATATCCCGAAATTAGTCTGCCATTATCCTACATCAGACTTTACCTCGACTCAAATAGCAACCTGTTCGTCTATGGCGATAGCGGGAAAATGATGAAACTTGATCTTTCCAACTCACAATTCAGAACTTATCGCGGACTTAACTTTCATTGCAATACTCCCGACGGAAAATACTGGTTTACCACCAATGCAGGCGAAGTCGTTTCAGGAGATGCCAATCTTTCCGGTTTCGAAAAATTTTCGGCCAGCGACGGACTGATGAGCATGGCTATGACCATTTTTTATTCTGAAAAAGGAGGACTTTGGGCTGCCGGAAGTCATCAGGGAAAAGCTGCCGTTGCGCTCCATCAAAACGGGCGCTGGCAAATGCGGGTGTTTCCACAGCTTTTCATGGGAATTTCCTATAACGGCGTAACCCAATTGGGCGATTCGACACTCGCTTTTCCGGTTAATGGCGTGCTCGATTTGGGTGAAAAAGGTGGTTTTGTTACCTATAACTTCAGGAAAAATACATGGGCCGAGTTTACCAGGCACAAAGTTCCGCAGCGCATTCCGGTAATTTCGCAGACTACGGACGGTAAACTTTGGTTTGCGGGTGGAAATTCATTGCACATGTTTGAAAACGATACCACGCGCCGCGTCGATCTTCCGTCGAACTCGGGAAACTGGGTTGACGATGTGCAGGTTACGCCCACCGACCATATTTGGGCAGCACAAGGCGGAACCGGCCTGTTTTACTTCGACAAGCAGAAATGGAACCGCTTCACGACATTTAACGGTCTGGCCAGCAACATGGTCACCAACATTCTGGTGGAAAGCGATAGTGCTGTTTACATTGCTTCCGACAAGGGAATCTCATTTTTCGATGGTCGCCAGTTTATTCGCCAGATTATTCATCCTGAACTCAGCATTTTACGCGAACGCGGGAATCTGAAACGATCGGCAAATGGAGCAGTCTGGGTGAACCAAGGAACACGCGAATGGTATTTGTACGATTTTAAATCGACTGCCGAAGACCCGAATGTTTTCAAAACGACGATGTATCTGCGCGAAAATCATCCGCCAAAAACGACCATTTCGTACTCCAACCGCGAAATATCTTCGGCCGGAAACGTCATTGTTACTTATACCGGTGTCGATTACTTCAATCATACTCCTGCCGATAAAGTTCAGTTTTCGTACCGCCTGAACAATCAGGAATGGTCGCCGTTTTCCGAAGAAAAATCGAGCGTTTTTCTCGATCTCGATCCCGGCAATTACACCTTGCAGGTGCGGGCGCGCGACCTTGACCGAAACATCGAAGCTGTTCCGGCGCAAATCACCTTCAGCATATTACCACCGGTTTATTTACGTATCTGGTTTATCCTGACCATCCTCACTTTTTTGGGCATCATCGTTTGGCTGTTGCTTCGACTGTATGCCCGAAACCGGCAGATCCACGAACTCGACCAATTAAAACTGCGATTGTTTACCGACATCTCGCACGAATTGAAAACTCCATTAACGCTGATTTCGCTTCCGTTGCAAAAGCTATTGAATAAATCGCCGAAACACGACGACACCAAAGACAACCTCGAATTGATTTACACCAATGTGCAACGCTTGAACAACCTGGTGAATCAGGTCGTGGATTTCCGGAGACTCGAAGCCGGAAAAATTCAACTCGAAGTTGGTCCTGGCGACCTGATGCTGCACCTGCGCAACATTTCGAACTACTATTTGCCCTTGTCGCACGAGAAAAACATCCGCTTCGAACGCCGGTTCAGCCGAAACGAACTTTGGGTGAAATACGATGCCGACAAACTCGAAAAGATTGTGGTCAACCTGCTTTCGAATGCCTTCAAATACACTCCGGAAAACGAAACCGTTGAACTCATCGCCGAGGTTGACGATTCGGGCAGTCGCCTCCAATTGTGGGTGAACGACTCGGGCCCCGGCATCCCGAAAGACATGCAGGAAAACGTGTTCGACCGTTTTTACCGGTTGCGAAACGAAAAGTTGAACCGGATTCCGGGGAGTGGCATTGGATTGTCGCTGGTGAAAGAGCTGGTGAATCTGTACCAGGGAACCATTGAAGTGATCAGCGATGGTGTACACGGAACCAGTTTTTATGTAACGTTACCGCTAATTCCGGCCGAAAAAACAGACACTTTAGCTCAAAAACAAGAGGAACAGCCCGATTTGAGCCGTCTCCAAAAAGCCGATAAAGCCACAGTTCTGCTGATTGAAGATGAAGAAGCCATGTTGCGATTCATCAGCACCGAACTTAACCAATACTTTGTAGTGAAAGGTTTTGGCTCGGTTGAAAGGGCCTATGAATGGCTGAACAACAACATGCCCGATTTGATTATTTCCGACGTGATGCTGCCCGGGATGACCGGTATGGAATTCTGCAAAAAGCTGAAATCGGAAGAACTGACCAGCCACTTGCCTGTAATCCTGCTCACAGCTCGCGACTCGCAGGAAGACATTGTGGAAGGACTGGGGGCTGGTGCCGACGACTACATGACCAAACCATTCCGGATGAACGAACTGATTGCCCGAAGCTGGAACCTGATTGAAAACCGGCGTCGCTTGAAAGAGCGCTTTGCCGAACAGGAAGAACCGGAAATTAAGCTTTCGGCACAAAACCC
>CAYRBM010000304.1:0-3736 GCA_964422425.1 uncultured Odoribacter sp.
CCATCGATTTAATACAGATTTTCAAAAGCCTCAACGAGCAGGGAAAAACAGTGGTATTTGCTACTCATAATTACCCGCTGATTAAAAGGTTTCCCGCCCGCATCATTACAGTTGATGACCAGAAAATCTATGAAACTGTCATTACGCGGAAAGAAAATCAATAATTTTCAAGGATAAATAACACCTTTCTCAGGCTTTTGGCAAGAAGATGGTGACAGTGGTCCCCATATTTACCTCGCTTTGTACTCGGATTGATCCCTTATTTCCTTCAACAAATTCCTTGCATAGCATTAAACCCAGGCCAGTGCCTTTTTCTCCCATCGTTCCAGGGTTTGGTAACGACTCGTTATACACAAATAATTTCTTCTGTAGTTCTTTACTCATTCCTACGCCATTGTCACTTATCCTGACTTGCAATTCGGATTCGACAACCATACATGAAATATCTATGGTCCCTCCAGATCGGGTAAATTTGATTGCATTCGAGATCAAATTCCGAATTACATTATCAATCATTCGCGAGTCGACCTGACAAAACAAACCAGATTCCGGTTCATAATTAATGCTAATTTTCTTTGAGCCCGAGATCTTTCTGAGAAACTCAATGTTTTCAACAATCGTTGAATTCAAATCAAATTTCTGAATATTAGGAGACAGCTCATCCAATTGACTTCTAGCCCACAACAATAAATTTTGCAGCAAATGATAAGTTGATTCCCCCAGCCTTTCAACTTCACCATAAATTTGCATTTTTCGTTCAGGCTCCAAATCCCGATCATTGTTGGCAAGTTCGAGCATCTGGGTTATTGTACCAACTGGCGCACTAATATCATGTGCAATAACTGAAAAGAACTTTCGCTGCGTCTGAACCTTAATTTCCAGTCGTTCAGCAATTTTTAATGAAATAAGCAGTAAAAAAGAGAACAACAACAACGCTTGCGTCACATTGGCCATGAAATAAAACAATTGGTTGGCTAAAGTTGGCAAAAGTGCATTGCCGGGTTGATAAACGACAATATATCCAATCCTGAAAAGTGATGTCATAGCTGAAATCCCAAAGACGGAAGAGCATAAAATAAAAGCCAGACGATATGATTTTTGGACTGGCTTCAGAAATTCAAAAACAATAATTACTGAACCAATCAGGCAAATAACCGAGAAAGAAATCATCCTTAAATTTGGCATGTCGAGAACGGAATAAAACAAGGTCCCAAAAAAAACTTGTGTAAGTAAAATGCTATAAGATAGAGGATAATTTATGGGCAGATTTTTATACACACGAATTCCGGCTAAATAAAAAGCAATAGCCACTACGGTAAATATTCCACCTACCACAAATGAGATAAAACCCGGAACTGCAGGATAAACAGCCATTAGAATGGAAGCAAATACTGCTGAAAAACTTCCTAACGACCATTGTAAAGGTCCTTTTATTGTTGGGGTTAGCTTATGAAAGAGGAGCATGAGCAGAGCAAAAAGAAAAGAAATTCCTCCGATAACGTACAGGAGCGTGTTTAAATCGAGCGGCTTCATAAATCGAAGTTAGTGTTGCTCTAAAATAGGGAAAAATGACATGAAAGATCGATTGAGTTTTCTTTTATTTCAGTCATAGCCACCGAGCGTATATTTCCCTCAGAACCTGTTCTTCGTTTTCCCAACAAAGTTCCTTTGCTGCAAGAGGCAAATTATCAATCCAATATTGTCTTTTTTGTGTATCGAAAAGTGCCTTTTGAAACAAAGCTGCCAGTTCTTTTCGCTGGTGCGATTCAGCAATCAACCCTACCTGATAATGTTCAACAACACGTTTCATCTCCGGAAGATTCGATACCAAAACCGGCACTCCGGCCTGAATATAATCGAAAAGCTTATTGGGAAGTGCAAAACGGTAATTCAGCCCCAAATCCTCTTCCAGCGAAATCCCCAAATCAGCTTGCCGGGTAACTTCGTTCAATTCGCCTATTGGCAAACGTCCCAAAAACCTGACCTTTTTATCAAGTTCCAATTCGTAAACCATTTCCTGAAGTTGAAGCCTGATGTCGCCATCGCCAGCCAGCCAAAGTTCAGCTCCGTCAACAAACTGCATCGCCCTGATGGCCGACTCAATGCCGCGCCCCAGATTCATGGCACCCTGGTAAAGAATGATTTTATTAGAGTTATTCATCCGATGACTTGAAGTCATCGGATGAATTGTATCTTTTGCAGAACAAACCGGCAGATTTCGCACCACTTTGAAATCGATGTTGTACTGCTCGCAGTAAACTTCGGCAATCGATTCGGAAACGGTATAAGCCGCACTCACTTTAGGCACCATCGTTCGTTCGATCCATCTCCAGATCGACCGAACAACTGGACGTCCCAGCAACTCCGGAACTTCGGTAAAATATTCGTGACTGTCGTAGATCAATGGTTTTCTGCGAATCCGGCTCACCAGAAAATTAGCCAACAGTGAGTCCAGATCGTTGGCCACCAAAAGATCGGGGGACAATTTCAGGAGGTAAAAAAACAAGCGGAAGTTGTAACCAAGATAAAACATCGGCCCTTTGCGAAAAAGCAATTTCATGCGGTGTGTTTGGTAACTGCGTTCAACCGGAAGACTTTCAGGCAAAATACGCCCCACAAGCACCGGCTCAAAACCCATTTTCTGTATACTCACCGCTACTTTGTGCACCCGGTTGTCGGTAACCAGATCGTTAATTACACTAAGCGAAACTTTTTTCGACATGATTTTGGCTCCTTCATTCAGCCAAGTTAAACGAAAAAGGCCAACGTTCTGTTATCTTTGCCCCAAAATAATTCCAATGATCCGCTCATTCACCAATTATTCACTGCGCAATCACCACACGTTTGGTACCGAAGCTTCGGCCCGTCATTATTTCGAATTCACCGAAACCGAAGATTTAAAAGGTTTCCTGGAAACGACTCTGGAATGGAAAAACCTACCCATTCTGATTCTTGGCGAAGGCAGCAATCTATTGTTCGTGAGCGATTTCAACGGATTGGTTTTGAATCCGAACATTCCCGGAATTGCCGAAGTGCATGAAGACCGCAACAACATTTGGCTCGAAGTTGGGGCCGGTGTTCGGTGGGATGATTTGGTAGATTATGCCGTGTTTAACGGTTGGGGCGGAATCGAGAATTTGTCGCTCATTCCGGGGAAGGTCGGAGCAGCGGCGGTTCAAAACATTGGAGCTTATGGCATGGAAATTCAAAACCGCATCGAGTCGGTCACCGGTTTCGACCTCGAAACCCTTAATGAATACACCATCGACGCACCTGATTGTCAGTACGGTTATCGTGACAGCATTTTCAAAAACCAGTTGAAAGACAAATTTGTAATTACTTCTGTCGTTTTCAAACTCGACAAGTTTCCGGAGTTTATCCTGAACTACGGCGACCTGAAAGCCGAAACCGAAAAGCTCGGGAACATCAATCTGCGGAATATTCGCAAAGCGGTGATTGCCATTCGCGAATCGAAATTGCCCGACCCAAAAGTGTTTGGCAACGCCGGAAGTTTTTTCAAAAATCCGATTGTAAAGTCGTCGATGGCAGAGCAATTGCTGGCCGAAAATCCGAAAATGCCCCACTACCCTGCTTCAGAAGGCAAAACCAAACTGGCAGCAGGCTGGCTCATCGAACAATGCGGTTGGAAAGGCTTCCGCCGCGGCGATGCCGGGGTACACGAAAAACAAGCCTTGGTGTTAGTGAATTACGGAAATGCTACAGGTAAAGAAATCTA
>CAYRBM010000305.1:0-3647 GCA_964422425.1 uncultured Odoribacter sp.
GCGCCGGACTGTTCAAAAACCGTGAATGGCCAATCGAACGCTTCTACCGCGACCAGCGCCTGCTGCAAATCGGCGAAGGAACTTCCGAGATTTTAAGGATGGTGATTTCACGAAATATTCTGAAAGAGTAAAAAGTTCGGAGTGAGCTAAAGTTCGAAGTGCCTAAAGTTTTTGCTGATAATCATTGCCGGAAAATCTGTAATTTGCAGAATGTTTTGGCATTCATAATTCATCATTTATAATTCATCATTCTCAATGGTTTCCGACCGCAAATCCGAACATATCAACCTGGCACTGAAATCGCAAACCCGCCTCGCCGAGCAGGACCTTCGTTTTATTTACGAACCGATGCTGTCGGCCCATCCCGAAAATGCTGATTTGAGCATTCCTTTTCTAGGCAAAACCATGCGCACGCCCATCTGGGTTTCGAGCATGACCGGCGGAACCGGCGTTGCCCGAACCATCAACGGCAACATTGCCCGCGCCTGTCGCGAATTTGGCATGGGAATGGGACTCGGTTCGTGTCGCAAAATTTTGTTCAACAAAACCGATTGGGCTGATTTTGATTTTCGCAATGAGATTGGTGATCAGCCGTTTTGGGCCAATCTCGGAATTGCGCAGGTGGAAGAATTGCTCTTTTCGGAGAATGTGGATGCCATCGTTCGTTTGGTTACCGATTTGCGTGCCGACGGACTGATTGTGCACGTGAACCCAATGCAGGAATGGTTTCAGCCTGAGGGAAACCGTTTGAAGCAAGCACCCATCGAAACCATCCGCCAGTTGCTCGATTCGCTCGATTTGAAAGTAATTGTCAAAGAAGTTGGGCAGGGATTTGGCCCTGAAAGTTTGCGGCAACTGATGCAGCTTCCGCTCGAAGCCATTGAATTTGGCGCTTACGGTGGAACCAATTTTTCGAAACTGGAAATGCTGCGAAACGATCCGCAGCAACTCGAAGCCAGCCTGCCGTTTGCTTTTGTGGGGCAGTCGGCCAATCAGATGGTCGATTCGGTCAATCAAATCCTGAAGGATAATCCGGCACCGGCCTGCCGTCAACTGATCATTTCAGGAGGCATACAAAATGCGCTCGATGGCTATTACCTGACCTCGAAGAGCGAGTTGCCAGCCGTTTTTGGCATGGCATCGGCCGTTTTGAAACACGCCGCTGAAAGTTACGAATCGCTCCAGCAGTACCTGCAAACGCAAATTCAGATGCTGAGTCTGGCCAAATCCTACCTGAAAATCAATCCCGATTATCATGGATAACTCCATTTTACAAGGATTTTCGAAATACAACAAAGAACAGCGCATCGACGCGCTCATCAAAAAATACGGCTTCGATACCTCGCTGGGAACCTTCCTGAAATCGTGCGAAGTCGCAGACGAATCGGTTCAGAAAATTATCGACGATCTGAGCGAGAATCCGATCTCCAGTTTCCCATTTCCCTTCTCTGTTGCGCCCAATTTTGTGGTGAACGGTAAAAACCTGTTTTTTCCACTGGTTTCCGAAGAAAGTTCGGTAGTAGCTGCACTGAGCAATGCTGCCGGTTTTTGGGCCAAACGAGGTGGTTTTCATGCCGAAGTATTGGGCACAGAAAAGAAAGGACAGGTTCATTTTCGCTGGAACGGGAATTCGGAATACCTGCAATCACTTTTCCCCGAAATAAGAGAGAAACTGTTGACAGATTGTGCTTTTCTGACTGCAAAAATGGGAGCCCGCGGCGGGGGGATCACCGGAATCGAACTGAAAGCGCTTTCTCATATTTTGCCGCACTATTTTCAGCTCGATGCTTCGTTTGAAACCTGCGATGCGATGGGCGCCAACTTTATCAACTCCTGTCTGGAGCAGTTTGGTAAAAGTCTTCAGGATTTTTTTCTGACAAGTACGAAAGTTTCGGCGGGCCAGCGGGAATTCGAAATTATCATGGCCATTTTGTCGAATTACACGCCGGAAAGCCGTGTTCGTGTCTGGGTAGAATGCCCGGTGTCGAATCTGCTCGATGGTAAAACCGAAGCTGAATGTGAAGCGTTTGCCCGACGATTTGAGCAGGCAGTTCGCATTTCGCAACTCGATGTTTCGCGCGCTGTAACGCACAACAAAGGTATTTTTAATGGCATCGACGCGCTGGCGGTGGCTACCGGCAACGACTTTCGGGCGATTGAAGCTTGCGGGCATGCGTTTGCTTCGCGAAATGGCCAATACGCAGGATTGACCGATGTGCAAATTCAAGACGGAAAATTCCGATTCAGCATCGAACTGGCTTTGGCGGTTGGCGTGGTTGGCGGAGTCACCGCAGTGCATCCGATGGCCAAACTGGCGATGAAAATTCTTGACAATCCGTCGGCAAAAGAGCTGATGATGTACCTGGCTGTTGCCGGACTGGCGTCTAATTTTGCGGCGGTGAAAGCGCTAGTCTCGGTCGGCATTCAGAAAGGCCACATGAAGATGCACCTGAGCAACATCATGAACCAGTTGCAGATTCCGGAGGAAAAACGGGGCGAAATTCAGGAATATTTTCAGGATAAAACGGTGTCGTTTTCGGCGGTTGAGGCGTATTGGAAGAGTTCTGGGTTGCGAGATTCGGGTTGCGAGTAATGCCTTGTTCAACGTTTTTTGGATATTGATTATTCGATATTCAATATTGGAAATTTTCTTTTTGTCTAAAATCTAATATCTGTTGTCTATTGTCTGTCCTCACAACATATCGCGCCAACGGCAAATTGCTGCTCACCGGAGAATATTTGGTTCTTCACAGGGCGAAGGCGATTTCTATGCCGTTGAATGTAGGCCAGAAAATGGTTGTTTCGTACGATGATTCCACACAAACCATCCGCTGGCAGGCGCTTTACGGCGATCAGCTTTGGTTCTCGTGCGAGCTTGATCCGGTGAATTTTTCAGTTCTAGATGCAACTGACTCAGAAAAAGCTGCGACGCTCGTTCGCATTTTGCAGGCAATTCGATCATTAAATCCCGACTTTTCGCTTGCGCAGGGCATTCAATTTAAAACCACCATCGAAGCCAATCCTGAATGGGGACTTGGAAGTTCGAGCACTTTACTGAGTCTGCTCTCGCAATTTGCCAATGTCGATCCGTTTGTGCTGAACGAGCTGGTTTTTCAGGGATCCGGCTTTGATATTGCATGTGCTACGGCTGATGGCCCAATCATTTATCAGCGGGGTCTGCCTGCTGAACCTGTTTCGCTCGACTATCCGTTTGCAGACCAGCTTTTCCTGATTTATTTGGGCCGAAAAAAGCGAACAGCAACTGAAGTCAGTGCTTTCCTGAAAGAAAAGAAGGTTTCGGAGCAACAGGTTGAAGAGGTTTCGCTGTTGACTGATGAGTTTTTACGCTGTCGTGATCAGAATGAGTTTAACCTGCTAATCAGGATGCATGAAGCGCTTATCAGTAAGCTGATTGAGCGGATAGCCATTAAACCAGAGCTATTTGCCGATTTTAAGGGAGAAGTGAAGTCGTTGGGAGCCTGGGGGGGCGATTTTTTCCTGGCATCAACCAATAAATGGACATTTGAGGAAGTCAGGAAATATTTTGAAAACAAAGGCTTGATGACGGTGTTTAAATGGAATGATCTGATTTTAAAACGGCAATAATCATGTCCGGAAATTCAAAACACATTCACCGAAGCGCCTGG
>CAYRBM010000306.1:0-3645 GCA_964422425.1 uncultured Odoribacter sp.
GAATATCGGCCTGTCACGCCGAGGGTCGCGGGTTCGAGTCCCGTCCGCACCGCTAAAAGGTTGCTTCGAAAGAAGTGACCTTTTTTTATCATATACTCTAAAGTTACATTTTACAATACAATTCCAATTCTATATTGCGGTTTAAAGAACCAACATCAGGGGAAGACCGCGTTATTCTGGTAAAAGTCTGTGACAAATCAGATATTCGCAGAGGATGGGTATTTCAAATTGTTCAAAAGAAAATTTAATAAGCCTGAATATTTTAAAATCAAGGATAAAGGAATACTCGTTTCCTGCTTTGACCTGCGCTGAAAAATTTTATTATAGCATTGATTTTTAGACTTAAACGTGCCGAAAATAAAAAAAAGGTAGTCTGAATGACTACCCTTGTGTATTACTGTTTATGCATTAATCTTAAATCTTATTGCTGGCAGGTTGATCTTCACAAACATCTGATCATTTTGTGATTAGCGCCTATAATTTACTAATCCAACATATAATTGCCATCAACTATTTTTGGCTTATTAACCGTTTTACTGGTCATTCATCGAAATCAGGAATTCTTCGATTGACGCTGTTTTCATGATTCTGTTCGAAATAAATTCCATTGCTTCAACAGAGTTCATATCACTCAGGAAATTACGGAGAATATAGGTTTTATCCAGCACGTTTTTGTTCATCAGCAAATCTTCGCGACGTGTGCTCGAAGAAGTGATATCCACAGCCGGGAAAATGCGTTTGTTCGACAGTTTACGATCGAGCTGTAATTCCATGTTGCCGGTTCCTTTGAATTCTTCGAAAATCACTTCATCCATTTTTGATCCTGTCTCAGTCAATGCCGTTGAAATAATCGTCAAAGATCCGCCTTCTTCAATATTTCGCGCAGCACCAAAGAAACGTTTTGGTTTGTGAAGTGCATTAGCATCAACACCTCCTGATAATACTTTTCCTGAAGCAGGAGCTACAGTATTGTAGGCACGAGCCAAGCGAGTAATAGAGTCAAGCAGGATGACCACATCGTGTCCGCATTCAACCAGTCGTTTAGCTTTTTCCAGCACCATACCAGCTACGCGTACGTGGCGTTCAGCCGGTTCGTCGAATGTTGACGAAATAACTTCGGCGTTAACGTTTCGGGCCATGTCGGTAACTTCTTCAGGACGCTCGTCAATTAACAAAACCATCATGTAAACTTCCGGATGATTGGCTGCAATGGCATTTGCAATCTCTTTTAGCAACATGGTTTTTCCAGTTTTTGGCTGAGCCACAATCAAACCGCGCTGACCTTTTCCTATAGGAGAAAAGAGATCAACAATTCGGGTTGACATGTTGTCGTGTCCATTTCCGGTAAGATTAAATTTTTCGTTCGGGAATAGCGGAGTCAGGTGCTCAAACGGAACCCTGTCGCGGATATAATCTGGAGTACGACCATTGATTTCGATTACCTTAATCAGTGGGAAATATTTTTCACCTTCTTTGGGCGGACGGATAGTTCCGGTCACAGTATCTCCGGTTTTCAATCCGAAAAGTTTGATCTGCGATTGCGATACATAAATGTCATCTGGTGAATTCAGGTAATTGAAGTCGGATGAACGAAGAAAACCGTAGCCGTCAGCCATAATTTCCAACACCCCGGTGTTGCTAATTATACCATCAAATTCATATGGTTTTTCCTGGGGTTGCTGCTGTTTTTGCTGTTTGTTCTGGTTGTCTCGGCTTTCCCATTTAGGGTTATCGTAATTCTTCTTTTTTCCTTGATTCTCATTTTTTCGTTCAAAAGTACCTTCTGATTTTACTTCTTCTGAAGATACTGGGCTGACTGTAAAATCCTGAGCTAAATTTTCAACAGATTCCAAAGGACTAGCAGATACTTCGCTAACTGGATATGATTCAATCTCTACAGGTTCTTCTGGCAATAGTATTTCCTGTCTGACTTTTTGATTCTGCTCCTGATTTTGCTGTTTTACTCCCTGGTTGGGATTTGCGCTTCGTTCCTGATTCTGTTTTTGTTCCTGATTTTTATTTGGACGCTGGTGCTGATTCTGATTCTGTTTTTGATTGTGATTAGACGATCCAGCCTTGATGTGTTCAGTTCTCGGTCTTTTCTTGACCTGTATTTCCTTTTTTTCTTCCTTTTCAGGAGTAGTTGAAGTCTGAATATTTTCCGTCTTTTCTAAAGTCTTTTCTTCTACAGCTTCTACAGGTTTTTCTTCTTTTCTTCGATTAAATAACTTGTTGAATACAGATACTTCTTCCCGCTTGATATTTAAATCTCTGGGTGATTTAAGTTTTTTATCTTCAGTTTTCTTTTCTGAGGCCAGAATGGCCTGTGTGTCAAGTATTTTGTAAATTAAATCTTGTTTTTTGTACGACTCAATTTTTTTAATGTCTAGTTCTTTTGCAATGTCTCTTAAGTCAGGGAGTAATTTTCTGCTTAATTCAATAATATCATACATAATTTTATAGGTGAATTGTTAATATTCAAATGATCAAATGATTAAGAAAAGGAGCTGGAGTTGACAATGTCAGACGAATGGAACTTGTTTGAAATATGGTGCAATTATAGACAAATCTTGAAAAAGAGCCAAGAAATCCTTTAAAAACTTTATTTGGGGTTCATGATTTGTTATGAGAATTGTTTTCGGGAAAATTATTGATAAATATGTAAAAATGAGCCATTCGTGTGCCCAAATGAACAATTCATGCAGAAAAACGTATAATTCATATAAAATAGTGAAATTTTTGGTAAAAAAAAATGTAATATAATTACTTTCGCATTAGCAGATTGAAGACAAACTGCTCAAAATTAAATGATTTCATACAGTTAAAATGAGACAACTTAAAATTGCCAAACAGGTTACTAACAGAGAGACACTTTCTCTTGACAAGTACTTGCATGAAATAGGTAAGGTTGATTTAGTTACTGCAGAGGAGGAAGTTGAATTAGCCAAAAGGATAAAAAAAGGAGATAAACAGGCTCTCGAAATATTAATTAAAGCTAATCTGAGATTTGTTGTTTCTGTTGCCAAACAGTATCAAAACCAAGGTCTTAGTTTACCCGATTTGATCAATGAAGGGAACTTGGGATTAATAAAGGCTGCCCAACGCTATGATGAAACCCGTGGGTTTAAATTCATCTCTTATGCCGTATGGTGGATTAGACAGTCCATATTGCAAGCATTGGCAGAACAAGCTCGTATTGTCAGGCTTCCTTTAAACAAAATTGGATCAATTACCCGAATAAACAAGACTTTCAGCAGGTTGGAGCAAGAATATCAGCGGGAACCTACGCCTGAGGAAGTTGCATTTTTACTTGAAACCTCATCTGATGTTGTTGAGGATGCCTTAAAAGTTTCTACTCACCATATTTCAATGGATGCTCCTATTCATGACGATGATGGAAACAGTTTGTATGATATTATTTTGAATGAAGATTCCTTGAGTCCAGACAAGGGTTTGATGACCAGTTCTTTGCGTAAGGAGATTGAACGCACATTGTCAACATTGGGAGAGCGAGAAGCTGATGTTATTCGCTATTATTTTGGATTGAGTGGTTACAGACAACATACACTGGAAGAAATTGGCGATGAGTTTTGTTTGACGCGTTAACGTGTTCGTCAGAATAAGGAAAAGACGATCAATAAAATG
>CAYRBM010000307.1:0-1142 GCA_964422425.1 uncultured Odoribacter sp.
TCATCTTGCCCGGCGAGCAAAATCATTTTCTGGCGTCGGATGGGCCGCTCACGACCAACATTGCCGAACGCGTTCAGGCAAAAGGCATTGAGACGCGGTACGTCAATTCGTATTACATTGACGATGCCTTGCTGAAAAACCGCAGCGAAACGATTCTTGCCGCCCTGAACACCAGTGAGCAACCCAACCAGAACCTGAAACCGGTGTCGTACCTTCAGCAACTGGCGTATTGGATGAGCCAGTTTAAAGGCAATTACTGGCTGTTCGGACTGTCTGCCGGAGCGTTGTTTCTGTTCTTTTTCCTCTCCGGAAATACGGCGTCGCAGGCAATATTCGTGACTGGTTTTTCGGCTTCGGGCATGGAAATTTTGTTGCTGTTTGGCTTGCAGGTTTTCTTCGGAAACATCTACCTGCTCACCAGTTTTGTGTTCGCCGGATTCATGCTTGGTTTGGGCCTGGGTTCGTTCTACGGAAAACAATTTCAGGAGAAAAACTTACTGGCGCTAACGCAAACCGCAATTGCAGTTTTCGCGACTGTCGCTGGTTTTTCACTGTTTTCAGGAGGAATGGCCAACCTTCCGGAGGCAATCGTTTACGCATCTTTTTTGCTAGCTACCTTTTTGATCGGCGGGCTGACAGGCTTCCAATTCGCGCAATCGAGTCAGGCACAAAGTGGAGATTTTGCCGGGACTTCAGGAAAAACATACAGCTTCGATTTGATTGGTTCGGCGTTTGGCGCATTGGCCGTGAGTATTTTCCTGGTTCCAAAACTGGGGATCGTCGGATCGGTTTGGCTGATAGCGGGTATCAACCTGATTTTTGCCGCTTGGCTGTTCCTGAAAACAAAGGTCAGGATTTGAAACCCGGCAACTGTTTTTTCGTTCAGAAACAATACTGAAACACCTTTAAAACATGGAAAGCAACGATATGAACAAGCGCGATTTTTTGAAACATGGACTGGCCGCCACCGGGGCGATGGCGTTTGCCCCGATGATGGGATTTTCGGCGTCGGCAGGTGAGAAACCCTGGAAATGGAGCAAGGAAGGCCTGTATTGGACCACCACGCCGCGCGGCCCCAAATGCCTGATTTGTCCGAACGAATGCGTGATTAAGGAAGGCGAGACGGGCGTTTGCCACAACCG
>CAYRBM010000307.1:1242-3627 GCA_964422425.1 uncultured Odoribacter sp.
ATCAAAAACGTGCTGGTCACGGCGGGCTACATCCATCAGGAGCCCTTGCGCAACTGGTGTAAAACTATCGACGCCGCACGCGTCGACCTAAAATCGTTCAGTAACGACATTTACATGAAACTGAGTGCCGGTGCACTTCAGCCGGTGCTCGACACGCTGAAAACCTTTGCCGAGCTGGGTGTTTGGCTTGAAATCATCAATCTCGTAGTTCCAAGTTGGACCGACAACCTCGACATGATCAAACGCATGTGTGGCTGGCTGGTCGAGAACGGACTCGCCAGTTATCCGATTCATTTCGACCGTTTCCATCCGGATTATAAACTCACGCAGTTATCGGCTACGCCCATTGGCGTGCTCACCCAGGCGCGCGACATTGCACTTTCCGCCGGAATGAAATACGCGTACGTCGGCAATGTTCCCGGGCTTGATGCACAAAATACCGTTTGTCCCAAATGCAAACAGGTGGTGGTCGAACGGCGGGGTTTTACCGTGGTCAAAAACGATTTGGCGAAAGGCTGTTGCAGCAAGTGTGGCGAAAAAATTGCCGGAGTTTGGGAGTAATACCTTTTTATTGGATGTTGTGATTTTTAATCGCAGTTTTTGCTTTATGCGATTAGGAATGGCAGCACCCAAAATTATTTCTACTTTTACCACCTGAATTGGTTCCGCCGTCGGCCTGTTGCCGACATGGACAAAAAGGGAATCCGGTGCAATGCCGGAGCTGTACCCGCAGCTGTAAGCCTCTGTAATGCTTTTGCAACCTCAGCCACTGTCTTGCCTTAGGCTAGATGGGAAGGCCGCAAAAAGCGAGGCGAGCCAGAAGACCTGCCAGTTCAAAATCAACAAAAGTCGAATCTTCGGGAAAAAAGATCGGTGAAATTCAGGGAAATTTCCAACTCTTTTCGTCCGGGTTAAAAATTAACTCAATGAAAAAAATCTTTCTGGTTCTGTTTGTTTTTTTAATGGTCTTGCGCCTCACTCTTTCGGCACAGGAAGCCAAACGAATTGTTTCGCTGGTTCCGTGGGTAACCAAAAGTTTGTATGTGATGGGCGAACAGCACCGTTTGGTGGGTTGCACCAGCTATTGTCCGGTTCAGGAATCGGATCACATTCCGGTGATTGCCAATGCAATGAACGTGAACATCGAAAAAGCGTTTTCGCTGAAACCCGACGTGGTGATTGCCTCGTCGCTCAATAAACCTGAAATCATCGACAACCTGAAAAAACTGGGCATCAAGGTGGTGATGCAGCCTTATCCTGAATCGTTTGACGAGATTTGCAGCTACTTTGTGCAAATCGGCGATTTGGTTGGTCAGAGCACAAAAGCCCGCGAAATTGTGAACCAGCAAAAAGCCCGGTTAACCCAACTCAAAGCCAGTTTTCCCGCCGGAAAAAATCCGAAAGTGCTGATCCAGATTGGCGCCAAACCCTTGTTTTGCGCGGTTCCAAATACGTTTATGGAAGATTTTATCCGCTTTTCAGGAGGAAAAAACATTGCGGAAAAATTGAAATTGGGCAGCATTACCCGCGAGTATGTGCTGAAACAAAATCCGGACGTGATTTTTATCGTGACCATGGGCATTGTGGCTCAGGAAGAAAAAGATACCTGGCTGAAATACACGTCGCTGTCGGCCAGCAAAAGCAAAAAAATATTTGTACTCGATGCCGATAAAACATGTAGTCCGACACCTATTTTGTTCGTGGATGCATTGGAAGAAATGATAAAACTGATGCACAAATAAGGTCTGGTAGGCCATAATACTTATAATCTATGGGAACCGGATTAGTGCATATTTACACCGGCGAAGGGAAAGGAAAAACCACTGCTGCCGTTGGGTTGGCTGTCAGGGCATTAGGTCATGGAATGAAGGTTTTGTACCTGTATTTCAATAAACAACCTGGCCTCTATGGGTACAACGAGATACAAAATCTGAAACAATTGGGTGCAAAAATTTATGGTTTTTCAGACCAAAATCAAACCAAAGAAGCAAAAGATGACTGTTT
This sequence comes from uncultured Odoribacter sp., assembly GCA_964422425.1. Lineage (GTDB taxonomy): Bacteria > Bacteroidota > Bacteroidia > Bacteroidales > Prolixibacteraceae > Aquipluma. The sequence continues at coordinate 3,247 of CAYRBM010000307.1, forward strand.
CATCAATGGATTTGGTCAGCTAACAGATTTGGTAATAAATGAAAATCCCGGCTTGCTTATTTTGGATGAAATCCTGATTTCAGTGCAGTTTGGATTGATCGATGAACAGGAAATACTTGATTTTATAACCAGCAAACCTTCGCATCTCGAGATTGTGCTGACTGGCAGGGGCGCCAGTGATGGCTTGATTGAAATTGCAGATTATGTGAGTGATATAAGAAAAGTGAAGCACCCTTATGATCGCAGGATTTATGGGCGTGTTGGAATTGAATACTAGGAATAGCAAGTATTTTGGTAAATTATGCCGGAATATAAGCCAAAGTGAATAGTAACCTGAGTTCGATTCTAAAATAGAGTCAATTGATTTGATTTTACGGTTTC
>CAYRBM010000308.1:0-3615 GCA_964422425.1 uncultured Odoribacter sp.
TATTAAAGATCAACAAGAGAATGGAAAAGGTTCGTATTTATAAAACGGTTGCTTTTCTCGTGTTTTTAATGTTTCTGTCGCATCATTCATTAGGACAGATTAACCCGGATTACCTGATATATTCAAGTTTTAAAGGTAATTTAGGTAATTATTATGGTGGTGGAATTACTCTTGACTTAATTAATAAAAGCGACTTTTCTTTCGGTATTGGTTATTATGAGCATGATAAAAAACCAAAGGATTTACCAACTGATTATAAAAAGGGCATTCTTAGCCTTTTATCTATAGGAGAAGATATCGCAAAAGAAAAAATGCAATCTGTATCATTCACGTTAGGGCGAGTTTTTTTCAGTAAATCTAATTCTGGAATAAGGTATAATTTAAAGGCTGGAATGATTTTTCAGTTTTGAAAACTCCTACCAATTGGTTAAAACTGAATGAGGGCAGCTTACTATCAATGGAAAACTATTCCTATAATTACGAGAAACAGTATAGTTTTGGAATTTTAATAAATCCGACAATTGATTTTCCTCTGCTAAAATTTCTTGGTTTTTCAGTTGGGCCATATTCCTTTTTGAATTCAAAATCTATTTCTTATGGCATCGAGTTAACTACTCTAATTGGATGTGTGAAAAGATAATCGTATGGCAGGAGTTAACATCTACCAATTTTATCCATTTTTGTATTCCATTAAAATCACTGAAATTATGGCTTGGGTTTATTTGCTTATTGCTGGAGTATTGGAAGTCGTTTGGGCTGTTGGATTGAAGTATTCCGAGGGGTGGACAAAACTTTATCCAAGTATTTTTACTATCGTTTCAATGATTATCGGTTTTTATTTTCTGTCGCTTTCGGTAAAGACTTTACCGTTAGGAACTGCTTATGCCGTTTGGACTGGTATTGGTACAATTGGTACGGTAATTTTTGGTATTATCTTCTTCAAAGAACCAATAGATTTGATTAAGACGATTTGTATTCTGCTTATTGTAATTGGAATTGTTGGGTTAAAATTATTTCACAAAGCCTAATAAATCCGAGAAAACAGAAAAAAAATCAATCCTTTAGTCTGTCAACTTTTAGGAATAATTCCCATCTTTTTCATCAGGAAACTGGCATTCATGGTTCGGGTGACGCCGTCAGTGAGGCGGTAATTAAAAGTCAATTCGTCGTTTTGAAGTTGCACTTCGAAGCATTGATTTTTCACTACTTCAGGATAAACTTGTGCGAGTTCGGTGAGATTTAAGTCGTGGGTGGCCACAATCCCATGAGTTTTTAAACTAATTAACTGACGTATGAGTTCTTTTGATCCGTTTAATTTATCAACAGAGTTGGTGCCCCGCAGCATTTCGTCGATGATTACAAACAGGTTTTCACCGTTGCGGATCAGTTTTAGCATATTTTGTAGCCTGAGCAACTCAGCGTAAAAATACGATTCGTCGTTCATCAGGTTGTCGGAGGTACGCATGTTGGTGAAAACCCGGACAGGCGTAAATTTAAACTTTGAGGCACAAACCTTGCATCCGGTGGTGCCCAGTAGAAGGTTAATACCAATAGTGCGCAGAAAGGTGCTTTTCCCAGCCATATTGGCGCCGGTGATGATCACCACCTGCTCCTTTCCGCCCAGATGAAATGAGTTGCGGACACAGCGATTTTCGTCGATCAGTGGGTGTCCCATATCCGTCGCTTCCAAATTAAATGCTGAATGGCAGATTTCAGGAAGCACCCATTCCGGATGATTGTAATTGCAGTTTGCCAGGCTCAGCAACGCATCAAATTCGGCAATCACTTCAATCCATTTTGGTAATTCACCGGCATATTTTTCCTGCCAATCATTCATTCGGTAAAGACAGCGGAGATCCCAAAGGAAAACCGATTCAAGTACTAATCCAACCAATAGGTTTTGGCGGTATTCCAGTTCATTCAATATTTTTTGAAGTTGTCCTGTGATTTCGCTGGCTTGCCGGTGATGGCTCAAAAGTTTCCCTTTTAGTTTATTCAGGTAGTTGCTCCGGAAGGTTTTTTGTTCAACTAGCTGGAGCATTGCGGCGTAACGTCCGAGCAGTTTAGATTGTTTTTCGGATTGCCGGTAAAAGGCCGTGACTCGTTTTATGAAAATGATGAACAGAATCCATTGCAGAAAAATAGCAGGGAGGAACACATATTTGTCGGTAACTCCGGAGAAATAAGCCGCAAATAAAGAAACCGTAATCAAAGGTAGCGAAAGCAGTAAATAGCGAATTGCAACCTTATTTTTTATCCGGATTTGATGGCTGATCAACGAATGAATCTGATCGGAGGAAGTAGGATCGTTACTTTCCTGCCCCAATGCGGTGAAATGCTGTCGCCAGGTCAGCTCTTCGGCCAATTCGGCGATGGCTTGTTGCTTTTCTACAATCTCATCTGCTGTTCGCCGACTGTTTTTAAGTAGCTCTGCCAGATGTTTTTTTCCTCCTGAAGTGGCGGTCCGGTTCAGGTATTGAAAAAAAGAACCCGTACCAAATAAATCGAGATCAAAACTATAATCGTGATGGATGTCGGTGAATTCTGCCCCGGAATCAAACGGACTGTAATCGCGTTTGAGGGCGTTGGCTTCCCGCTGGTTAATTTGCATTAGTCGCTGATAAAACCGTAGCTGTTTTTCGGTTTGAATGAATTTTCTGACTAAAAAAAGAAATGCAGCAAGGCATAGTAACGACGCGAAAAAGCTCAGGGGCTTGTTGATTGGGTAGAGGTAATAAAATGCCGGGAAAATGCACAGAAAGCAAATCAGTCGGGCTGTTGAGATGAGTTTTAGCTTATTCTTTTTACTAAGAAAAAGTGTTTGATAGTGGCCGGAAAGCGATTGGTATTGCGAATGAATTTCTGTGTTCATGAACCGAAAAACTGATATTTGATAAGCCTGTTTATGGTAACAAGTATCGTGACCACATAGATCATTACAAATAAAAGTAAGCGGATTGAATCTTCCCGGGAAATAGCTGTTTTACTGATTACAGGAAGGTTCGATTTGAAATAGCGCTGCTGGATGAAAATCATCAGACGGTAAAATCCAAATCCAATCAGGGCACCCCAAAGCCAGCCTGTGAGTATGTCGCCCGGATAGTGCAGCCCCAGGTAAATGCGGGTGTATGAAATCAGGATGGCCCAGGTAAAAATGAGGATCGTGAACATGCGGTTTTTAAAAAGCATAGCTGCAATAATGGCAATGGTAAAGGAGTTGGATGCATGTGACGAGAAAAAGCCAAAAGTCCCGCCCCGATACCCGTTAACGATATGAACCAGGTTGCTTAGCAATGGGTCATTTGACGGGCGCAGCCGCTCGACTGAATTTTTGATCAATCCTGAGAATTGATCGCTGACAGTGATCGATAAACCAATCAGGATGAGAACGTAGATCGAGTTCTTTTTGAAGGTTTTAACAATGACATAAATAATAAGCAGGTAGAACGGAATCCAGATTTCGCGACTCGAAAACAGGAACATCGCTTTGTCGAAGAACGTGCTGTGCAAGTCGTTCAATAAAAGAAACAGCGATTGGTCAAATTGTTTGATGACTTCCATAATAACCTGAGTTCGATTAATAACTAATTGAAAATAAGCAACAAAAGGATAAAA
>CAYRBM010000309.1:0-3593 GCA_964422425.1 uncultured Odoribacter sp.
ACGTAGGCCTGGTATTTTAATGAGGCAGGCTGAATATTTCCGGCCAGACCAAAACCAATTTCGCGCCAGGTGGTTGGTGCAATCTTGTTGTCAACCAGCGGACGTTCAACTCCATTAAAGGTTGTGGGTTCGTGATATTCGTTCACAATCCCCATTGGGATCAGGAGCAAACCGCCACGGAAATTGATTGATTTGTTGATTTTGTGCTGAAGAAAGGCTTGCTCGACATACACTTCCGACACGTGCTCGAATTCGAGTTCTGTCACAAACTGAGTCCGTTCGCTGAACTGGTAGCCAAAAAGCATCACCATGCGATGAACATCGAGTTCTCCGTTTTGACGGACATCCGAATTCAATGGCTGGTGATAATGCACTTCGCCGTATCCTCCAATGGTGAGTTTGCTTTTTGAAGACAAAAGCTGATCGGCCAGATTCTGGTATGTTGCCTTTTCTTGTTCCAAAGTTTGAGCATTCAGGAACATAACTGACAGCAATAATGCTGAGGAAAATAAGATTCGTTTCATATACTTTCTTACGTGTAAATTGTAAGAGCAAAAGTAGATGCAACGAAAAAGGTGTGAAATCCCTAAAAGTGGGGATATTTAAACCGTAGATTCTCCGGGCAATGCTATTTCAGTAAAACATCGCTATAGTCAGGCGTTTTGCTGAAAACGCTTTTGGCAAACGGGCACAAAGGAACAATCTTTATACCCGCCTGCCTGGCAAACTCAACGGCTTTACTCACCATTAATTTACCTGCGCCTTGTCCTTTCAGGCTTTCACCAACTTCGGTATGGTCAATAATTATCTTATTGGTTCCAACCCATACGTAGGTCATTTGAGCAACAGTTTTCCCGTTTTGCTCAATGTAAAAGACTCCTTTCGACGAATCATTTTTCTGTTTGACTTCCATCCTGTAAAGATTTTTTTGTTCGAATTATTTGTTCATCGGTACTTCCATCAGCAGGATTTCTGCATCAGAATCAGCTTTAATCGACAAAGTATCAATATCCCAGATTCCAAAACCGTCGCGGGTATTTAGCGATTGCCCGTTGATGGTAACATCGCCGTTAAGGATGAATGCGTAAACTCCGTTGTCATTCGACTTGAGCTGATATTCGGTACTCACTCCTTTATCAAAGTTTCCCATGTGAAACCAGGCATTCTGATGAATCCAAACACCTTCATCATCCTGATTGGGAGAAAGAATCTGCTGCAGTTTATTGTGCCGGTCGGCAATATTCAGGGTAATCTGGTCGTATCGCGGAGTTACGTTTTTCTTATTCGGGAATACCCAAATCTGCAGGAATTTTACCTTGCGATCTTTGTTTTTGTTGTATTCGCTGTGAAAAATCCCGGTCCCGGCACTCATTACCTGAACGTCGCCATGTTTAATTACGGCTACATTTCCCATGCTGTCTTTGTGTTCCAAATCGCCTTCCAGCGGAATGGATATGATTTCCATGTTGTCGTGCGGATGCGTTCCAAATCCCATTCCGGCTTCAACGATGTCGTCGTTAAGTACCCGGAGTGCTCCAAAATGCACTCGTTCCGGATCGTAATAATTGGCAAAACTAAATGTGTGCCGGCTGTGCAGCCATCCGTGACGGGCATCGCCACGGGTTTCGGCTTTGTGTAAAACTTTATTTTTCATGATTTCTGAATTGTTTTTGTTGTTTTCATTTGGCTTTAAACGACCGATTTTGTTGGAAAGGACGATGCCCAATGCTGATGTAGAAATCAACCCGCCTGACATCCATAACCCTTTCCGGATAAAATCTTTTCTGTTCATTCTGCTGAAGATTTAACTTTTTCAGGCTTGTTTTACGAGTTGCACTTCGCCACTGATTTTTACATCGTCGCTTACCAGAACTCCTCCGGTTTCGAGGGCGGCGTTCCAGGTTAATCCAAAATCTTTACGGTTGATTTTTCCGTTGATGCTGAAGCCAACTTTTTCGTTTCCCCATGGATCTTTCATAACACCACCAAATTCAACCTCAAGTTTTACCGGGTTGGTAACACCTTTTATGGTCAGATCGCCGTTGAGAATATAATTTTCGTCGTCAACTTTTTCGAATGAACGACCAACAAACCCGATGGCTGAGAAGTTTTCCACGTCGAAGAAATCGGCGCTTTTTAAATGAGCATCACGGTCAGCTACACCGGTATCAATTGACGCAGGATTGATCTGAAGATCGATCTCTGAAGACATAAACTGGTTGCCTGATGTGTAAACATTGGCACTGAATTCTTTAAAAACACCTTTTACATTGCTAATCATCAGGTGCTTTACTTTAAACGAAATTTCACTGTGAGTTGGGTCGATACCCCATTTTGTTTTTGCTGTAGTTTCCATTGTTGTCATTTTTAATTGTTATTGATGACACAAAGGTAGGGCGCTTTAAAGGGCTGCGAAATGGAAAAACTAAGGTATCGATGGTATAAATTACGGAGAAAAAGACTTTTTTGTCTTAAACATCATCTTTTAAGCAAAAAACTCAGGCATTTTTGATGTTTTCTCTGAAATTCTGAAGCGATTGACCGGTATTCGTTTTGAAAAATTTGCTGAAGTGCGACGGATCCTCAAAGCCCAGATCGAATCCGATTTCCTTGGCACTTTTTTCGGTAAAAGCGGCCATTCGTTTGGCTTCAAGTACCAGTCTGTTCTGAATAAAATCTTTGGCCGAAACATCGATGGCCGACTTGATTACTTCGTTTAGATAATTTGGAGTAACATTCAATTCCTCGGCATAATCTTTTACCTGATGCCATTTGGTAAAGTGCAGTTCAACAATGCTTTTGAAGTTTTTTACAATGGTTTTTTCCACTTCTATGCTTTGGGTATTGGTGTTTGGCGAGAGCGAACAGCTACTGTTACACTCAATCAGAAACAGTTTCAAATAGGCACCAATAATTTCCATGAAGAGATCGCTTTTCGAATGGAAGGCAGAAAGCATTTGTTCGGCAAATGGCTGAAGTGTTTCAATCATTTTCGGTGTGAGCGGCAAAGGAGGAGTCTCGTCGCTCTTCTGGAAAAGTTTCAGATTGGCAATAAAATCGGGACGAATGCTGCTCTTTTCGAGAAATTCGGAAGTAAAAAGAATCACATATCCGGTTGGTTTCGGGTCGGTAATAATCTGATGAACCTGCCCCGGGCTTACAAAAAAGACATGATGCGGTAGGATAGGATATTCTTTAAAATCGATGACATGTTTGCCGGTGGCTGTTAATGGCCAGATAATAGTATAGTAATTGTGTCGATGAGGATTATCAGAAATACCGCCCAGTAGCTCATCAATTTCCTCCATGGTTTTCATCACAAAGGGCATCGGGGCGCCGTTATACATGAGTTGGTAGGAATATATTTTCTCTTTAGTTGCAGGCATTCTTTTGCGATTTCTGAAATGATGGATAAAGGTAATATGTTTTGGGTAATGAAAGTACCCGTACTACTTTCCCACATTTTATCAACATCGCGCATTTCAGGTATCGAAATTGGTAACTTTACTTTCCTGAAATTTCAGGTTTTCGGAAAATAGAAATTTGATTTAACTGGTTGGTATGATTCCTTTTACACATTTACATGTTCACTC
>CAYRBM010000310.1:0-3587 GCA_964422425.1 uncultured Odoribacter sp.
AAGAAGCCCAGCGGAAAGTAAAAAAGCCAAGACTTTATGAAATAGAAAGTTTTTCATACTTACTTCCTGGCAATAAGAAAATTAAGGCACTATTTGTTACGCATCAGCATTACGACCACTTTTTGGGTATGGAATATTTAAAAGATAACAATTACTCAATTGACTATTTGATTTATTCTCCATATATAAGAAGATATAATGACAATAGTGTCGAATATGACGAGTGGCAAAAATTCAATTCATTAGCATCACATTTCGAAAATAATGGGAGTAAAGTTTATAAACCATATAGACAAGATGATTTTGCTAAACCTTGGTGGGAACCTTCAGGACTTCAGATATGGATTATTGGTCCAGAAAGAAATATAGCGACAAAAGACACAAGAGAATTACATGATGCATCGCTTGTTTTCACGGTTAAAAATGCAGCTACTGGTAGAAGATGTTGTTTTACAGGAGATGCATCCGACGAAAGTTTAAATTGGATTTCTAAAAATACAAACAACTATTGCAATGATATCTTGCATGCAAGTCATCATGGTAGTATAAATGGTGCTGACCTAGATTTTATAAAAGATGCAAATATTGAATACACAATTATATCAACGGAATCTGGAGTTCACGATAATGTTCCGCATCCGACTGCATTGAATAGATATAAAACTCATTCAAATAAAGATTCCCTCAGGACAGATACAAATGGAACAATTTCTTGGGATTTTTAAAAAGTTGTCAAATGGATGAATTTAAAATTGAGATATATAAAGAATTAGGAACCTACGAACGACACTTTAATCAAATTCAAAACATTTTTAAAGGGCTAGCTTCAACTTGGTTCTTCGGTGGATTTGCTGCAATTGGTTTTTTGTATTCTTCAAATTTGGCAGAGAGTTTCCCATCTAAGCTTGAAACGGCTTCTGCACTAATTTCCTTAACAATTGCAACAGGAATAATGATGTTTTGGATGATGGACGTATTGATTTATCACAAACTGCTTCGTGCTGTTATTTGTAAATCAAGACTTTTGGAAGAATCTGAAGAAATATTGCCAAAATTAAGAAAAGCAATGGCAGATTATACCGCAATACTTAATGTAAGAAGAGCAACATCCATTTTCTATGTAATACCAAGTGTAATAATGTCTATTACCTCTTTGATTTTTATAAAAAATTCATGGATAAACAATGATTTGATTATAAATATAATGTTGAGTATTTGGTTTATAATGTTGGTAGTAGGTAACATTTTAATAATAACGATTCAAAAAAGGAAAAATAAAAACGTGCCCTAACAAATTGCAAATTGCATTGCGGGTGCAGTGGTGTGCGTTGCCGCTGCTCTTTGCTCTTCCGGATATGCAAAAGTGCTGACAATCGCCAACGATGATTTGTAATCAGCACTTTTTTGGTCAAAGATTTAATACACTAACCATACACCAAAACCCAACCCATGAACCAATTATTACGCGCCAAACACTGGCAACTTTTCCTGCTCACCTTCGGAATGCCGTTTGTTTTTCAAATGGTGGTAATGGTTGCAATGACCATTCAAATCGCCAATCAGGCCAATCCCGGCGATCCAATGTTGATGTTCGGGTATATGAAAATCTTCCCGATCCTGATGGCACTTTTAATGGCGGTGCTGTTTGGCTGGTACTGGTCGGTAGCTATGGGCCTGCAACCCAAAGTGCCCGCTCAGGTTAAAATGAAAGTCCAAAAATTTAAGGTGTTCTTTTTTATTCCTATGATTTACCTGTGCGCGTTTCTGTTGTTTTTCGCTTTCATTCCGCCGGGGCAACCGGGCACCCTACCCGATCTGGACTTTGGGTTGATCGGGTTGTTTATGGCGATCGTTTTGCCGTTGCACTTTTTTTCCATGTTTTGCATTTTCTATTGCTTGTATTTTGTCGCCAAAACCTTTAAGACAGTCGAGTTGCAGCGGGAAGTCATTTTCTCGGACTTTGCCGGAGAGTTTTTCCTGTTTTGGTTCTTCCCGATTGGCGTTTGGATTGTTCAGCCCAAAATCAACCGAATGGTTGAACCAACGGCGCAATGACCGGAGGTACAGGCAGTTTCTGAATAAGGTTAAAAATGAGGAGAGCGGTTTTCTACTAAGGTTTAAAAGGCTACTATAAGGTTCTTTAAACCTTATTTTTCAAGGAAAACCTTAGTACCAAAAGAGCCAAAGGATAATCCAACCTTATTAATATCACTCTCGACCCCTTCCGGCAGATGGCTTCGCTGCGTCTTAGACAAAATCGCAATGACGGGGACTGCAATTTCGGTGCGCTGCACCTGAATAAACTTACTTGTTTTGGGTTCTACAACTATTTTGCAGCGCTGCTGCGTTAATGGGAAGCAATGGTGCAGAGCACCAATATATTTGTAGCAAAAAGGAAGTATTCAAATTGGAGGTGCAGCGCACCGAAATCTTTTTCACCATCCTTCTCCACCTGAGAAGAGCCGGGGTTGAGCTTTGCATTCGAACCATGATCTTTCGCCTTGAATGGCAAAAAAAAGATTTCTACATTTGGACGAAACCAACACAACTTCAGCGATGAGACACGTGGTACTCGCATTTTTGCTGCTCACCGGTTACCTGGCCGGCAGCCAACCCCAACAGAAACTCCCCGTTTACAACAAGGAAAAACAAACCCAGCAAGGCGACTGGCTCCTTCAGCAGACCAACGCTAAAACGCAATTGTTCCAGGCTTCCGGCGAGAAACTGGTTCTTTCGAACGGCATTGTCGCCCGAACGTTTACTACCGCACCCAACTGCGCTACGGTGGGACTCGATTTGCTCAGCACCGACGAAGCGTTTCTGCGCTCGGTACGCCCCGAAGCCGAACTGACCATCGACGGAATAACCTTTGCCGTAGGCGGATTAAACGGACAACCCATCCACAACTATTTGCTTCCGGAGTGGCTTGGCCAGATGAAAGCCGATCCCGCTTCATTCCAACTGAAAGCCTACCGTCTCGAGGAAACGAAAGAGCGTTTTCCGTGGAAAAAACGTCCGGAGTGGATGCCTCAGGAACTGCCGTGGCCAGCCCCGGGCAAAGAACTGATTTTCACCTACCAGCTCAGCAGCGAAGCCATCAGTCTTCTTCCTGAACCCGCGAAATCCGGTTACCTGAAAGACATTGAAGTGAGCGTGCATTACGAATTGCACGACGGAATGCCGGTGTTCTGCAAATGGGTGACCGTCGAAAACCGGTCGTCGCGCAACATCCGCATCAACCGGTTTAAAAGCGAAATACTGGCCGTTACCGAACCCGAAAGCACGGTGGACAACCGCAAACACTGGATTTACCCGAACCTGACCGTTGAAACCGATTACAATTTCGGCGGAATGACCGAAGAAAGCATCCTCGAAACCAGCGTGGCGTGGAATATCGATCCGCTGTATCACACGCAGGTAAACTACGAAAGGACGATGCCCTGTTTGCTCGAAGTGTACCCGAAGATTGGTCCCGATCAGGAACTGGCGCCCGGAAAAACCTTTTCGACCTACCGCGCCTGGGAATTACTGCACGACAGCTGGGACCGCGAACGCAAAGGACTGGAACACCGCCGCATGATGCGGGC
>CAYRBM010000311.1:0-3580 GCA_964422425.1 uncultured Odoribacter sp.
ATCGGGCGCCATGTTCCAGGCATTGGTTTGCACTGGGTTGAAAATTTCGATTCCGGCCTCAATCATGTCGGGCATGAGCAGCGAAATGGAGCCACACGAGTGAATAAACGTGTGCATCTGGCTGTGAGTCTTCACATAATCGCACAAAATTTTGTGACGCGGTTTGAAAAGTTCGCGGTAAATCTCAACATCCATAAATGGACCCGAAGTCATTCCCAAATCGTCGCCAAACCGGATGATATCCACAATATCACCAACGGCATTGCACACCTTTTCGAGGGTTGCCAAGTGACGGATCAACAACTGATCGAGCAGTTTTTCGACGTTGTACTGATCACACATCAAATCCATCAGGAAATTATCCATCCGGCGCAGAAAAGTTCCCCATTCGAACAGGTTGCAACCACAAACCACCAGCAAGGCTTTATCGGTACTGGCGCGAAGTTTCAGCGTATTTTCGCGCAACTTCTGCCAAAAATCAGAGTCGCCTGCATGGTCCCATGGGCTGTGAACATCGCGCGCCCACATGATGCGACCCATCTCGGCATCCAGATTATCGTAGGAATCGGGATAGCCATCCACATACGGGAAATAAGTCTGATCGAAGAATGTTGCGCCAACCGGCATCCGCGAAAGCATCCGTTTCCCATCGCTGTCGTAGGTTTGATACGATCCGTCGGGCATGCGTGTTGGCTTGAATCCTTTGGGATAAAAAGCTGCGCCACCATTGGCCATCGTAATTGGGCTCCAATCAGCAGGCTGATCGTTAAATGTCCGGCCAATATCCAAAACGTCGACACCAAACTGGTCGAGAATAACCATGTCGGGTTGAGCCAGCTGCTGAACCACATCGTAAATCCAGACCGGTAATTCGGGTCGGTTCAAATGTTTTAGCAAATTGCTGTAAGCAATAGCTGAAATTCCTGAACTCGGCGTGGCACTTAAATCGATGGGCACCCGGTCGGGTTCTTTGTGGCTGATAGCCGCTAAAATACGTTCTCTTGAAGTAGTCATATCTTGTAAATTAATTTGTTTCGAGTTGCGGGTTGCGTGTTTCGGGTTAAGCTACAACGCGTTAACACGAAACCCGTAACCCTTATCATTGTTATTCTATCCGCTGATACCAATCAAAAACGACGCGGTAATGAGCACTGCCAGCCCCAGCCAAACCAGTCGTTTGATTTTAAATTCAATCCCTTTCCACTCGCCACGGAAGAATCCCCAAACAGTGGCGCAAACAATGGTAAGCGACATCAGAATTCCCCAGGCGACAAACGAAAATTCGCCCAGTTTACTGGTTCCCATACCGTAGAAAATATAATTGATAAACCACAAAAAACTGCCGAGGGCACACAGGGCATAATTGGTAATCAGGGTTTTCGAGTCGCCTTTGTAATAATCGCCCAGGGAGTTGTTTTTGATAGCCAGATAAATGCACCAAACCAACGTGGAAAGCAGCGATCCGGCAAAAAAGAGCACAAACACGGGGCATTTGGCAAACAGTTCGGGCGTGCCTGCTTTGATGGTTTCTTCGGCAATCATTTTCCCTTGCTCAAAACCCAGCGACATTGACGAACCGGTAATGCCTACAAACAAAGCGGCCAAAAGGCCTTTGCGCAAATCGAAATCGGCATTGGCTTTCACGCCTTTCAGGCTTTCGAGCTTGCGGCTTTTTAAAATACCCGACCAGGCTGTGATACCAATTCCGATACACGAAACTATAAGTCCTGAAATAAGGAGAATGCCGCCGTTTCCTTCAAACATTTTGCTCATCCGTCCGTCGATCAGCGGTGGCAGAAGGGTGCCGATGACCATCATCAATCCGAGCGATATGCAGAATCCCAAAGCCACACCGAGGTATCGCAAAGACAATCCGAATGTAAGGTTTGCCAGTCCATAAACTGCACCCAGAATAAAAATTAGCCACAAGTTGCTTGCTGGAATTGTTTGGTATATGGCCAGAAAATTGGGAGCAACGATCAGGCAAATAATCAGGGGTACAATGAGATAGGCGAAAACACTGAAAGTTAACCACGAATTTTCCCATTTCCACCGGGTTACTTTGTCGAAAGGGATACTGAAACTGCCCGACGAAAATGCGCCGATGGCAATGATTAAAATGCCGAGCAAAATAGCTGAGCTCATCTGTTTTGGGTTTAAAAGGTTAGTCAGAAATCAGGATTTTCCTAATTCGAGAATTTACTCTGCAAACTTAGTTTTAATGCAACAATCAGAATTGAACATTCCAGACAATAAATTGCACAATTCAGAGGTTTTGAACCTTTGCATTTTAAATGACCAATTATTCCATCCAAACAATATCAACCTATCTATTAACCATATACGAAAAACATCTTTCAAACACTAATTCATTCGTTATTCGAGCTCCATTTGCATAATCGAGTTGAAAAATCCGGAAACGTTTCCGTCATTTTTTCCATCAAAAAGAACGTTTTCAAAAGATAATATTCGTCGGCTGATTGATTCGTGAAGAAAAACAACCTATTATTGCACAGATATCCACAAACAGTATCAACTATGTATTGTGAAATTATCGGCGAATCACTGAGCTTTCATCTCCGGAATGCTGCATTTCTGAAATTTACCAATGACAGTAAATACGAGGATATTATCAGTCCGTTTTCGCGCATGTACCTGGTTACCGAAGGCGAAGGTCATATAGTCATTGGGCACGAAAAGATAATTTTGGAACCCGGATACCTTTACCTGATTCCAAGTTTTACGTTCTGCACCTATCATTTTGGGGCAGGGTTGAGCCACTACTACATTCACTTCAGCATTGATCATCCGAATGGAATCAGTCCATTCAGCCTTTACTCGTTTGCAAACAAAACCAAGGCAACGGAGCTGGATTACAAACTTTTCGAGCGGATTGTTCAGGTAAATCCCGACATACAGTTACCACACCATCACCCCAATGTTTATCAAACCAAGCTGTGGCTAAATAAGAAAGTTGTCTTTCAATCGGCCAGTCACCATTTGGAAACCATCGGGATTATCAAGCAGATTTTTTCGAGATACATCGAACATGGGCATAGCCACACGATGAGCTGTATTCTTAAATACAACATTCAGCCCATTTTGCTATACATACAAAACAACCTCAAGCGCGACATCAAAGTGGAGGAACTTGCCGATATGGCTTGCTTTTCGAAAGACCATTTTTCGAAAGTTTTCAAATCGATAACCGGAATGGCCCCCTGCGATTTCATTATCCGGAAAAGGATTGAACGAGCCCAATTCCTGCTACTTACCACCGAACTGGGCCAAAACGAAATCATTGAGCAAACCGGATTTAAAAGCGCATCTTATTTCTCACGGATTTTTAAGAAATATACCTCCTACACACCCGCAAAATATAGGATGCAAATTGGGTGATTTCTATTACTCCAAACAAAAACTCAATTTTCAATTATTTATAACGAAATACCGGCAACAACTACAAGAATCTAAATGCTAATATTCGTTAGGTGATCAACTGATTTGTTTCTGATGAGATTTATAATCCTGCTTTTTAGCCACAAAAATTTTATCAAACGCTTCTGCTTCCAGCTGATTA
>CAYRBM010000312.1:0-3565 GCA_964422425.1 uncultured Odoribacter sp.
GCGCCAGCCCAATCAGTATTATTCCGTACATGTATGGCAGATTCGCGTTGCTTTCGTCGGGAAACAGCTTGAAAAAAGTAATGGCCAGTGCGAACATCAATAGTGGTCCCATAACCCAATTCTGAAAAAGGGAAAGCCCCAGTATTTTAGTGTTGCGAAATACATCGCCCAATTCTTCGTACTTCACTTTGGCCAGCGGTGGATACATCATCACAATCAATCCGATTGCAATCGGGATATTGGTAGTTCCTGATGACATACTATTCCAGAAATCAGCCACGTCCGGACTGACCCACCCGGCAAATACCCCAATAAACATGGCAAGAAAAATCCACAAGGTGAGGTAACGGTCAAGAAATTTCAAGCGAACTTTTGACGGCATAATTCCTTTTTTTAGATTGATTTGTAACCCGATACTGTAATACTGAAAATACCTGCACCGCTATTCTTAAATTCTTCTATTTCAGAAGCTTCGAGGAAGTTTTGAAGAATATTTTCGGGAATTGAAATTAATTTCTGTTTGTGAATGGTAACGTTGATAAACCCCTCTGTGCCAATGATTTCAAGGTACTCATCCAGCGTGATGGCACCAGAAACACATCCGGCATACATCTCGGCGCTTCTCCGAAGGTTTTCAGGCAATGTACCTTTAATCACCACATCTGAAACGCAAAAATGTCCGCCGGGCTTCAAAACCCGCATAATTTGTGTAAAAGCTTTTGTTTTATCAGGCACCAGATTCAGTACGCAATTGGAAACAATTACATCGAAGTGATTATCCGGCAATGGCATTTCTTCAATGTCGCCCTGAATAAATTCAACATTGTCATAACCAAGTTTCTGATTGTTTGCAATTGCTTTGGCAACCATGGCATCTGTAAAATCCAGCCCTGTCACTTTACCTGTTTCACCAACCAGGGCGCGGGCTACAAAACAATCATTTCCAGCGCCACTTCCTAAATCGAGAACATGATCACCAACCCTGATATCAGCATATTGAGTTGGGATACCGCACCCTAAACCAAGGTCGGCTTCAGGATTATAACCCTTTTCTTCCGAATAATTATCGCTAAAAATGGTATAATCGGCTTCTCCGCAACAACTTGAGCTAGTGCCGCAACACGACACTTGATTCATCAGTAAACTTTGTGATGCAATTGCACCATATTTCTGCTGAACAATTTTTTTTATCTCGGTAGGTTTCATAGCTGTGGTTTGATTTGTTCGATGTATAGTTTGTAAAAAGAAGCTTTAATTTCGTCGCGCACCCGTATAAACTCGCTCCAAATAAATTCATCTGTTCCAACGGCATGTGAAGGATCGTCAAAACCAATGTGCAAACGATGTTTTACCTTACCAAAAAAAGCCGGACAATTTTCATTAGCGCCGCCACAAACGGTTATCACGTAATCCCACTCCTCGTCAAGGTATTTTTCAACCGGATCAGATGTATGGTGGCTAATATCGATTCCAATTTCTTTCATTGCCGCTACGGCCTTCAAATTCAGTCTTCCTGAAGCTTCGGTTCCGGCAGAACAAACCGTTATGGTTGAATCAAACGACTGCAAAAAACCGTGTGCCATCTGGCTTCGACAACTGTTTCCGGTACAAAGAATCAAAATTTTCATTTCAGTGAATTTTAATGGTTCAAATAGAATTTCATTTACAGCAAACATTTTCAGGAATCTCAAAATCATCCATAAAATCAGAAAGCATCTTTTTCATCTCTTCCACTTTGGCATAATTGAGACAATAATTGGTTTTTACACCGTCGATGTGTCCCTGAATCAAACCAATTTCTTTGAGCTCTTTTAAATGCTGGAGAACGGTAGTCCGGCTAAGTGGGAGTTCATCGGAAATATCGCCGGAAATACAGGTTTTAGTTTCGGCTAAAAACCGAAGTATTTGCAATCGCGCCGGGTGACCGAGTGCTTTAAACAAAACAGCCTTTTGCCGAAGCATTTCATCGAACAATTGTGTTTTGGCAGTTACCATGATGACTTGAATTTGTATGTCGCAAATATACGACATATTTTTACATTAGTCGTATTTTTACAACATATTTCTTTCAGACTTTTAAAATATAAAGAGAAACAGACCTAGCCATAAACGAAAAGCAGCACTATTCCATTCAATTGAACAGATATAGTGCTGCAAGTGTCTCACCGAAATCAGTCCCTGTTAATTGCTGCTTCGGATATCGTAAACCATCAGCGCATTATTGTGGCGGACATACAATTTGCCGTCAGCAATCACCGGATGTGCCCAATGGTGCGCTTCTCCCAACGGAACCTTGAATTTGCTGATGATCCGAAATTGCTCGGGAGTTCCTTCGGCCAGGGCCATTTCGCCATCTTTTTCGGCATAACAATAGAAAAGTCCGTCGGCATAAATCACTGCGCCGCCACCCAGTTCTTTGGCAATGTATTTTGTGATGCCGGTTTTGGCATCGAAACAAAACCATTTGGGTTGAATATAGGCTCCGCCATAGATGTAACCGTCTTTCACGATGAAACCTCCGGAAAGGTTGATAAATTCTTTATTCCGCCATTCAATTTCGGCTTTTTTGCCATCGGGCGAAAGTTTCAGCGACACCAGACCAGAGCTGTCTTTGCGCGAAGCACTCGATACGATCAGGTTTCCGTCGTAATATACCGGTGTGTTGGCGTGTATTTTATTATCCTGAAACTGATGGATTCGCCAGTACATTTCGCCGGTATTGGCGTCTAAACCAATGATGGAAGTCGCAGTAAGGTTGGCAATCAGTTTTTTCCCATTGTGTGTGAAAACGATGGGCGAACAGTACGTTGCTTTTTCTTTGAAGCCCGGGCTGGCCCAAATTTTTTCGCCGGTAAAGCGGTTCAGCGCCACCATGTTGTTTTCCTTGCCGCCGGGAGTACAATACAGGCGGTCGCCATCGATAAGTACTGATTCTGAAAAACCAAACTGAACCGAATCGGCTTTTAAATCCTTGAAAAAATCGACACTCCAAACCGTTTCGCCGGTTCCGGTTTTCAGGCAATGCACAAAGCCATTCCCATTTTCGATGTAAATTAAATCGCCTGCAATAGTTGGTGTAGAGCGGGCTCCGGGGAAAATACCGACCCAGTCTTTTCCGTAGTTTTTCTTCCAGAGCAATTTTCCGGAGGTATCGAAAGCAAATAAATATCCGTCCGATTTCAGGGTATCCGGAATTCCGGTCACAAACACTTTGTCGCGATCAACCACCACACTTCCCTGCCCTATTCCTAGTCCTTCGAACGACCAAACCAACTTTGGACCTTCGGCAGGCCATTGTTTCAACAGATTGGTTTCGTTGTAAATTCCATCGCGATTGGGGCCCCGCCATTGATTTTGTGCACTGAGGGATAAGGAACTCAAAATTGCAAAACAAAGCAACATCAGGAAAACAGATTTCTTCACATTCATTTCAAGAGGTTTTATTTTTTTAATGCGTAACCGGAAATGAAAAAACATTACTAAAAAATGACGAACACCTGAAAAAAACAGGTGTAGTAAGGCTTTGGCAGATTCAATAACCAATTCGGATGAAAGCTGCCTGATC
>CAYRBM010000313.1:0-3541 GCA_964422425.1 uncultured Odoribacter sp.
GTCACGGCGACAAAGGCGATGGGAAAGGCTTCCTGTTTACAAGCGGCAAATATCCATTTCCGCCGAAAACGCTGGTTTCCGGAGCGATAACTTCAAAAACACAAGGCGATATTTTTCATGTGGTCACTGTCGGATTTGGGGTGATGCCCGCACACGGCGCCCAAATCAGGCCGGAAGACCGCTGGAAAGTGGCCATGTACGTAAAAGAAGTGCTGCAAAAGCAATAAGAATGTTGCGGGATGCGTGTTGCGAGTTTCGGGTTTTTACCCTGAAAGGGTTTAAGTTCAATAACCCAGGGTAAGTGAGTTACGAACGCAACCCTGGGTTGAAAGAATGAAATAAAAGTCGTCCGCGAGGATCAGATGAAAGAAGTGAAAATCATTTTTCGGACGAAAGAGGGCTAACGCTTATAAAAGTAATGAACGAAAAAACGAAAGAACAAACGAATATGGATACAATGGAAGACAAACTGATTGTTCCTCAAAAATTTAAGAACCTGCTGTATGGCTTAATCGGCATCGGGGTAATCTCGTTGGGAGCCGGATTTGCAATGGATCCGCACCGGGCGTGGGCCAACTACCTCCTGAACAACTATTATTTTGTATCGCTGGCCATCGGGGCCGGGTTTTTCGGAGCAATTCAATACATTGCGCAGGCAGGCTGGTCGTCGGCATTCAAGCGGATTCCCGAAGCGATGTCATCGTACATCCCGGTAGCAGCAGTATTTTTCCTGATGTTGTATTTCGGAATGCATTCGCTTTTCCATTGGTCGCACGAAGGAATTACCGAAACCGATAAATTACTGGCGCACAAAGCGCCTTACCTGAATATCCCATTTTTCTTTATCCGTGTCGTCTTGTTCTTCGGTTTGTGGACAGTGATGGTTCGCCTGCTTCGGAAAATATCGCTGAAAGAAGATGCTGAAGGCGGATTGCAGCATTTCTACGATTCAGAAAAGTACTCGAAAGTGCTGATTTTCATCGTAGCCATCAGTTTTACCTTGTTTGCCATCGACATGATCATGTCACTCGAACCGCATTGGTTTAGCGGATTGTTTGCCGCCAAAAGTTTCATCGCTGCATTCCAGCATGGAGCGGCTGTCATCACATTAATCGTCATTGTTCTGCATAAATACGGGCATCTACGGATGTTGAACCGCAGTCACCTGCACGATTTTTCGAGATACATTTTCATGCTTTCCATCGTTTGGGGCTACTTCAATTTTGCGGAATTCATGCTGATTTGGTATGGCAATATTCCCGAAGAAACAGTGTTCTATGTACATCGTTCGCACGGAGCGTTTGGCGTTTTGTTCTATGCCAACATCATCCTGAACTGGTTTATTCCATTTCTGTTCCTGATGCCCCGAATGACTTCCAGAAGTAAAGTATTCATTTTACCGGTAATTATTGTTTTGATGATTGGCCAATACACCGAGTTGTACTACTACATTTGGCCGGCAGTGGTTCACGAAGCCAAGTTCGGACTGGTAGAAATTGGAACCTATCTCGGATTTTTAGGATTGTTTGCGCTGGTTGTCACCAACACGCTGACAAAAGCCAACCTGGTTCCAAAACATCACCCATACCTCGAAGAAAGTGTCTATCACCAGTTTTAGTTTGAACCGGAGATCACATAAAAAATCCCGAAATCTGGAGAAGGTTTCGGGATTTTCTATGACTTTCTTTTACTTTTTATTCAGCACGTCCAGCGTGCAACTTAGTCCTGTCCATTCCCGCACTTTTCCGGCAAACTCTGCCTTCATTTTTTCAGGCATATTTTTGATTCGGGCCGTTCCATGGTGTGCTCCCGGAATCAGGAACGATTTGGAATTAACCTGAGTGGAAACCAGCACCCGCGGAGCCGACCAGGTATCAATTCCACCGTAGATATACAGAATGTTGTTGCCTTTTTCGTCGAGCCACTTTTTGAAATTGGCGTATAATTCAGGAGAAAAAGCATTGGCTTTGGCTGCTTTGGGCGGGAAAATAGCCGACGGATTGCTCGTGAAATGCTTGATGTATTTTTTGAATGGCGCAATGTTGTAGCCGTAGTAGCCGGTTTGAGTGGCCTGATAATAATGCGGTGCATACTGCTCGATGTCGCGGTCGGAGAAGAAGGAAATATCGGAAGATTTGATGAGTTCGTTGAGGTAATCGTCGAGCTTTTTGCTGGTTGGAATCGAATCGCACGAACGGCCCCATTGCCAGAAAGAGAACGAGTATTCGAGCACAGCCAGTTCAAACGACTTGCCAAAATTGCCGGTGTAATTGAATTTCAGCTTGGCTCCTTTGGCGTACCACTGGAGTTTTTCGAGCGCTTTGTCCTCGTTTTTCAGCAGAAATTCCTGGAAGTCGAAAATCTTCTTCCGGCACTCCGGAGTTCCGATGGTATCGAGAAATGTATAAATGCGAGTGTCTTCCAATGCGTTGTCGATGGGTGCCACATACGGGACGGCCACATCCACATCGTTCGGATAGAAATATTTGTAGTACAGCGTGGTTTGTCCGCCTTTGCTGATGCCGGTGCTGAACCATTTCCCTTTGTACAATTGTTTGAAAAGCTCATTCACAGCGTGTAAATCAGCTGCCGCCTGCTCAATGGTCAGGTATTCCCATTGCATCGAATCGGGCTTCGACTTTCCGAAATAGCGGTATTCAACACCAATGTTATTGGCATTCAGAATTTGTTCTACTTCGTTGCGCCCTCTCCCCATTGCATAACCGTGAGTTTCCATCACCACCGGAAGATCAAATCCTTTGTGGCGGAGCTGTACCCATTGAAAGAACGTTCCCTTTTCAGGATGCTGATGGTCGAGCGGCTGTTTAACCAGCAAATCGTATGTCAGAAAAGGATCGCCGGGACGCGTGACATTGGTAAATGATACATTGGGTAAGTCGAAAAGCGCACGTTCAAGTTGCAGTTTGTCGGGCTGAGCGAATGCATTCAGAACAAGCAGACCGAATGCAAAAAGTAGGAATTGTTTCATCGCAGTTTATTCATATTGATTAAGCCTGCAAAGTAAGGAAAGCTGCTGGAACGACAAAGAAGCAACGTCTCAGGGCGGGAAAATTCCATCCGTTTAGCAGTTCAAAACTGCTAAACGGATAAAAACGGCGAACTAAAATTGGTTACTCCAGAACGTAGTTTAATTGCACCAAGCCCTTTTCGAAGCTTTTGCTTCCCGTTAGTTTTAATTTTTTCTCCTGAAAGTTCCCACTAAACAGTCGTATTCCCTCGCCGAGTAAAACCGGAATAACGGAAACTGTCATCTCGTCTATCAGATTTTCGTGGAGTAGTTGGGCAATGATTTCGGCGCCGCCGTCGCAATAAATGTTCTTTCCCGGTTTGCTTTTTAATGTCGTTACCAGTTCTTTTAAATCGCCCGAATAAAAAGTAGTTTTCCCTAAATTTTCGCGTGGCATTCTGGATACAACATACACATTACGGTCGCCATAAGGCGATTCAACGCCCATCGAAAGAATTTTGTCATAGGTCTTCCGGCCAAGCAGAACAGTGTCAACCGTTTCGATATAGGCTT
>CAYRBM010000314.1:0-3513 GCA_964422425.1 uncultured Odoribacter sp.
ATTGCGCCTTGTCGCGTGTAAAAGCTTTGTCGAGACTGGCATAAGGCAGCAACGGCACATGGCCTTCTTCCTGGTTGAGGCCGATCATCTGCGGGTTCTCGATGTAATAGTAAAGGTTTTCGAGGAAAGGTTTGTGCTGTGCAACAAGCGATTGAAGGCTTAATACCAGCAATAAGGCTACGACGAACGATTTGATTTGGTTCATGGTTTTGGTTAAGTGTCAATGGTACAATTATAGGAAATTGTCGGAAAGCGTGCAAGTGGACATGATAAATGTACGTTGGCTAAAAGCCGAACGGCAAAGAATATAGTACATAGCTGATCAACGCAACTATCTTTTAACGTTTCACTTAAGTGAACGGACATTTGTTAAAAACGGCGACTCTTTAAAATCTCACATTTTTCAAGTATTCGGCGCTGCCGCGCAGGCATTCGATGCCATTTTGTTCGCCGTCGCGTTCAACAATGTAGTGGCGAACGCCTTGGTCCCAGGCTTCTCGGAACACCGGACGAAAATCGATGATTCCGGCTCCGGGACAGGCAAATGACTTTTCGGGTGTGGCATCCATGTCTTTCACATGCAGGATTTCGTATCGTCCCGGATATTTTTTCAGGCATTCCACCGGATCGCCGCCGCCTTTGCGCACCCAATAAACATCGAGCTCCATTTTCACGGTCTTTGGGTCGGTGTTTTTCATCAGGATGTCGAATGGCAGTCCTTCTGTGGTCGGTTTTTCGAACTCCCAGTTGTGGTTGTGCCAGCAGAATTTGATGCCGCCTTTCCGGCAAACTTCTCCGAGCTTGTTCAGGTTGTCGGCAGCAGTTTTGGCTTCGTCGGCTGTAATGTTTTTGGCATCCGATAGCCACGGCCAGTAGCACACCCAGTACTTTTTGCCCATTTCGAGCGCACTTTCAATTTTCTTTTCGGGTTCTTTCAACATTTCGGCAATCGAGGTGCCACCAGCAAAAACATCGATGCCCAGCGATTTGCAAACGGCTTTAAATTCGGCCAGCGAATTGCCCAGGTAATTGCCAGTTTCCATTTCGGTGTAGCCCATTTGTGCCAGTTTTTCGAGTGTGCCTTTCCAGTCTTCTTTCAGGAAATTGTTGACGATTCCGGAGATAAATCCGACTTTGCCAAGTCGGTCGGCTTTCTTTTCGAGGGCCCAGGCAGGTATTCCGGCCGATAAACCGGCAGTTGCCAGCCCCAATGTAGTGATAAATTGTCGTCGGTTAGTCATAAAAAAAGTTTTCAGTTTTCAGTATCAGGTTACGAAAATTGTTGCGAGATACGGGTTACGAGTTACGTCAACTCGCAACTCGTAACCTGCAATTCTTATACTTTCGGCAACGCCCAAGGTTTTCGGTATTCAGGAACGATATAACGATTAGCTTTTTCCGAATTCGTGAATTTGGCTTTGGTTTCGTCCCAAAGCAACAGATTTTCGCCCGAGCGCACAGCGATGTTCGCACTGTGCGCAGCGACTGCTACAGCCCGGCCCATTTCAGGAGTACAAACCGGCTTTTGGCGCGATTTGATGCAGTCGATAAAATTCTGCGCGTGTTCCTGATGGTTTTCGCCGCCTTTGGAGAATTCTTCAGGCTCGGTTTTATGCTTCTTTTCCTTGTCGTCCCACTGCGGAATCACTTTGTATCCGCTGCGGTTGCAAACGATGGTTCCCAGGTCGCCAATGAATTCGATGCCGTAATTTTTATCCCACGGCCCATTTTGAATCCCGGCGGTGTGTTGCCAGGTAATTTGGTAATCGCCTATTTCCCAAATCACCGACATAGTATCGAATGTTTCATGGTTATATTCGGGGAAAGCCTTATTTGATCCAGACGCGAGGATTTTGTGCGGTGGTGTGACAATATCTTTGGCCCAAAGCGCCATGTCGATCAGGTGAACGCCCCAGTCGGTCATAAGGCCGCCGCCGTAATCCCAGAACATGCGCCACGATCCGTGAAAACGTGTTGGATTGAACGTGCGTTGTGGAGCAGGCCCCAGCCATGTATCGAAATCAACTCCGGCAGGAACAGCCGTGTCAGCCGTTTTGGGCTGGCCGATTCCGTAGTTAAAATTACCCCAAATGTTGGTTTTGCGCAGGTTCCCTATTCGTCCGGATTTAATCATCTGGTTGATTTTGTTCCAGTGCGCCCCGCTGCGTTGCTGCTGCCCCACCTGCACCACGCGGTTGTAACGATTGGCCGCTTTCACCATCAGGTTACATTCTTCAATGCTGTTGGCCATTGGTTTTTCTACATACACATCCAATCCGGCTTCGCAGGCATTTACCATCGGCAAGCAATGCCAGTGGTCAGGAGTACCTATAACTACGGCATGGAGGTCTTTGTTTTCGAGCAATTTGCGGTAGTCGCCGTATAATTTTGGCTTCTGATTGTAAAGTTTCAGAATGTCGGCAGCTTTGTCGTCGAGCACTTTTTGGTCGATGTCGCACAGCCCAATGCAGTTTACTCCCGGAATGTTGAGGTGGTTCTTTAAATCGCCGTACCCCATGTTTCGGCATCCAATCAGCGCAACATTGATTTGATCAGATGGCGCAATTTTTCGGGATGAAGCCGGGGCTTGAGTGAACAAACTTCCGGCGAGACCGAGGCCTGCAGTGGCAGCAAACGAATTTCGGATAAATGTTCTTCGGTTGGTAGTCATGGTCGTTTAGTTTGAGGATTAAATCATGCTAAATATACGTGTAATTTTTGTCCTTAACGCTGAATACCAAAAGACTTCTCCAGTCACGGACATAAAAAAAACTCTGCCGGAAATTGCTACCGGCAGAGTTTTAAATTATGAGTAGATTGGCTTTTTTTAACTAAATGGCAACACCTTCCATCGATTTTTCGAGCTCGTCGGCTTGCTGGATGAATTGATCAACGCTTAATTCGCGGAAATAAATCAATCCGTGCGTAGCGCGAACCAATGGTTTTTCGTGCTGATAGAAGAAATTTTTACCCAGCAAAAGTTGAATCTGTTTCAATTGTTCTACCCAAACTCGCTGCGTAAGCTGGCTGAATTTTCCGTCGAGCTGATAGCTTGGGAACGATGCATTTACCTGGCTCAGGTAGCATTGTGTGAACGATGAATCGAGAATTGACAGGGCATTCAGCGAAACCGGGGCAATCACTTCCGTATCAGCCGGGTGATATCGGAACCACACGTTGCGGTAGCCAACAATCCGCAGTTTCGAGAGGTCTTCTTCTTTTTTCCACTCTTTTACGGCGGCGGCAATGGCTTTCAGAACTTTGTAATGGGTGTCGGGTCCACTGCCTTCGGGGTCCATTGCCAAACTGATAACCGTTGGTTTGTATTTCCGGAATTCTTCGAGAATGGGCAGAACGTCGCGGGCGGCATCGGGCTGTTGTGTGAAAACATCGCCCTGATAGAACCCAAGGCGCAAATGGTGGACGTTTTTCACCAGAACCCCAAAGTGAGCCCAAACCAGTTCTTCTTCCATTTCGCGGATCATTCCCTTCAATCGCTGAACTTTCGGCGGA
>CAYRBM010000315.1:0-3452 GCA_964422425.1 uncultured Odoribacter sp.
TTACTTTGCGGTACGCATTACCTTGATGTTTCGCTTCCGTTACTACTTGTTTTAATGATGACTGCAGCTATTCTAGGCGATTTTACCGGTTTTTTGAAAGGTAAATGGCTGGGACCAAAATTGTTTAACAAACCAGATGCTCGTATTTTCAAACAAAGTTATTTAGAAAAAACAAATGCTTTTTACGAAAAATATGGCGTATGGGCGTTTGTTGCCGGAAGATTTTTGCCGGTGATTAGAACATTAATTCCAATGTTGGCTGGCGCCTCAGGATTATCGCCGGTGAAATTCAGTTACCTGAACGTAATTGGCGCCATTGCCTGGATTGGGCTTTTGGCTCCACTGGGTTACTACCTTGGCCATGCGTTTCCCGAAATCATTAACTACAGTGTTTATTTCCTGATTGGCTTCGTACTGATCGCCTCAGCACCCATGTTGAAGATCATGATTTCGAAAAAGAAAAATTAAAGGGATATGGAAAGAATCCGCCATTTTTCATCTGCAATCGTCAATTCATCCTGGTTCCGGAATTTTATTCTTGGATTGATTGTTCTTTCTGGAATTATCGTAGGAATTGAAACTTATCCCGAACTACATAACCAGTATCTCAGCCTTTTCCATTTGATCGATCAACTGATCATCTGGATATTTGTTGCCGAACTGACACTTAAAATGTTGACACAAGCTCCCCGTTTCTGGCGATTTTTTGCCGATCCATGGAATGTTTTTGATTTCATTATTGTAGCCGTTTGCTTTATCCCGAATACCGACACCCACTTTTTTACAGTGTTAAGGTTGGCTCGAATTCTGAGGGTTTTCAGGCTCATTTCGGTATTGCCAAGGTTGCAGATATTGGTCAATGCCTTATTGAAAAGTATTCCCTCGATGGGCTATGTGGTGGTATTGCTTTCGATCGTGTTTTACATTTATGCTGTAGCTGGAAGTTTTCTGTTTTCAAAAACAGATCCGGTTCATTTCGACTCGCTTCATGTTTCGATGATTTCGCTGTTTAAGGTTTTAACGTTGGAAGGCTGGACTGATCTGTTGAACATTCAGCTATACGGCAGTGCCGATCCGTCAGCCGAAGCAAATTCGGTTCCGGCTTCGTATGGCGCGGTGGCTTATTTCGTTTCGTTTATCCTGATTGGAGCCATGATTATCATGAATCTTTTCATCGGGGTGATTATGAACAGTATGCAGGAAAGTCAGGAAGAAATGAAGAGAGTTTTACTTAAAAATGATAAGAGTGAACCTGCAACACAACAACTTCTGGCGGATTTGGAACAAAAGATTGACAGTCTGAAATTCGATATTCAGAAATTAAGTGAAAAACTAAAACAATAATATGGAAAACTCGATATTCCTGTGGATTGGATTCAATGTGTTTGTGTTGATTATGCTTGCACTCGATTTGGGCGTATTTCACCGTCATTCGCATGAGGTGAAATTTAAGGAAGCCATGACCTGGAGCGTTGTCTGGATCGGATTGGCACTGATTTTTAATGCTGGTATCTGGCATTATTTTGGCGAAACGAAGGCCATCGAATTCCTGACCGGTTACATCGTAGAGAAATCTCTGAGCATCGACAATATTTTTGTTTTTGTTCTGATTTTTTCTGCGTTTCAGGTGCCGGCAGCCTACCAGCACCGGGTTCTTTTCTGGGGTGTTTTTGGGGCGCTGATCATGCGTGCGATATTCATTTTTGCCGGAGTTTCGCTCATTGCAAAATTCCACTGGATTATTTATTTTTTCGGGGTATTCCTGATTATTACAGGAATCAAGATTGCCCGCGATAAAGGGACGAAAATTAACATTGAGAATAATGCATTGCTCCGGATTATCCGACGGTTTATTCCGGTGACTTCCGAATATTTTAAATCGTCATTTCTGGTCAGAGTTAGTGGAAAACTGCATGCAACCCCGCTGTTGCTTGTCCTTATACTGATTGAAGCTACCGACTTGATTTTTGCGGTCGATTCAATTCCGGCAATTTTGGCCATAACGAGCGATCCGTTTATCGTATATACGTCCAACGTTTTTGCAATTTTGGGATTACGGTCGTTGTATTTTGCCCTTGCCGGTTCGCTGAAATATTTCACATACCTGCATTATGGACTGGCTCTTATCTTGATTTTTGTGGGTATTAAAATGCTGATAACCGATTTCTACAAAATTAATCCGTTTGTATCGCTGGCAATTATCGGCTCAATTCTGGCCATGAGTATGGCTGCGTCTTTCATTTGGAAAAAGAAAGTCTGAAAATGAAAAGTTATCTTAATTAACTTCGGTTTGCGGTTGTGTCAAATCACGGATTTTTGTTTGGAAATTACATGTAGGGACAATTGATTTTTTTGAGATAGCCTTTTTTAGTATTAATTCCTTCTCAATCCCTCATTCAGATTAATAGCTATCGAAATCAAATTGCTTGAACCAGCCAGATGATAGCGGGCCGAGCCGTAGTTAATGTGGAAACGTTTGATGCGAAAGCCGAATCCCCAGGAGAAACCAACCGTCGACATTTTTTCGTCGAGTTTCATTTCCTGGCGTAGTTGGTAATTGTAACCTGCGCGAATGGTGAAATTAGGCGAAGGAAGCAACTCAACACCCAAGATCATGTGGCGCATAAATTTTTTAGTAAAGTTGTCTTCCTTGTAAACGGTTGTGGTACCCGAATTGTCTTCTTCAGGTTTGGCTAAATCCCATTTCTGAAGGTGTTGCAAAGTTGCAGCCAACCGGATCGGTGCATGTTGCAACCGTTGCGAAATACCAAACTGCAAATCGAATGGGATGGTTTCTTTTTCAGCTCCTTCGTAATAGGTGGTTATTTGCGTTCCTATGTTTCGGGCAACCAGGGCGGCTACCATATTCTGGTTTTTACTGTAATAGCTCAAACCCAGATCGGCAGCAAAACCTATCGACTGGTAACTTTCGAAAGTCGAAAGTATTGGTTTTAGGTTTATCCCATACCCGAATTGCTTGTAACGATCGGACCAAATGATGTTGAACGCATATTCGGCTGCGTTAAATGTGGCACCGGTTTTTTCTCCGGTAGCCAATGCTTCATCAAACTTCCCATAGTTGATGTAATGTACGCCAACCGCCAGGTTTCCGGGCAGAGGAGTACCAAACGAATAAGCCGCATATCCATAATTGACTCCGGCAAAATAGTCGACATAGTTTACTGCCAGTTGGTTCTTCATTTCCGGATTAAGCAACGACGGATTGTTATACGAAACGTTAAGGTCGGTCGAGTCGTTCAGTGCAACCTGGTTGCCGCCTAACGCAGCCATTCGCGCCGAATTGGTCAGGTTAAGAAAATCGTAAGTGTATTCACCACCAATTTGGCCAAAAGCCATCGGATAAATAAATGCCTGAAGAATGATTAATATAATTAGTTTACGCATAGGTGTCAAAATTCGGCTTTCTATCCGAACGGTAAAATCCGGCTTTT
>CAYRBM010000316.1:0-3433 GCA_964422425.1 uncultured Odoribacter sp.
ACCCGGACAGGAAGGCCACATTGAAGTTATTTACAATTCAGCAGGCGAAGTAGGAAAACAATTAAAAACAATTACTCTGTTTTCGAATGCCGAACCAGCCCAAAAGCAAATATTTATCCGGGCCAATGTAACTAACGAGGTTATTGAATTATACAGTTAAAAATTAATACGAACGACACATGAATTATTTATTAATGGCACAACCGGCACAAGGTGCTGAACCCAATCCAATTATGACGTTTCTCCCCCTGGTACTGATCATTGTAGTTTTCTACTTTTTCATGATCCGTCCTCAAATGAAACGGCAGAAAGAACTTGCCGCTTTCCGTAACAGTCTGGAAAAAGGGGATAAAGTAGTTACTACCGGAGGAATTTACGGGAAAATCCTTGAAATTAAGGACAACACCGTTTTGCTCCAGGTTGACGACAACGTAAAAATCCGCGTTGACAAAGCCGCTATCGTAAAAGATATGAGCGACGTGCAAAATCAGAAATAATTGAAGTTTACTGAATACCAGGGGCCGGCACATTGTCGGCCCTTTTTTTTATCTTTGAACCCGTGAAAACAACCTGGGTATATAAAGCTGTCAAATTCCTGAAAAAGGTTTATTTCCGCAACGACAAACGCGTTGCCGCTTATCTGGTTTGCGTGGCAATTGCCACCGGTTTCTGGTTTTTGAATGCCCTAAGTAAAGTTTACACGGTTGATATGGTTGTTCCGGTTAGTTACGTCAACTTTCCCACAAACAAAACCCTGTCAAACAGGCCGCCCGATCGGTTCGACCTAAAAGTGAAAGCACATGGATTTACCATCCTGCGGCACAGGCTTAGCTTCCTTTTCATGCCTTTCGAATTCAATGTGAACGACATGACCAATAACAGGATGACCGAAAGTCGCAGGAATAACTATGCTTTTCCTGCGCGGCAGTTCCTCACCGAGTTGTCGTATCAGCTATCAAACGATATGGAGATTCTCAACATGAGCCCCGATACGCTGTATTTCAGTTTCGATAAAATGGGGCAAAGGCGGGTTAAAGTAATGCCAAAAGTCAAAGTCAACCTGAAAAAGCAATATCAGATTTCAGGAGATATAGAAACCACTCCTGATTCGGTTACTATAAACGGCCCACAGACCTTAATCGACACGCTAAAGTATATCTACGCTGAATCACCCAAACTGAGTGAAATTGATAAAGGGGTCACTACACAAGCTGATCTAAAAAAAATTAACGAAGTATATTATGACCACGGAAATGTAGAACTTAAAATTCCGGTTGAAGAATATACCGAAGCACAGCTTTCCGTTCCGGTGAGTTTGTCTGGCCAGCCATCTGATTTGAATATCAAACTTTTTCCCGCTAAAGTAAAAGTATCCTTTCAGGTTGGATTAAGCCGATTTTCGGAAATCAAACCCGAAGACTTCAAACTGTTTGTTTCATACGCCGACATTCAGGCCGGGAAGCAAAAGCTTACTGTTAGCTGTGAGTCATCGCCAGCCTACCTTTATGCCATAAAAATTACTCCCGAGCAACTCGAATACCTGATTGAAAACAAGTGATGATTAAAGTTGGAATTACCGGTGGAATCGGCAGCGGGAAAAGTACTGCCTGCAAAGTGTTTCTGGCACTTGGAATACCGGTTTTTGAAGCTGATGCGGAAGCCCGAAAACTTCAGAATACCGATCCAGTCATCAGGCAACAGCTTATTGAGCTGTTTGGGACCGACGTTTACCTCCCAGATCAGACCATTAACCGAAAATTCCTCGCCCCAATTGTTTTTAATAATCCAAATTTACTCCTGAAACTGAATGAAATCATTCATCCGGTAGTTCGGAAAGCATTTTACGATTGGTATGAAAAACAAGATGCCCCCTACATTTTACATGAAGCAGCTATTCTATTTGAAACTGGATTTTACAAGATGATGGATAAGACCATTACCATTGCAACAGACGAAAATCAGCGCATTGAGCGAGTTATGAAACGCGACGGGGTTACTGATCAACAGGTGATTGCACGGCTGCGTAATCAATGGACAGACGAAGAACGAATAAAACATGCTGATTTTGTAATACACAACAACGACGATGAACTAATTGTACCTCAAATTATAACAATTGACAAAAAAATAAGAGCACATGGCTAAGTTTGGAAAATGGGTTACCGGTGGTTTGGGTTGGGCTTTTTTCGGGCCAATCGGCGGAATTGTAGGATTTGTAGTAGGTTCACTGCTTGATGGCGCAGAACAGCCTCGAACTATGGAAGGAGAAAACTATCAGCCCCGGCAAACTACCCAAGGCGGATACATTATGAGTTTGCTTGTTTTAGTTGCTGCCGTAATGAAAGCTGATGGCAAAATACTAAAATCAGAACTTGAATATACCAAACAGTTTTTTGTACGATCGTTTGGTGCAGCAGCAGCAGGCGAAGCTGTAAAAATTTTGCGCGATCTGCTTCAGCAAAATATTCCTGTAACCGATGTCTGCCAGCAGATTCGCCGAAACATGGACCACCCTTCGCGACTTCAGCTCCTGCACTTTCTTTTTGGAATTGCAGATGCCGACGGGATTGTCCACGAAACTGAACACCAGCTTATCCGTCACATCGCTGTGCAAATGGGAATCAGCGAGAAAGATTACAAATCAATCGAGGCCATGTTCGTTCAGGATACAGATGCTGCCTATAAAATTCTCGAAGTTGAGCCCTCTGCAACCGAAGATGAACTGAAAAAAGCGTATCGGAAGATGGCCCTTAAATATCATCCGGATAAGGTTCATTACCTTGGCGAAGATGTGCAGAAAGTAGCCCATGAAAAGTTCCAGAAATTAAATGAAGCCTGGGAAACGATAAAGAAGCAAAGGGGAATTGTTTAAGTATTGCCTCTGTTAAATAAAAGGATAATTTTTAAAGCTTGCATAACTCGTTGCAAGCTTTTTTTACGACTATTAATTATCGGCTGTCATTCATTGTAGATTAAAAAAAATAATGTTTCTTTGTTCGTAATTTTACGAACAAAGAAATGGGATCAAAAAGCATCATAACCGACAAACAAAAAAGGCTGGCCCGGTATGCCAAAGCAATGGGTCATCCCATCCGCATTTATATTCTTGATCTGCTTTCCAAACAATCATGCTGTTACAGTGGCGATTTAACTGAAGATTTGCCTATAGTAAAATCCACACTTTCGCAACACCTGAAAGAATTGAAAGATGCCGGACTAATTCAGGGAGAAATTGAAGCCCCTCGGATTAAATATTGCATTAACCGCGAAAACTGGAAAGAAGCGCAGTACTTATTCCAAAAATTTCTGCAAATAGAAAAAGAAGAACCAATTCAAAAATGCCAATAAAAAATTAAATACATGGAAATAAAAATTTTAGGAACAGGTTGCCCCAAATGCAAATCATTGGAAAAACTTACCCGCGAAGTGGTAG
>CAYRBM010000317.1:0-3406 GCA_964422425.1 uncultured Odoribacter sp.
GAAGTTTATCCATTGAGTAATAAACCATCAACTTTTGCTCTTTACCATCAATTGACTTGACCTCCTCAACAAATTTACCGGGTGGAACAATCCAGGTTAAAAGAGCTGCAAACACAATAATCAAAAAGACAACCACATAGGTATGGGGAACATTTTTTAGCATACGTGCAGATTTACGCTGTTCTTGATGTGTTTTTAGTTGAATTTCAACTAAAAGGTTAACCAGCGAACAAATGTAATATTAATTTTTTCCCTGAAATATGGCACCTATTCCATAATCAAATCAGTAAGGCCTTTACCTTTTGCAGCAAATCCTGCCCCCTTCCATTCTTTTAAGGAAAATCTTCTACCTGCTTTTCCGGAGAAAAATATTGCTGCTCGCTTTTTCATTAGCCACAACCATTTCACTGCTATTCAATGCAAGTTTTCGTTTGTTTCCACCGAGTCTGCAAAAAAATGTAACCAAATTCAGGATAGCCTGACTAAATAAGCAAACAACACCAACATGGACAACACGAAAGAAAACCGGTTCAAGCAAATTGTGGAGGAAAACAGCCGCCGGATCAACGCGATTTGCAGCTATTACAGCCCCAATGCCGAAGACCGAAAAGACCTGTACCAGGAAATTCTGGTGAACATCTGGAAAAGTCTCGACAAATTTCGCGGCGAAGCTGCCATCAGCACATGGATTTACCGGATTGCAGTGAATACCTCGTTAAGTTTTGCCGGGAAAGCTTATAAAAACCTGAAACTGAAGGTGGATCAAATGCTGCAGGGCATTAATGCACTGCTCGACGACGACGAATTGGAACAAAAACTGAAAACCGAGCAACATCTGGAAGAACTCGAAGCACAGCTCAATTTACTGTCGGTAATCGACAAAGCAATGATATCGCTTGTACTCGAAGGATTATCGATGCGCGAAATAGCCGATATCATCGGGCTGACCGAACCTAACGTAAAGGTGAAAATTCACCGCATTAAAGAACAGTTGAAAGAACAATTAAACAGTTTAAAACAATAGCCATGAAAACAAATCAAAATAATTCCGACCCCTTTAACCTCGATCAATTGGTGGAAGAGCTCAAAAAAGAAGATGCCAGAAACCTGAAAATGACCCATAATTTTAAATGGCTTATGTGGTTTTTGACTCCCCTGTATATTGTGATTTTCATCATTGGAAACCTGGTTGACCCTGAACCTCGAAGTTCTCTGGGATTGCTTTTTTTTGCTCTTGGCTTTTTCTTTTTTGCATTTTTATTCAAAGATCTCAACAAGGTTTACAAATCGGTTGATTACGGCCTGCCGACAACAGAAATGCTCAGAAAAGCTGCACAACGGTACGAATTATGGCAAAGTAAAACGTATTTCATTTCAATCCCGGTTCTCTTGTTCTGCATTGGCTTTGGCTTTTCAGCCGAAAAAGGGATGCCGGAAACGGCTTTTCTCTCTCGCTTTGCATTAGCCTTCCTCCTGATCTTAGTCATATTTGTAATTTCGTTTTTTGTGGGTTATCTCATCTGGCGAAAACGACAAAAACCGCTTCGTGATCAGGCATTGGCTCTTTTGTCAGAGCTGAAAAATTAATTATTTCAGTAGATTGTCTTTTCTTTTGTTATTTTTTTTTAATGCCGTTCGGCGGATTTCTGCTTTTTATAGTTTTATCTCGGCTAAAACTCAGCTCAACATACAAACTGAATTTAGAATGGTAAAGACTACAAGAGTTATTTTAGTGGGAGGGTTCCTCGGCTCAGGAAAAACAACCCTGCTTTGGGAAGCCGCGCAAAAAGTAATGAAAAAAGGGCAGCGCGTTGGCCTGATCACCAACGACCAGGCGCCCGAACTGGTTGACACGGCCATCCTCTCGCGCGACGAAGTGAAGGTTGCCGAGGTAAACGGAAGCTGTTTTTGCTGCAATTTTTCAGGGCTGATTGATGCCACCCGGAAGTTGAAAAAAGAGGCCGAAGCCGACGTAATCATTGCCGAACCGGTGGGAAGTTGCACCGACCTTTCGGCAACTATCGTTCAGCCGCTCAAAGAAAACCTGCGCGGTGAGTTGCTGGTCAGCCCGTTGACTGTTCTCGCTGATCCGATTCGCCTGACCGACATCCTGAACGGCGGAAATGCCGGACTGCATCCGAGTGCTGCTTACATTTACAAAAAACAGTTGGAGGAAAGCGATATTATCCTGATCAGCAAATCCGATACCGTCACTTCGGAAGAACTTAGACTGCTGGTTGAAAAAACAGAGTTGCATTTTCAGGATTCAGAAGTAATGACTGCAAGCTCTGTTTCAGGAGGAGGAATGGAAGAATGGCTCGAAAAAGTGCAAAACAGCAACGAAGCCGGAAAACGTTTGGTGGAAGTAGATTACGATGTTTATGCCGAAGGCGAAGCCGTTTTGGGCTGGCTGAACACCACCATCGAGCTTTCGGGCAATTCGGTTGACTGGGATGCTTTTGCCCAAACGCTGATGCAAAGCCTGAGCAAACAGTTTGACTCAATGGGCGCTTCAGTAGGACATGTCAAGATTTTGGTGGAATCGGGCGACAAATTCACCGTTTCGAACCTGACCGGGCAAAGCAGCACACTCACTTTCCGCCAATCAGCAGGAATCAGCAACAACGCCCGACTGACAGTGAATGCCCGCGTTGAGATGATGCCCGAATCGCTGGAGAACATTGTTCGTACTGCGCTCGACAAAGTTACCGAAACGTCCATCAGCCAGAAAATTATCGCTTCCCGTTGCTTAAGTCCGGGTCGTCCCAATCCAACTTTCAGGTTCGATCACATTGTGTCAATTGCCTAATTTATAGGCAGCTACGATTTTTTTGCCATTTTTTTTCTGAAAACATTTTCACCCGGAAGTTGTTTCAAAAAAGAGACATCTGACAACCATTAATACGAACTAACTCAATTTACAGAAATGGAAAACAAATCAGAAAACATGAGCAAATGCCCGGTAACCGGAGCTACCGGCAAGCACAGCGTTGGCGCAGGTGGAACAAAAAACCGCGACTGGTGGCCCAACCAACTGAAATTAAATATCCTTCGTCAGCATTCGTGCAAATCGAACCCGATGGACAAAGGTTTTAACTACGCCGAGGAATTCAAAAGCCTCGATCTGAAAGCAATCAAAAGCGACTTGCATAAACTGATGACCGACTCGCAGGACTGGTGGCCAGCCGATTTCGGACATTACGGACCGTTGTTTATACGCATGGCCTGGCACAGTGCCGGAACTTACCGTACCGGCGATGGCCGTGGCGGTGCAGGCGCCGGACAGCAGCGTTTTGCGCCCCTGAACAGCTGGCCCGACAATGCCAACCTCGACAAAGCCCGCCGGTTGCTCTGGCCCATCAAACAAAAATACGGAAAGAAAATATCGTGGGCCGACCTGATGATT
>CAYRBM010000318.1:0-3384 GCA_964422425.1 uncultured Odoribacter sp.
TAAAAAATCTTTTCTGTTTGAGCCGAAGGCGAGTTTAAAAGATTTTAGCCGTCAAGCGCTAGTTTTTCGTGCGAAGCGGGCTAAGCCTTGACCTTTTTTGAATCCTTTTTTGTGTCAAGACAAAAAAGGATTTGGGGGTTGGGGCAAAGCCCCATTCTGTGACACAGTCAAAATTTCGAATGTTTATTCATCTAGTTACTTTTTAACCAACACCTATGAAAGCAGCAGTTTTAACCGAATACAACCGTGTGGAATGGCTCGATGTGGAGAAGCCAACCTGCCGACCCGGCGAAGTTTTAATCCGCGTCAGCTA
Source organism: uncultured Odoribacter sp. (assembly GCA_964422425.1). Lineage (GTDB taxonomy): Bacteria > Bacteroidota > Bacteroidia > Bacteroidales > Prolixibacteraceae > Aquipluma. The sequence continues at coordinate 314 of CAYRBM010000318.1, forward strand.
CGGATGCATTTGCGGAAGCGACCAGCACATTCACAAAGGTGAGTTTCATCCGCGCACGAAAACGCCGATGATTATGGGGCACGAGTTCGGCGGAACGGTGGCCGAAGTAGGCGAAGGTGTTGAGGGCTGGGCCGTAGGCGACAAAGTGGCTCCCGACCCGATTTACTGGTGCGGAACTTGTCCGGCCTGCCTCAAAGGGCACTACCCGGCCTGTACCAGCCTGAAGCTGATTGGCATCGACTCCGACGGCGGATTTGCGGAATACATCTCGCTGCCTCCGTCGATGTTGTACAAGGTTCCGGCGCATATCCCCGACGAACATGTGGCCCTGGTTGAAGTACTCAGCATTGGCTGTCATGCCAAAAACCGGGCAGGCGTAAAACCCAACGACACCGTCGTGATCTGGGGCTCGGGCAAGGTGGGACTCTGCATTCTCGAAGCCGTGCGAACGGTGACCGACAACACGGTTTTTATGGTCGATATTCTCGAACAGCGGCTGGCCATTGGTCCGGCGCATTACAACAATGTAGTGGCCATTAACGCCCTTCGCGAAAACCCGGTGGAGCGCATCAAGGCCGAAACGGGGGGCAAAGGGGTGGATGTGGCGTTCGAGGCAGTGGGGCATGCGCACGAAATTGCGGGTGTGGTGAACCCGGTGCGCGGATGTATTCAAAGCATTGTGGGCGGAGGAACAGTTTGTGTGCTCGGACTGGGCAACGAACCCACGCCGGTGCTGTTTAAAGAACTGATTTGGAAGGAAGCGAAAATTGTGTCGTCGAGGGTAAGTCATGGCGAGTTTGCCGAAGCCATCGAGCATTTGCAACACGGGCGGCTGAAACCCGAAGCTTTGATTTCGCAGGTGTTACACGGCTCGCAAACGCAGCGCGGATTCGAACTGCTCGACGAAAACCCGGCCGAAAACGTAAAGATTTTGCTCGATTTTAGAGAATAGGAAGGGAGAAGACGGAGAAACAGTGGTCGGTGGCAGTTGGCAGTGAAAAATGTTGCGTGTTGCGTGATCCGGGTTACGAGTAAAATCGGCAACTCACATTATTACTTCCGACAATAACCATTTTATTACGATCAGACTCCATTTTAGAGTTTGTAATGTGCATTTCTCTACCGTCAATGTCTATTTCTTTACTGTCACTGTCCATTTCTTTACCGTCATTGTCTATTTCTTCATCGTCATTTTGCATTTCTTTACTGTCATTGTCTATTTCTTTATCGACATTTTGCATTTCTTGATCGACACTGTCCATTTCTTCATCGTCATTTTTCATTTCTTTACTATCACTGTTCATTTCTTGATCGACACAGTTCATTTCTTTACAATCACAATTCATTTCTTAATCGTCACTGTCCATTTCTTTACTGTCACTGTTCATTTCTTGATCGACACAGTTCATTTCTTGATTGTCATTTTGCATTTCTTGATCTTCAATGTTCATTTCTTTACCGTCATTGTCTATTTCTTCATCGACAAAATGCATTTCTTCATCGCCAAAGTGAAAACAAGAGACGACGAAGTCAAAACAAGAACTGTCAAAGTGAAAACAAGAGGTGACGAAACAGACTCAAAACAGTTGAATATTAAAGCGATATGCTTTGCCGTTGACTTCAGTCAACGGATCAAATGAAAATTAAGAGTTTGGGCTTTAGCCCGAAATGCTGTGGCTAAAGGCATTGGCTTTGATCAGCATTCTATCGGTCAGCTGAAGCTAACGGCAAAGGATAAAATCCATACAACATCGGATATTCATAAAAAATAAACCGCCCAAAGGCTTCCCAAAACTGCCAAAGGGCATTTGAACAACGCCGCACGGCTTCCAGTGCCCGCAGAACTCCGAAATATTTGATTCACACGCCAAAAAACTTTACCCGCAAAGGCTTTTCCTGTTGCATATAATAATCGGTTATCCTAAATTTGGGGGAATGTTAAACTAAACCTAACCGCCCCAATATGAACCGACAAAAGACCTTCCTGCAAAACGAAATCTAAATACGCAACAATGGGAACCGGAATCTGTGGAAATAAAATTCCTCTACCGATTATAATAGGTGTTGTTATCCCTCCAATTTGGGTGTATAACAACACCTCGAAACACGATAAAAGAAAAATAACAACCATTGTTGATACACAATAGTTGTGTGGTATTAAAATAAAGAATATGAGCATCGTAAAATTTGATAGTAAAGCAATTACTAAACTTATAGAAGTTGTAAGTAGTGGGATTGGTGTTATATACAAACCACGAGCAATTAGAAAAGAAGCTGAAGCAGAAGCGTATAAAAGTGAAATATTGGCCAAAGCAGAAGCAAAAAAAATATTGATTGAAGGGGACGCGAAAATTGAATTAATTGAAAGAGCTCAAAAAAGATTGGTAAATCAAGAATTAAATAGGCAAATTAATATTGAAGAAATTGCGGAGAAGTCCATAAAATATTTGGATGAAGTAGTATCAGATAAGCCTGTAGATAATGATTGGAGAACAAGATTTTTCAACAAGGCCCAAGATGTTTCTGAGGAAGAAATGCAGGAAATATGGGCTAAAATACTAGCCGGAGAAATATCCCAACCAGGGAAAGTGAGTTTTAGAACTTTAGAAGTTGTTTCGAACATATCAAAACAAGAAGCAGAAAAGTTTCAGATTGCCTGTACTCTTGCATCGGATTATGGTCAAATCTGGAAACTGAGCGGAAAAAATTCGCTTGATGACTTTGGATTCAAATATGGCGACATGATGCTTCTAAGAGACGCAGGATTAATACATGATAATGACAATCTCGTAAAAATATTTAGAATCCTTCCTCAAATTGGTTGGTCAATAAACTCTATAGGGAATGATTTATATCAAATCAGGAACATTAAAAACTTAGAACTTAAAGAATTTCGTTTTCAACAAATAGCTTTTACCAATGCTGGGAGAGAACTGTGTCAACTGATTAATGCAGAATTAAATACAAAATATTTGGATTTAGTGATTGAGGAAAGAAAATCTGCTGGTTATGAATTAATAAAAATTAAAAAATAACACCACACAACAAATTGCAAATTGCATTGCGGGTGC
>CAYRBM010000319.1:0-3382 GCA_964422425.1 uncultured Odoribacter sp.
AAACCGTTTATCGAACCAGCCATGCTCACCCAAATAGAATCCCTGATCGGAAGTATAAACCACAATGGTATTTTCAGCCAGACCGTTTTTATCAAGATAATCCAAAACCTCTCCAACTCCATCATCGACTGATTTGATACATTTCAGGTAATCGCGCAAATACCGCAGATATTTCCATTTGGCCAAATCTTTTCCTTCAGGTTTATTTTTCAGGAATGCTTCGTTGCGCGGATTGTATGCGTTGGTCCATGCCTGGCGCTGCGCCGAGTCCATCCGTTTCAGATCGTTCTCAAAACCGGTAGGTTTACCGGTATATGGATCAATCTCAAATTTCATATCGTGTCCCCAGCGCATATCCTTTACAATACCCATTTCCTGAGTGTGGGCGGCAGTTCCGCGTCCCTGATAATCGTCGAAAAAGTTCTCAGGAAAAGCAAAATCCTGATCTTCATACAAGTCGAGATATTTTTCTTCGGGAAGCCAGTTGCGGTGCGGCGCTTTCTGGTGATACATCAGGAAGAAAGGCTTCGATTTATCGCGTGTTTTATCGAGCCAGTTCAAAGCAAATTCGGTGGTCAGTGTGGTAACATATCCCGGAACCTGCTTTTTTACACCGTTTTCAATAAAATCGGGATTGTAATAATTCCCCTGCCCCGGAAGCACATTCCAGTAATCGAATCCCTGTGGCGAACCTTCCAGATGAATTTTACCAATCAGGGCGGTTTGATATCCGTTTTGCTGAAGAATCTTGGCTACGTTTTGCTGATTCCAGTCGTAAGGCAAGCGGTTATCTACTTTGCCATTCACATGACTGAATTTCCCGGTCAAGATTACTGCACGGCTCGGTGCGCAAATCGAATTGGTAACAAATGCGCGATTGAAAATAGCACCTTCGTTGGCAATCCGGTCGATGTTAGGTGTTTTGTTCAATCCATGCCCATACGCGCTGATCGCCTGATAAGCATGATCGTCGCTCATAATAAAAAGAATATTCGGGCGGGTTTGTTTTGGCGCCTGTTTGGTGCACGAAGGCAGTGCGCCAACCGAGCAAAGGCTCAGTAATGCTAAGGTTTTTGTTCTATTCATCGGCTTAGTTTTTAGTTCGGTTATTTAGCTGTATCAATGCGTCCGGGCTCCCGCCGGTTTTTTCCTTCCGCTTTCTGTATGTCGTCGCCCAAATCCTGACGGGCTTCTTCGGCAATTTTCTTTAGTTCAGCAACAACTTCCGGATAATATTCCTTTACATCGTATCGCTCGCCCGGATCCCGACGCAAATCATACAGTCCTTCTTCGTGCTGAAAATTTTCGTTTACACTCCCGGGAAAACCATCGGCTCCGGGTCTAAAACCAACGTAGGTGCGGCCGGGATGTGCAAAAACCAGTTTCCAGTCGCCTTTGCGAACGGCTTCCAGGCTATTTTTCCGGTAATAATACAGGAATGTTTCTCGTGGATTGGCAGCTTCGTCACCCAGCATAAGCGGCAAAATATTCACGCCGTCAATTTTCTTCTCCGGAAGTGGTGATTGCGTAATTGAAGCCAGGGTCGGAAGAATATCGATTGTAGAGGCAAGTTTATTGCAGACAGTTCCAGGGGCTATATGGCCTGGCCATTTCATCAGGCAGGGAACACGTTGGCCACCCTCAAAGCTCGCGCCTTTCCCTTCGCGCAATCCTCCGGTTGAACCGGCATGATTACCAAAGTTTAGCCATGGACCATTGTCAGAAGTGAAAATGACCAGCGTATTTTTATCCAAACCATTCTTTTCAAGCGTTTTCAGGATTTCGCCAACCGACCAGTCAATTTCCATCAGCACATCGCCATACATGCCCTGTTGACTTTTCCCTTTAAATTTAGACGAAACCGCCAGTGGTACATGCGGCATCGAGTGAGCCATGTATAAAAAGAAAGGCTCTTTCTTATGCTGCGAAATAAACCGAACGGCCCTTTCGGTGTACAAAGTAGTTAACTCCGACTGATCATCGAGTGTTTTTATTTCCCGAACTTTCTCGTTCCCATCAATCAACGGCAATGGCGGGTAATTGAATTTACGATCATTTTTATCGGCCATCGCAGGCTTTCCATCGTAATTAACAGGCCACATATCGTTCGAGTAAGGCAATCCCAGGTATTCATCAAATCCTTGCTGCAATGGCAAAAACTCGCGCAAATGTCCAAGATGCCATTTCCCGACAGCAGCGGTTTTATAATTGCGTTTTTTCAGGACTTCAGGAATTGTTTCTTCCTCCGGATTCAGGCCGATTTTTGCATCGGGCATTAAAGCTCCTGAAATTCCGACCCGATTGGGATAACAACCGGTCAGAATGCCTGCACGCGATGCACTGCACACCGCCTGAGCCGAAACAAAATTGGTAAACCGAACTCCCTGTGAAGCCAATTTATCTAAATTCGGAGTTTTATACTGAAGGGCCCCATAACAACTCAAATCGCCGTAGCCCATATCATCCATAAAAATAAGAACCACATTGGGTGTTTGCGGTTTGGGCAAAGATTGACCAATTGCCGGAACCGAAGAAACAAAAAGGCCAGTCAGTAATGAATTTCGGGAAAGGTTGGACATGGTTGGTTTAGATTGGTTTTTCCAAAGGTATAAAAAAGGCCGTATTGAGATATTTCTATAGGCTGTCAGTTTTTAACAATTCTTCTGTTGGCTCACTCTTTAGTTGTGATTCCCCATGTTGAATTTTATCTTTTTCATATCGTCGAGCCGGTTTATTGGGCGGTCGAGTTCAAGCGGAATTTCCTTTTTCGAGAATGTCTGGAAATACAACAAACAAGCATCGCGCCACCAAATGGCTTCTTTGGTCTGAACAACCAGTTGTTGCTGAACTTCAACAAACCTTTCGCCATCAACCTTTCCTTTCTGCCTGTCCCATATTTTCTGAAAATTCTTTACCTGATCGACACCCAGGCTATATTTGTAACACAACTCGTCCCAAAGCTGATTGCCATTGGGCAGCAAATAGTCCCACAACAAATGATGGAACCACAGCAGATAAATTTCGGGACAAGTTGCCGGATTGTCGTACATTGATCGTAAAGGTTCGGCATATTGCAACACCGCTCCACTCCCTGATGACGAGCGGTCGAAGCCAATTCCGTTATCATCGGCTTTGTGATAATACGACGGCATCCAGTCGGGGCGGGCATTCGGAATGGCACACCAGGGCTCAGGGCCGTAATGGTGATTCCAACCCATCAGGTGATGAAGCCCGATCGGGGTCATGTAATTTACCACAGCTTCGCGCGATTGAATCATCATGCTGCCAACTTCGGAAACAAATTCAGGATCAGTTGAAAAAGTTTGCTCAATCCACTCATTTGCAATATCCTTTGACGGCAATTGATTATTCCATGCCAGTC
>CAYRBM010000320.1:0-3372 GCA_964422425.1 uncultured Odoribacter sp.
GAGGACTGGCGGAAATTGTCGGAGCCGGCCTTCATCGCCAGGCGGAAGATGCCGACGACCTTGGGCTTGCGCTGGATAATCCTGTCGGCCACGTGGTCCTTGCGGGTGCGGTTGGCATCGACGATCGCGGCCATGATGTTGTTCGGGATATTGGCGTAATTGGCCAGGAGCTGCTTGGTGTCCTTGGGCAGGCAGTAGCCACCGTAGCCAAACGAGGGGTTGTTGTAGTGGCTGCCGATGCGCGGGTCGAGACCAACGCCTTCGATGATCTGGCGCGAATTGAGGCCTCTGAGCTCGGCATAGGTATCGAGCTCGTTGAAAAAGGCAACCCGCAGGGCGAGGTAGGTGTTCGCGAACAACTTGATCGCCTCGGCTTCGGTGGGATCAGTGAACAGGACAGGCACATCTTTCTTGATGGCACCTTCCAGCAGCAGGTCGGCAAAGATCCGCGCCCGTTCGGACTGTTCGCCAACGACAATGCGCGAGGGGTGCAGGTTGTCATAGAGGGCCTTGCCTTCACGCAGGAATTCCGGCGAGAATAGAATGGTGTCGGTCTGGAATTTCTCGCGGACGTCTTTCGTGTAACCGACCGGAACGGTGGATTTGATCACCATGACGGCGTCCGGATTGATCTCGAGGACGTTCTGGATCACCGCCTCGACCGAACTGGTGTCAAAGAAATTGATGTCCGGGTCGTAATTGGTCGGGGTGGATATGATCACGTACTGGGCGCCGGTAAAGGCTTCTTTTGCGTCGGTCGTGGCGCGCAGGCTGAGGGGCCTGGTAGACAAATATTCCTCAATCTCGGCGTCGACGATCGGAGATTTTTTATTGTTGATCTGGTCAACCCTGGCCTGGACGATATCCAGAGCGACAACTTCATGGTGCTGGGCCAAGAGCACGGCATTGGACAGACCGACATAACCGATCCCGGCAATCGCGATTTTCATAAAACGCCTCTTTCAATCATTTATAAACTTAATCGGATAGAGTCTACCAAATTTGGCGCCGAAATGAAACGGATGGCTCTGATTGGACCTTGTCAGAGTAAAATTTCCAGCATATGACTGATTCGGTCGGGAACAATTCCCTCTGATTTGCATCTAATTCACGGGATTGCTAAGATAATAACGATTTGCCCAAATTTTCTGACTGGAGAGAGTACCCATGAAACAGACGAATCGCTCTATGACACCCTGGCTTCGGGTCATCCTGCTCGTTTTGCTTGCAGCTATTCTTGTGCTGCCACTGGCCGCCTGTAAAAAGGAAAAAGAAACTGTTGCGCCTGCGACCATCGAGCCGACCACAACAACGACCCCCGCTGAGACAACTGCTGCTCCGGCTCAACCGGAAAAGGAAATTGCCGGTTACAATCCGATCAATGGTCTGCCGGTGACAGATCCGTCGGCAATCAACGTCCGGCCAATCGGCATCATGATCAACAACATCAAGACCGCCACCCCCCAGGCTGGTATCAGCTCAGCCGATCTGCTTTATGAGCTCGAGGTCGAAGGAGACATCACCCGCCTGATGGCTGTCTTTGCCAATCCTGCTGATATTCCGGAAATTGGTTCGATCCGCAGCCTGCGTCACGACTTCATTGACTTGGCCGGTGCATTCGGTGCGATTGTCGTCCATTTCGGCGGCTCCTATGCGGCTTATGACCAGGTCATGATCCAGAACACAGACAACATCGACAGCACCAATGCGGATTATGCCTATTGGCGCGACGCCAACTGGCGCGCCAGCCGCGGCTACGAGCACAGCGTCAAGACCACGGGCGAGAACTTGCTCAAGGCGATCGACAAGCTGGGTATTTCCGACCAAAACACCAATGGCAACCGCGCCTGGTTCTATTTCCAGCCCACCGCTGACATCGTCCCCGCTACTGGCGGCAGCGCAGTCAAGGCGACGGCTCCCTTTTCCAATTATGCGGTCGCCACCTTCACTTATGACTCAACCAGCAAGACCTACAAGAAGGGCCAGTTCAACGCCGACCACATCGACGAAGCAACTGGCAAGGCACTGGAATTCACCAATGTTCTACTCCTCCAAGCGCCTGTCACCCAGTTCAACGGCGACATCCTCAAGGAATATGATCTGACCTCTGGCTCGGGTTACTATCTGACCGGTGGCGCCTATGAAAAAATTACCTGGAAAAAGGGCGGCACTGCGCAGCCCTGGATCTTCACCCGCGCCGATGGCAGCGAACTGACACTCAACCGCGGCAAGATCTACATCGGCGTCCTGCGCGACACCAAGACGATCACGATTAAGTAAGCCTGCAGAGTAATGCATTATTGTTTTGGAGGTATCTGACTTGGATCAGATACCTCCATTTTTTTTGCTAATGCGCAATTGAAGTAAAATCTATCTCTATCTTTTAACAGGCAAGACAAGTAACTGTCCCAGAGACATTTCAAAAGACTCTGGTTCAAAAAATTCCCATCCAGATCCCGGGAAAAAAGTTAATTCACCAAAATATATCTGATCATTTATAATATAAAAATCGGTTCTGACAAAAGGTATACCTCGTGATAGCGCTCGAGCATACTCTAGTAAAATGTCTAATTTGGCAGGTTTTGGAATTTGAGCGTCAGGATTCGTTGGATAAGTCAGCTTAACATCTAAAAACTCCCATTCTGTTGAATACAGATTTCTCATATGTCCTTTGAATCTATTGTAATCAACTTGAATTAATCGAGGGTTGCCGTTAAAGCAAAATATCTTATAGTCTTTCAGGTCATTTCCTGACTCATCAACCATGAACTTTTCTGCAACAATTTGTGGTTTTACATTTTTGTATGGCCATTCCCGCCCAACCCAATAGAAGTTTTTCATTAATCCCTTTTTCAATATGACTGTGTCACGATTCGGATCGAAGTTTCTTTTATCATGACATATGACGATGCTTCCACTATCGTGGGTGCATTTCAAAACAAATTGTTGGGGCATAACTTCAAAATCGATCCTATCAACTGAATCCCAAGGCCCCCCGATAAGTGGAATTAAATGTTCTTCGCCAATTTTATCTGCCACATATTTTCTTACGTTATATTTATCTACTAATACCGAATACTCTGGAATCCGATTATATAGTTTCAACCAATTCAATTTTTCGTTGAATGATAATGGATTTTCTAAATCGATTTTTTTACCCCTTTTATTTAAATACTTGAATTTTATATATTCTTCATCTGTCATTCTTTTGTAAAATTTGGATTCTTTTCGAAATCGCAATTTGACAAGACAAAGGTCCCAAATATAGTAGAATCCATTTACTTTGACATCCCTGATGATAGTACGATAGAGACTTAATTTCATTGTATTTTCCTCATTCGTATGAAATGTATACCAGACTGTAAACCAATT
>CAYRBM010000321.1:0-3292 GCA_964422425.1 uncultured Odoribacter sp.
GAATAACAAAAAAATAATTTAACATGAAAGCAATAAAAGCATTTGTAAAGCCTTTCAAGGTAAACGATATATTTCAGAACTTACTCGAAGCCGGTTTCCCAAATTTAACCGTTTCAATGGCTGAAGGCACCGGCAACCTTGAAAGTGCAGACGCTACAGTTTCAACCCGCTTTTCAATTACCGAAAGCAAGGTCGCTAAAATTGAAATTGTGTGCAATAAGAACGATGTAGATAAAATAGTTAAGATCATATCGAAACATGGCCGGACGGGTAATCACGGCGATGGCCTTATTTATATTTCCAATGTAGAGAAAGCATATCGTGTAAAAACGGGTGAAGAAATCCGACTGGACGAAAAGGTTTAGAAGCCATGGATGGTATTCTTGAAATGCGTGAAATAGCAATTGTCAAAGGAGGAAAGTGTTTATCACCTTCTTACACCAATAGTAAGGTGAAACTTCTCTGGCAATGCAATTGTGGCCATCAATGGCTTGCAACACCTTTTAGCATTAAAGTCAGGAATAGTTGGTGCCCTGTTTGTGCGGGCAACCAAGCTTTTGGGATGGATGCCATGCATATATTAGCTAAAGAGAATGAGGGAAAATGCCTCTCTGCTATGTATGGGAATTGTAAAACAAAAATGCTTTGGCAATGCCGGAACGGACACCAGTTTCAATCAACACCCGACAATATTAAGCAGGGAAAGTGGTGTCCCTATTGCCGCGTTGCCAGTGTTTAATGGTTTAATTAGGATTGGTGGGGAATATAAAATCCCCACCAGTTTCTACCTTTTTTATCAAATAATATTTTCATCATGAAACGATATTTCAATAATTTATTTATTTGGCAAGTAGCAGGAGGAGGAATATTTCTATTTATTGTCTCACCACTCTTGTTGGCAGTTTACCAATACGAGTTCTCTGATCATCAAATTTCGCTTCAACAAAATTTATCTGACATATACAAAGTACTCTTACCACCCAGGGATATTGATATTTTTTTTCTAAATGTGGCTATTTCTGCAATTGGGGTGATTGCAGGTACAATCCTTTATCGGTATAAGAAAAGAAAACCAAAAAAGGAGCTTACTACCTCGGATGTTTTAACACTAATCGAAAAAGGTGAAAATGCTAAAGTAGAATTCAAATCATCACTTAGGCATGACTATCGCCAGATAAAAACAGATAAGAATCTAGAGAGTGCAATATTAAAATCAATTGCCGGATTTTTAAACAGTAATGGAGGTACTTTAATTATTGGAGTTGATGATGACGGTGGAATTTTAGGCCTTGAGAACGATTATTGGTCTTTAAAAAAGGAATCTAAAGATGGCTTTGAACAACGGTTAATGCTAATCGTATCAAACGAATTTGGAAAAGACATTTGCAGTAAAATACACGTGTCATTTCATAGAATCAGGGATAAGGAAATCTGTTCCTTATCGATTATTCCCTCTAAACGGCCTGTTTACTTTGAGGAAAATAATCAAACTGTTTTCTTCTTGCGTACAGGAAACGTAACCAAACCTCTTTCAACCAGTGAAACAGTGAAATATTTAGATTTAAAAAATTCATGAAGAATTACAGATTTTCTTTTTATAAATTCAAAATTAAGATTATGAAAAATTTAAAATTTATTTATTTGATAGTGGCAGTAGCTGCCCTGTTAAGTAGTTGTGCCATTATCCGCCCTGGCGAAGTAGCATTAAAGGTGAAATATGGAAAAATACAACCCGGTATCCTGATGCCCGGCGCTCATGCCCGAGGGATTATTGGAACCAGAATAGAGCGTTTTGATACCCGCGTAACGGAATATTCCAAGAAACTTGGTTTTCATAGCATCGAAGGAATAGAAGTCACTTCTGAAATTACCCTGCTTTATCATTTAATACCGGATTCGGTGCAAAGCATTTATAAGAGGTTCGATGGTTATTATCAAAACACCCTTATCATTAACAATTTAATCACTGCCTTGCGCCAGGAGGGGCTTAACCACAAAGCAATCGAACTCATTACCCAGCGGGTAGAGATAGAAAATTCCATTAAAGAAAAACTCATTTCTACTATTGGCCAGTATGGTTTCTTTGTGGATTTAGTTCTTATGAAAGACATTGATCTGCCAGACGAAGTAACCAAATCAATCCAGTCAAAATTAACAGCCGAACAGGTTTCTAAAAAGACTGAAATAGATTTGGAGATACAAAGAAAAAATCTTAATTACCAGATTGAAAAAGAGAAAAAGGAAGCCGAACTGGAAGTTTCGAAACAGCGTATTGCACTTGATTTTATCGTTGAGAAGCAAAAGAAAGAATCTGAACGCCTGGTTATAGAATCAGAAGCCATCAAAAAATCACAAGACATGCTGAATTCTTCCCTAACCGACAAGTTGATTCAATTCAAAGCGCTGGAGATAACCCGGGATTTAGTCCGGTCGCCAAATGCTAAAATTATCATCACCGACGGAAAATCTCCGGTGATTTTGGATGGCAAATAAAAAGAGGCAAATAGAATCTGATAGTATAACATTACTTAAGACCTGGGGTATTTAAAATTGCGCACTATTTCTTTTTCATGTATAAATTGGGGTTTGATTTGTTTATCTGGTGCAAAATTTTAGATACCCCCTTAATTAAAAATGGAATAAAAAATAATTAATAAATTTAAAATTGATAGTATGAAAAAGTCAGTAATTCTCTTTTTTCTTCTTAATATAGTTTGTTTAGGTTTATTTGCCCAGGAGAAGCAAAATTTAAAAAATGATTCTATAGTATTTGAGAAAACCGTGCATGATTACGGAACAATTGTACAAGGAAGCGATGGAAATTGCGAGTTTAAGTTTACTAATAAAGGAAAAGGACCTTTAATTTTAAATGATGTGAAAACATCCTGTGGGTGTACTGTTCCAGAATGGCCTAATGCGCCTATTCCCCCTGAAAAAACAGGCGTTATCAAAGTTAAATATGATACAAACAGATTAGGTGTTTTTTCTAAAACTATTACGGTGAGCTCCAATGCTAAAAACTCACTGGTAACCGTTACAATTAAAGGAAATATAATAACCAAGCCGTAATAGTTCATAAGGAAAAGTATTAAATTGTAATTTGAACTATAGGGGATTTAGGATTTCATTTCTACATGGAACTTTTTTGGTTTTAGTTGTTTGCCCGAAACATAATTCTAATCCCCTATTTAAAAATATATTGCTTAAATGAAAATTTAAGTTGGAAACAATTACTACAATAAATAAATCGGGGAACATGAAAAAATATAAGTTAAAAAATATGTATGGACAT
>CAYRBM010000322.1:0-3282 GCA_964422425.1 uncultured Odoribacter sp.
AAGTATCGCAAATTCATTACGGCGGAGGTACGCCCAATGCAGGTCCTTTCGAGTATTTGCAGGAAATCAACGGCTTGCTGTTCGATACTTTTGAGTTTATTCCCGATCCTGAAATTGCCATTGAAGTCAATCCGGCATACCTCACTTACGAGCAAATGACCGGACTGAAAAAAGCCGGTTTCAACCGGTTTAGTTTGGGTATTCAGGATTTCAACAACGAAGTTTTGGATGCGGTAAACCGCGATTCGGCAGCACTTCCGGTGAAAGAGATTATGGCTTTCCTGAAACAGGATTCGCCCAACATGGCCGTGAACCTCGATTTCATTTACGGTTTGCCCAAACAAACGGCGGCCAACTTTGCAGAAACCATTAAAAAAGCCATTGAGCTGAAACCGGATCGCTTGGTAACTTTCTCGTATGCGCATGTTCCGTGGGTAAGCAAAATTCAGAAGCAGTTGGAAAAAGAAGGTTTGCCTGCTCCGGATGAAAAAATAAAAATGTATGAGGCTGCTTTCGCGCTGATGACTCAAAACGGTTACGAAGCCATCGGGATGGATCATTATGCCAATGCCGGTGACGAACTTACACAGGCACGCCGCAACAAGCAGTTGCATCGCAATTTCCAGGGTTATTGCACCCGCCGCACAACCGGACAGGTTTATGCTTTTGGTGTCACCGGAATCAGCCAGTTGGAAGGCGTTTACGCGCAAAATACCAAGTCGATTGACGAATACATCGAAACGATCAACAAAGGCGACTTAACCACCATCAAAGGGTATCGACTCACTCCCGAGCAAATTGTTGTTCGCGAAGTGATTACCGAACTGATGTGCAACGAGCAGATCGTTTGGGCCGATCTGGGTCAGATTTTGAAAATGACTGCCAACGAAGTGAAGTCGCACACAACCTATAATGCCGAACTACTTCAGCAATTTGCCAACGACGGAATCATCACCCTTTCCGACGAAAAAATACAAATTACGCCGGAAGGTCAGCTGTTTATCCGCAATGTGGCCGCCTCGTTCGATCCGCTCCTGAAATCAGGACAAACCAATTTTTCAAAACCAGTTTAGTCATGACTTCCACCAATCCTGATGTTGTAATCATTGGCGCCGGATTAACCGGACTCACAATGGGCTTTTACCTGAAGAAAGCCGGGATAAACTTTGTGATTGTTGATAAATCAGCAAAAACCGGCGGAGTGATCCAGACCATTCGCGAAAAAGGGTTTGTGTATGAAACCGGCCCCAACACTGGTGTGATTGGGAATCCGGAAATGGCCGAATTATTTGAAGATTTAGCCGAAAAATGCGAACTGGAAACAGCAAATCCGGCGGCTAAACGTCGACTGATCTGGAAAAACAATAAATGGAATGCGCTGCCATCTGGATTGTGGTCGGCTATTTCAACGCCACTTTTTACCTGGGGCGACAAATTCCGGATATTGGGTGAACCCTGGCGCGCGAAAGGAACCAACCCGAACGAAACATTATCAGAACTGGTGAAACGCCGTCTCGGAAACTCGTTTCTGGATTACGCCATCGACCCGTTTATTTCAGGAATATATGCGGGAAATCCGGCCGAATTGGTACCAAAATACGCGCTTCCCAAACTCTGGAATCTGGAACAGGAATACGGAAGTTTCATCCGTGGATCGATTAAAAAAGCAAAGCTGCCGAAAACAGACCGCGATAAAAAAGCAACGAAAGAAGTTTTTTCAGCCAAGGGAGGGCTAGGAAATTTGGTCAGAGCGCTAACCGAAGCCATTGGCGACGAACATTTTTTGCTTTCGGCCGAAACCATGGTACAATTCTCCGGAAATGGGTTTCAGCTTCAGGTAACCACACCCGAACAGTTGTTAAATCTTGAGCCTAAATACCTGGTTACCACATGCGGCGGGTATGCGTTAAACGATTTATTGCCGTTTCTGAACGACGAAGAAATTGCTCCGTTCAATCGGTTGAAATACGCCGCCGTAACGCAGGTTTTACTGGGCTTCGAGAAATGGAAAGGTATTTCACTAAACGCTTTTGGCGGGTTAGTTCCGGGAAAAGAAAACAAAAACATTCTTGGTGCGTTATTTACGTCGTCGTTCTTTGAAGGCCGCGCACCTCAAGGCGGAGCGCTGCTTTCGGTGTTCATGGGCGGAACCAAACGCCCCGACATTGCTCACATGGATAACGATGAAATTGAGGCACTCGTGCGTAAGGATATGCCGCGTATGATGAGTTGCCGCAGTTTTAATCCGGATATGATGCGGATTCACCGCTATCCGAAAGCCATTCCGCAATACACCGAAACATCGGCACAGCGTTTTGAGATGATTGAAAAACTTCAGCAGAAATACCCGGGCCTGATCTTAGCCGGAAATATTCGCGACGGAATCGGCATGGCCGACCGCGTGAAACAAGGCAGAACCATAGCTGAAGAACTGGCTGGAAAAATTCAGGATCATTAAATTGTCATTAATAGTCATTAATTGTCAATTGAATGACGCGAAGCGAATGACAATGAATGACACGAAGTAAATGACTATTTATAACCAAAAGCAACAACTGTGAACGTATCGAAAACTGCCGCCCTCTACAAATGCATTCAGCAAACCATTTGTAGCACACTCGAAAAAGCCGACGGAACCGGAAAATTCTCGCTTGATTCGTGGGAAAAAGAAATTGGATCGGGCTTAACACGGGTAATGCAAAATGGATCGATCATTGAAAAAGCCGGTGTTAATTTCTCGCATGTTACCGGCGACTTCAACGAAAATATGGCTCATTTGCTGGGCGAGAAAGCTTCGAAATTCGAAGCCACTGGTATTTCATCGATACTTCACTCCGGAAACCCGTTTGTACCTACCATTCACATGAATGTGCGCCATTTTGAACTTGACAATGGCTCGGCGTGGTTCGGTGGCGGCATCGACCTCACTCCGATGTATGTTAATGCTGATGAAGCCCGTTGGTTTCATCAAACCCTGAAAGACATTTGCGACAAATACGATACTTCTCTTTATCCGGTCTGGAAAAACTGGGCCGACGATTATTTCTACATCGAACACCGTCAGGAAACACGCGGCATTGGAGGAATTTTCTTCGACCGTGTTGCCGTTAACAACGATCCGGACTACGAAAAAATGCTTAATCTGACCTCTGATCTTGCCCATGCTTACCCGGTTATTTACGCCGAACTGATGAAAAATAACGGACGCCGCTCGTTTACCGAAGCCGAAAAACACTGGCAGAAAATCCGTAGAGGACGCTATGTGGAATTTAACCTGATTTA
>CAYRBM010000323.1:0-3267 GCA_964422425.1 uncultured Odoribacter sp.
AAGTGAACTCCTTCGCGTTTTATGATTTTAACCAAAGGGGCTTGCTCCAAAAAATAGTAAAAAGTCCGTTGAAGTGTGGCTTGGGAAAGCCCACTCTCCCTGCTTAAAATTTGATAAGTCTGACGTTCAATTATCCATTTTCGAAACCACACAAACCTATTTTGAATACGCTGTTCTGGTCGATTTTCTGTTAGAAAGATACCGCATCTTTTACACTTGAACCGCTGTTTCCCGTTTTGTTTTCCCCATCGAATTACATCACTGTAACCGCATGCCCAACAACGTTTTTTTTTGATTTTCCCATAAACATAAAAAGTTTGATGAACCCAATTTCATCAAACTTTCTTTATTATCAATGTTGGTAAGCCTTTCAAAGCTTTTTACCAGCTATTTTTGACTAATATGCCTTTCCTTTGGGTTATGAAATAAACTTTCACCCCACCCAACAATGGAACAAGAATAAACTGACATCAAATTAGTTCGTCGTTTTTTTTAATCGCGGGCATTTTTTTGGTCAATTACTGATCAGAATATTCCATAAAAATTTGTATGCAGCATAAACAAAAGACATTTGAAATCAATGATCTCAAATGTCTTTAATAAATTTCATTGGGCTGTCTGCTTTGCCCCAATAGCTTTAAGTCTCATCTTTCTTGCAGGAATATATCGGCAGTAATTTCCCATTCGAAAGCAGCTCTGTAAATATGACTGTTTACTCGGTAACTATCTTCACATTCCTGAACATGAACGGGTTGTCGCTAACTCTCAATGTCTTGCCGCTACTGGTGGTTACGTTTTTCAGTTTTACTTCCTTGGTTACCACATAAGGAAACTTTTCCACGAACGAATCGCTGGTCATCCGGGGATTGAAATTTGCAAAAATCGCCGGGCCCTGGTAGTCTTCCGGATGTTTGGAATCATCGATTTTTAAGTTTTCGATGACGATTTTTTCAGGCATATAGCATGTGTAACCAAAATCGTGCTGACCCGAATACGAGCCGCCAATCAGGCTGGCTTTAGCTGGTTTCCCGCCTCCGGGGACAAAAGTACAATCCCGAATGATGAGCTCACCCTGCCAGGTGCTGCCATAATCCGATCGAAGATTGACCAGACTCCATCCATTGATGGTTGAATTTTCGACAGTAAAGGTTCCGCTGCCAATGGCATTAATTCCCTGGTGCCCCAGTGTCGAGTTGCGAATGGTGGCATTGGCAACCCCCATGTGTGCATCGAACCTCGAAAAGATGCAACCATCGTAAAGGATATTCTTGCAATAGTTTGAGCCCATAATTCCCCAGTACCGGCTATCGTTAATGTCGTTCGTCTGACGACAGTTGATAAACGAAACATTGAGCGCACGATTTAGGGAAATGTCGTAGGTACCCATCGAAACCGGCTGTCCGGCGGCCCCAATCGTTTGATAGACTTTATGACCGGTCAGGATCGTATTTTTAACCGTCACGTAAGCGCAGTCGCCAACATTGATGAAACCTCCGTACGGTGCGCCGTGCTCTCCTTCACCGGTAATGCGGTGTTCGAGTCCCTCAACAATCACATTAGACCTCCTGATTGCAATTCCACGCCCGTAATAAGTATATTTCGACTCGGCCTTGTTTGCGATGGTGGTGAAACGCCCGCCTTTAATGGTCAGCTTCGTCTCGTCGAGCGGAAGCGCATTGATTTCCGTAATTTGATCGAAATCCCAAATAATTGGCGCATTCATGTCAATGTTCCCGTCTTTGTCCACAATAAAAATATCGGTTTGCGACGAGCCATTGTTTTGGTTCAGCCCATAGCGAATGTAACGTTTTACTCCGGAATTGGTGACCGTAATCAGGCAGGTTCCCGGCAGAGGGACATTAATCTTCGCCTGATTTCGCTTCAGTGAAGAAATCCCGTCGAGTTTAAACGGCTGCAAGGCAGAACTAACCACAAAAATATTTGGATTGCGGTTTTCAACGTTAGTGTCGTCGATGACAAAAGCAGCAGTCCCAAAGTCGGTATCTGTTCTGATCACCGCTGGCCGGTTCTTTCCTCCGAAGTAGTAAGTAAATCCTTCATCGGCTTTCACCTGAAGACCATGTTGATTTGCAAACGCATGTGTGGCTGCAATGGCGTCGGTATCGTCGGTTTTTCCGTCGCCTTTTGCTCCAAAATCGCTGTATCTGACAAACCCTTTCGCTTTCAATCGCCGCACATCCTTTGGCGAAACATTCAAGAGTAGTTCCCTCTTTTCGTTGGTTTGTACTTTGATTTCACCCTTTTGGGATGTTATCACCACATTTTCACTCAGATTTTTGGATTGCCCCAGCGCATCATTGAATACACTGACAATCAGGAATAGAAATAAAAATAGGTATTTCATTGCATTTGTTGGTTTAAACTTATCAATTCTCCGGAAAGATCAATAAGTGGTTTAGGTTATATCTTTTTCGTAAAGATGACCCTAAACTAACAATTTTCAAGCAAATGCAAATAAGATTTTTATTAAGTGGCTGTTAGAATTTGACATGCCGCTTTGGCAGAATAATTCCCTAAAAACGTTGATTTTATATCTTCTGATAGACTTTTCGATAATTTAAAAAACATAAAAACAACCCACACAGCAAAGCTATAATTTCATCGATCGACAGCATTCTAAAGAAAAGGGTTAAACTTTTTTACATTTACCTGATCTAAATGGAAAGCATGTCGAATTCGGAAGATATGAATCGTTTTGAATTAAAAAAAAGGCGATTTTTCTGCTTTCGATGTCTTGTTACATATACCGATATGAACACGTTAAAAAATCTATCATTTAACAGCAAAAAGCCTCTTGGCGCAGCAGTTTTGCTTTGCGGTTTCGGAATAGTAAATGGTCAGCAGGCCGCACCAAAACCAAACGAGAGCCGCAAAAACGTTATTCTGTTTTTAGTTGACGACCTGAAACCAAACCTGGGTTGTTATGGCGATCAGGTTGCCTTTAGCCCGAATATCGACAAGCTTGCAGCCAAAGGCGTGCGCTTCAACAAAGCTTTTTGCAACCAGGCCGTTTGTATGGCCTCGCGCTACAACATCATGCTGGGCACACGGTCAACAAGTTCCGGTCTTTACAACTTCGGAACCGAGTTCCGCGATGTTTATCCGGAGGCGGTTACCCTGCCCCAATATTTTATGAAAGCCGGTTACCGTGCCGAAGCGATGGGAAAAGTGTATCATATCGGTCATGGCAATACCAACGATGAAGCATCGTGGAGTGTTCCGCACCACAAAGAAAAGGTAATTGAA
>CAYRBM010000324.1:0-3265 GCA_964422425.1 uncultured Odoribacter sp.
CCCTGCGAATTCCATTCGCTATCAGCGAAGAAAGGTTCTTTACAAACGAATCTTTACGGTTACTTCTAACTCCGGTAATTAAATCATATTTGTCAGTAAGGCCCAGAAGGATATTAAAATCATCAGGAGAAGTTTGCAAATCGGCATCAATATATCCGGTCCAGGGCGTATCTGAATAATCAAATCCTGCTTTTATGGCGGCACTCAAACCATAATTCCGGTCAAAAGAACAATAGGTAAACGAGTCAGATTGGCTACAGATTTCTTTAATTTTTTCTAAGCTCCCATCCTTCGATCCATCATTCACAAACAATACTTTTGTCTTTTTTACAGCCGATTTCATAAACTCACTCATCCGGAGGTGCACCCTTTCCAGATTATCTTCCTCATTATAAACCGGAATAATTACGGTTAACTCAAAATCCATATCTTGTTGTTTTAAATATTCCTTTTAACAAACGCAGTGGCGCTTTTAACCATCTCTTCAACGCTATTCGGGCCTGGAAAAGCAAACGCGTAAGAGTCATTGCATTTAGTATTTCCAGATCGTTGGCTCCCGAAGCACGCGCATATTCGGCCGCAACAATACCCATTCCTTCTACCGGAATGGCCATGCGGTTCAGGTTTTTCATCCCTTTCCGGAATGAATAGACCGAAGTTTTAAGCCGGTTATTGTCAATCAGCGAAAAATCGTATTGATTATCGACTTTTGAGTACAAAACATTATTTATTGAATAGTCGTGGTGAAATACTCCAGCTTTATGAATCTTATAGGTAAACCGGGCAAATGCTTTCAACCCTTCTTCCGATTCAGAAATTGGTAACGACAGCATATCTTTCAATGGTTTATAACTCGAATATAAACTTATGTAATACGACTTATGCAACATTCCAAACTTGTAGCAATTGATGTAAGCCACATTTTCCGGAGAACTTATTCCCTGCCCCAACAGCCATTCGGTGTGTTCGTAGGCCCGTCGTGCTTTCGATTTTCGTATCGTTGCATAAATATAACGATTTGCCAGCGTTAATTTTTTGAAATATTTAACTGCCAGCATCAGTCCGTTAAAATTTATCAGACGGACATCATTCCGACCCCGATAGATTTCAGTTCCAAGCGAATCGAATCGCTCTGGCAAACCACTGAAATATTCGGAAAGAAATCGAAACTTGTCGTTGACATAGATTTCTGTTTTCACGTTTTAACAAGTTTATAATTCTGAACATTTTTAATTACCGTTTACCGAAAGCTGCACAACTTCATGGCTTATTGGTGCAATTCAGCAAACTATGCTTTCATTAAAAAACAATTAATCAACCGAACTAATCAATTGATTAATTTAAAGATAAAATTTTTAAACCTTAATGGCTTTAATAATAAAATCGGCCACTTCAGTTTTCCGGTCTTCAATAACCAGATCGAAAACTGAGTTATCGCAATCGTTTACCTGATAGGCCATTGGCTTAATAATTGCCGGGAAAACACACAATGAAATGATATTGAGCAGCAACGAAAGAGCCGATATTTGTCGGATCGTTCCTCTTTCGTACTCTTTTTCAAGCTGATCGGAGAACGTACGAAAAACAGTTAAAAAGCTCATATTCTTCAACATTCGTTTCCCAATCCATTCCGGATTCCGGATTACTTCGCCCATCAGAAACTGCGGCAGATAAGGCTTTTCACTAAAAAATGTGATGTATTCGCGAACAATAGTTCTGATTTTTTCAAATATATCCAACTCTTCATTGGTTAACACAGTCACAATTTTCTCGACCAGCAACCTAAAAGCTTCGTCAAGAATCATGAAAAAGAGATTTTCCTTGGACCTGAAATAGTAATGCACCATGGCCATGTTGATGTTGGCCCGTGCAGCAATATCGCGCATGGTTGCTTCTTTATAGCCTTTCTCCTGAAAAACCAGTCGCGCTGCTTCAATAATGTCCTGTTCTGTATTCCGGTCTTTCTTCATTTTTAATTGAGCGATTTAATCAATTGATTAACTACGCAAATGTAAAACTATTTTACCACAGAATATCAATGAATTTGATTATCTATGAGTTTTTAATTTAAAGTTAATTCACTTGTCCGGCTGTGATTTGTCTACTTCATTGCTCAACATGAATAGAATAGTAAAAAACATTAAAACAGCAACCGTAGCTCCACCCCCAAAAGCACCGTTTAAACCTCCCAATGTGTAGAAAAGTCCAATAACCAAAGGTCCAAATGTTTGGCCAACACGCAGCACCATACTGTTTACCGACATAAAAGCCGCTCTTTCTTTAATCGATGCGTAGCCTACAAGCAGGTTTTGAATGGATGGAACCAGCAGACCATGCCCCAATCCAAAAACAACGACAGATAAAACAACCTGGGACCAACTTTGACTAAAAACCAATAAAATCATCGACAGAAAATAAAAAACCGAGCCGAACAGCAAAACTGACTTTGATGGTAAAAGCTTGTTAATTCGTCCCAACTGAGAAGATGTGCTTGCTGTAACAAGCGACATAACCGACATCACTAAACCAATGTGGATAGAACTTGCCAACAGCCGGTTAGCTAGCATTACTGGGAAATAAGTAAGGTAAGATCCATAAAGCAGTATAAAAACCAATGCATTTACGAGGAAAAGTCCCCAAACACTTCGCTGATTAATGTTTTTCCAGATACGCCGAAAATATTCACCAATCCCCTGATGATCTTTGGGTTCAGGATTATTTAAGCCATAAAGCACAAAGAAACCCAGCGGAATGGCCAGCAAAGGCAAATAAAAGACGTAGCGCCACCCGAATGCAGCAATAAATCCGCCCAAAGCCGGATAGGCCGCGGTACCAATACTCAAAATACTGGCATTGTAGCCCATCAACTTCGTTCGTTTTTCTCCCGAGTATAAATCACCTATAAGAGTGATATTAATACTCGAAAGTCCGGAAGCACCAATGCCTTCAACAAAAAGAAAGAAAAGCAGCCAATGAAAATCATTCATAAAAGAACAAAGGAAACCTGCAATTCCGAATACAAACAATGCAGGTATTAAAACGAGCTTTCTGCCAAACCGATCAGCCAGAATGCCAGTCACCGGAGTCAGAAATATTCCGGGAAGAGTAAATGCAGCAATGAGTAACCCAACTTCCTGTGTTGAAATTCCGAAGTATTTGATAATGCCCGGAAAAGCAGGAGTAATACTCGAAATGCCCATTACGGCAACCAAAGTTACCCCGAAAATAATGATCATGTTTTTCTCAACACCAAAAGTTGATTTAC
>CAYRBM010000325.1:0-3257 GCA_964422425.1 uncultured Odoribacter sp.
CAATTTGAGGAGGTAATTTCCGCAGATAAATCATTAGAAAACAACGGCAAGACCATCAAGTACGTCAACAACGAACAAATTTGCCGAGATGACACCATCTATCATTCAGCCGGAGGTGTTTCAAGTTATGGAAATGAAATTGTATTAGAGAATCCATACCGCTGCATTTACTCATACAACTATAACGTGTATGGGATGTGGGAAATTTTAAACCGAAACAAGTTTATAGATGATGTATCAAAGGAGGAGACTATAGAATTTAACCCATACAGAAATTTCAGCCTGTCAAAAAATATTCACAGAATGATTTATCTTTCTGTCTTATCAAATTATGAACTCTTCATGATGGAGTTATTAATTGCATGTTATTCAAGATTCCCTGAAATAAAAGAGATGTATAACAGAAGAGAAAAAAATCAAGGACTGAGAGAAGAAAAAGTAATTGAGAAATTGAGGAGCTACCGTAAGCGCCCGAGCAAATACCCCTTGATTTTCTCCTAATTGCTTTTGGCAATTAAGCCCTCAGATAATTATTAGAGTTTCTTTAGACTATTATTAGAGTTTTATTAGACTCCTGTTGTTTCCAATAGTTTGGCAAGAGTGCTCTTAGGTTCTCTTCATTTCCCGGCTTCTGGTAGTATGGCATTTTAGCTATTACATCATTTAGCCATTCTCTTGGATTTATACCGGATTCCTTGCACGATGCAAGCAATGAGCATATCACTGCAGTATTTTGAGCAGCCTCGTGGTTACCACAGAACATGAAGTTTTTTCTTGACAAAGCAATCGGCCTGAGTGCATTTTCTGCCAGATTATTATCGATTTTTAATCTGCCGTCTTTTAAATAATTCTTCATTCGTGGCCATAAAGCGTAGGAATAACTTATAGCCTCACCCATGCGGTTTTTTGGTAGTACTGTAGGATATGTCTTCTCCATCCACTTTTCAAAAGACAGCATTATGGGACGTGCAAGCTCATTTCTTTTTTTATAGCGCTCTTCATACGACAGATTCTGTTCATCTGCCATTCTTTCTATTTGGTAAAGTTGCTGTATCTGCTTTAATGCATACTCTGCCAGAGATTTGTTCTCGTCCAAAGCTATTTCATAACGACGTCTTATATGAGCCATGCAGGCAACAAGACAAACCTGATCGTTTTCTTTAAAAACATTATATGCTCCATAACCATCACTTTGAAGGTAACCATCAAATGATTTTAATAAAGAGTAGGCTGTATCTCCCGATCTTGAACCATCATAATAATGGAAAAAGACCAGTTTCTTCATGACAGCTCTTACCATCCACAGGTACTCCTTTTTGGCATAATGACTCTCTTTGTTTATCACCGGCAAGGTAGTTTCATCAACTTGAATGTAGTCTGTATTTAAAACTTCTTCCTTCAGGACCTTGTATAATGGAGTTAGCAGCTCACATGTGGGTTTAAACCATCCACTCAAGGTATTTGATGGTATCTTTACTCCCAAGTGATGAAACTGTTTTATCTGACGGTAAAAAGGCAGATGATATTCATACTTTCCAAGCATAATCTCTGACAGGAGGCTAGCTCCGGGAAGTCCTTTGTAGATGGGCAACAGCGGAAGAGGTGCTATAAGCACAGCAGGTGCTTCTTTGGTTGCAGGTGTGAGATTGTCTTTTAATCCGTATTTAGGACGTACGATCTCTTTTACATATAATTTACCCGGTTCAAACTCCAGTGTACGGGTACGTTCTTCTCCTATGCGCTTGTATTTATCTTTATCAACATCTTCCGGCTCAATAATTACTTCTATAACGGGAAGTCCTTCAAGCAGCTTTCTGTTGGAACGGGTCTTTTTTCTGGATGATATATTTTCTTCTATCTGCTTTTCTGCTTCGATGCGCTCTGCCTCTATTTCCTCAAGATGTTTCTTTTCATCTTCTAATGTTTCAAATAAGTTGAGCTGATTGGGGTCAAGTCTGGATAGTTTTTCACTTTTACGTCCATAAAACTGACGGGTAAACCAGGCTATTTGTGATAGGAGCTTATCAATCTTTTGTTGCAGATCAGTCATCTGTTCTGCCTGCTTAGCATTAGCCTCAGTTAGTTGACGGATTTGTTCCGCTTGCGATTTTATTAAGAGTTCTAATGCTTGCGATTGCTCCATTGTATGGGTTTGTATTTAGCTATAAAAATACTAAATAACCGTGAACCAGACAAGCTTTCAGAGCAATATTTTACACTTTTATTTGAGTTTTTTATTGGTTGTTTCGAAACGCTTTTAGTCGTTTCAACCTAGTGTTTGGATCATCCTGTATACCTTCAACCATCATTACTAAGCTGGACCAGTTCATAGGGTAAGACCGGCTGTCTTTATCGTAAGCAGGCAAACGAAAGGTACCCTCTTCGAGCCTTTTCATATACAAAACTAAACCTCCGTCTTCTGCATGCAGTATTTTCATTGTAGTACGAGTTCTGTTTATGAAAATAAAACAATCACCCATTCGAACATCATATCCCATCTGGTTCTGTACAACTCCACACAGAGAGTTCATTCCTTTGCGCATATCTGTCTTTCCCGGACAGAGGAAATAGCGCATTGTATCATTTAGGCAAAACATGTGCAGAACATATTTGAGCAAGTAATTTAATAGCGGCTTCAGTTTGTGTGCTACCAATAAAACTCACCTGGATACCACCGGGTAGCTTTATTTTTATTTCTCCTTTAATATTAACTGATGGAACAGTTTTAAGTGTAGGCTTATTTTCAGGTAGATTAAAACTGATGGGAGCCAGTTTATCAACTGCAGTTTCATGTGCATGATTGTTATATGGACGAGTCAGCCCAAACTTACTTTTCCAGTAATAAAAACTGGAAGCCGTGTAAGATTGATTTTCACAAAAATCTTTGACACTTAAACCGCTTTCTTGCTGGCGTTTTAATATAACCATAAATTCTTCTTTGCTTATTGGCGTCATATTTAATTATGTTTGCCGGCAAAGATCAAAACTTAAAATGTAAACTAAAACGGGGACTTTATCGGGTGATTACGAGCTACCAGTACAATAATTTTGAAGAGGTTGAAAACCTTTTTTCAACTTTGATAGGAGTTAAAATACCTGATTACACAGATTTAAAGACTGCATATAAGAAGAGAAATGATATTGCACACAGATATCATTTCTCCATTGATGGAGGAGTAGTTGAAATAACAAGAGCACAACTTGAGGATCATGTGAGGAATACAAATAATTTTGTTTATGAACTATTTGATAACGTG
>CAYRBM010000326.1:0-3232 GCA_964422425.1 uncultured Odoribacter sp.
CGCAATTCAATTGCAGTGAGCACAACCCTCGAAGAAGATTTCTCGAAACTTTCGACTGCCGATCTGGCCAACTCACCAGTTGTTGCCTACGATTCGGATGCCTTCGATTTTGGAGACATTAAACCTAACGCTAAAGTGGAACATACTTTTATGCTGAAAAATGCGGGTAAACGTGATTTGGTTATCCGTGACGTTAAAAGTTCGTGTGGATGCACCGCTGTTTCACCATCGAAAAACATGGTAGCAGCCAACGAAAGTGTGCCAATTAAAGTAGTGTTCGATGCTACCGGCAAAACTGGTCGTCAAAACAAAACCATTACTGTAATTACCAACGACCCGAAAAACCCAACGACCATGTTGCGCATTTCGAGCAACATTCTGACCCAATAGTTAGTTAACGACCTTAATATGATAGAAGCCGGAATCCAAATGAGATTCCGGCTTCCTTTGTTATGCATAGAAACCAACTGCGATGGTTGATATTTTACCTATACATTTACTGCTTCAATTTTTGTATCATTAATTCTAAATAAAATAGTATTATGGGACTTTTTTCAGCATTAATGGGTAATGCGGGAGTTGTTGGGTACGACGAACTGAACCGCGAATATGGCAAACTACTTACCGAAGGTGAAGAAATTGAACTTGGGTTCAAACTCTTACGCGATACGTTTATTTTTACCTCAAAACGATTGATTTTGGTTGATAAACAAGGCCTCACTGGCAGCAAAACCGAGTATCTGTCGATCAATTACCGGCAAATCTCGCGATTCAGTGTTGAAACTGCCGGAACTTTTGATCTGGAAGCCGAACTGAAAATCTGGATTTCGAGCGAAGCCGTACCTAGCATCACTAAAAGATTTAATAAATCGGTGAACGTTTACGATGTGCAGCGCGTTTTGGCGCATCACGTTTTAAAATAAATGACCCGGTTCAGCTTTAACTTCACAATCACACATTGCCTTTTTTATAGCTTCAGCTAAACTGTGGTTCTGTTTATTGAAATCAGAAATTATTGATTGTTTCAAATAACTCTAAAAAAGTGAAGCGAGTTGAAATTATTCCTTTGGGTTACTTCAATAGGTGATTCTGTAACGAAATTGATATCAAAAGTGGTGGTTTTTCTTCACTAGAATAGAAATTCTCAACTTTTTATTTTTCAAAAGATCGGTTCAACTTTCAGTGTTAAGCTAATATTTCCCGTAACGGTTTTTTGTGTCTGGAAAGTACTTATTTCGAGTAAGATTTCTATTTTTGATCGTTGAAAAATTAAACAGTCTCAGGTTCGAAAACAACTCAATAAAAGACCAGGATCATGCGCGAATTTTATACTGAAATTGGATACGACCGGATTATTGAAGGAGTAGAGTTTAAGATAATATGCAAACGCGATTCGTTGATGATGATTGAAATGGTTCTTCAAAAAGGAGCAGAGCTTCCCGAGCACATCCACCTTGAAAATCACACCGGGTATCTGCTCGAAGGCAAGCTGAAAGTAGTGATTGACGGAAAAAGGCAGGAATTTGTTCCCGGCGATACATGGAACATCGGTAAAGGAATTCGCCATCATGCAGAGGTGTTGGAAAACGCCAGGTTTATCGAGGTGTATAAACCCCAGAATGAGGATTTGGCGAATTATAGTTATTTACGAGATGTGGAATTTATTGATGAAGAAGTTTTTGTCTAAGCTTCATGCATAGTATTCGTCCTAATTTCGGATTCCAGGGAAAACTTGCTATTTTTGATTCTAAATGATAATTTTCCCTGATATTGATTTCGAAAATGGACTTCAAAAACCCGGTAACCCATAAGATATCTGATCCCTGGAGAAACTTTAAGGATGGCGATTTTGACTCGCTCGGACTGCTTTTTGAAAAACATTACCTTGAGCTATTTTATTACGGGAATAAAATTGTCGCCCTACCCGAACTTGTAAAGGATACTATTCAGGATTTATTTATCGATGTTTGGGAAAGGCGCAGGGAAATGACTGCTGTTGAAAATATCAAAGCCTATCTGATCATTTCACTAAGGCATGAGTTAGTGCGTCGCATGCAGAAGCTGCGAAAAGAAGGCTCATCAGATAGGGATAGTCAGAATCAATTTAGTTTTTCTCCGGAAGATTTTGTGATTCTGGATGAGCAAAATCAAGAGCATACACTTCGGCTTTCGCGAAGTTTGTCGGGATTGACAGAGCGCCAGCGCGAAGTAATTCTACTGCGGTTTTACCACAATCTTGAATTTCCTGAGATCAGCCAGGCCTTAGAGATGAACGTGCAGAGTGTCCGAAATTTGCTGTTCAGGGCACTTGAAAAATCAGAAAAGATATGTCTGATCAGGGAGTTACAGGTCTTGAGTCGGTAGAGATGCTGCTTTGGTTTGCTTTCGGTAAAAACAAGTAATCTGAAGGGAGAAAAAGGAACATCGCCCCAAACGATAATACAGCTAAAGTGCTGAATTGAAGAGTTGAGTTTTTGAAAATCGAAGAATATGGACATAAAAAAAGAGGTTGAAATACCACCTCTTTTTATTGGCCGAATACAGTTTTTACCCCATTTCTTAAATTATTTCTTCACTTCAAACCTATAGGTATCGTCGCCTGATACCAGTATCAACTGGTAATTCCCACGATCGAGCTTTGAAATATCAACGCCATAATTTAGAGCGAATTTATTCTCAAGTTCTTTTTTCAGTAATAACTGTCCGTTTTGATACAAGAGCAGTCGCACATCGTTTTGTGCGTGATTGAGGTGTGAGACGGCAATGGTGTTGTTTTTTAATACGAAGAAAGGCTCTGTTTGTTTTGTACTTTTTGCAACCTTAACTCCTGAATTGTTGATAATCAAATGTTTTGTGAACTTAGCACCATCGGTATTCACTTCCATTTTATACCAACCATGGTCTAATTCAGCGAGGTCAATCGGGCGTGCAAATTCACTGCTGGCTTTTGACGTTTTGTGGCGATAAATTCGTTCACCTTCCGAGTTATAAATCTTAATTTCATAATTAAGGTCGTAATCGTTTCTGATTTCAACCAACGCTTTAGATTCATCAACAGTTGTCAAATTTACGCTAAAGTTACCTGTTGCCCAAGTAGCAAGGGAGGCCATAACTAAGCCCAGAATTACACTGATTTTAAAGATAGTTTTCATAGCTAAATATTTAATTGTTTCCACATTATAAGGTTTTTTGTCTTGTTTTTGTTTATTAAAAGAATACTAACAATAAACAA
>CAYRBM010000327.1:0-3229 GCA_964422425.1 uncultured Odoribacter sp.
GGTAAAATCTTCCCACTCCAAACTCCCACGAACACCTCCAACTGCATTAAAACATGCTTCCCTATCAAATTCCGAACGTTTAAACCACATCATTAAATATTCAGGGAGAAGCCGGGTTTCGTCTTTTACTTCAAAAATCGGATAAGCTTGTGAAATAATGGCTTGATCAACTTCCTGCAATAACGCAACCGGCATTTTCTTATCGCGCCGTACTTGCATGGTACTGCAAGCAAACTGGTTTTTCCGGATAATTTTATAGTTCTCCATATCCGTTCCAATAATATTGGCAACCGAAGGAATAAACTGTTTGGAAATACTTAATCCTAAAAGTTGCTTCACTTTTAGTCCAGAATTTCGTTCATCAACAAGCTGAATATATTCGCCAATCCTCTTATAGTTTGCTTTGGTCATTTTTGCAATTAATAGCGTAAATTTAGGTAATCAGTAAGTTTCGAATAGTCAGGTAAATTCTCAATCACTTGTCGGATATGTTTGCTGTCGATAACTTTGAATTTTGATTGATCAGATAGACAGTTGCGCCACGTTGTTTGCAAATCGTCGTTTGTGAATGTATAGTTGTTGCCAAGCAAATCTTCATTTCCGGAAGGAACCACCAGAATATGAAGGAAATCGCTTGCAATGCCGGAATTCACCATTCTTTCCACTAAAAGTGTTTGACGCATCAGCTCATAAAACGGTTCGTAGTAAAAAACCGAATTTCCCAATTCAGGATTCGATTTCAATTGAGTTGAATTACTGATTAATTGATTATATCTGTTTTGACGTGTTTTTCCTTTGCCCAGCTCCAGTGCTTTGTTCTTCCCATCCAAATAACTCTCGGTATATTTCCATTCAATAGCTATCAGTAGCTTTTCCGCTTTACGTTTGGCAATTATAAATGCATCTATTGAAGTACAATATGCCCCTCTTTTGGCTCCATAATCATCTTCACCCAACAATTTCGCATTCTCGTAGATAAACTCAAATGCAATGTATCCCGAATCTTTGTCGCCAATGGTAGGAAGTATATCATCAATTTCCGCATCAAATAGTTGCACCAATTTGAGTACGGCAGACTTATCGCTCCGAAGTGCAAACAAAAAATTGAGGCATTGGATTTGAGAAGAAAGCATGTGTCCGGTAGGAACTTTATTATCATCTCCCCACCAGGCAATTTCATTCTCTTCGAAGTAAGGAATTACCTGTGATTGAATTTTTGGATACAGGTTATTTAGTCCATCCAACAAAACAAAGGACAACGATTCATATTTATCGAATCTTCCACCTCCTTTATCCTGATTAAATATTTCAGGATACTTATAACGAAGCTTTTGAATCTGCAATTTTCGTTGTAATTCTTTATATGCCATCCTTCAAGATATAGTTATTTGCCTGTACTTCCAAGTAAAGCGTTGTGTATTTTTCACCATATTGCTGCTTGTATAAAATCAATTCTGCCGAGGAGTGAGCTGCAAAGACATAGGCATAATCAATTTCAGCCTGATCGACTTGGAGTACCAGACTACTAGCATTAAAGTCCCAAAGTCCCAGCTGATTTTTTGACGAAATAATTCCTTTTACATCCTCCCGTAAAGCAGATTGAAATATCGGGTGTGCAACATGTTCTTGATACCGCAAAAAATGGTCATCAACGCCAGCATTACCTGATAACGAACCCAAACCTTGTTTCAGTTCAAGTAGCATAATCTTATTGATTTTCAAATCAATGGCAACCAAATCAAAGCGAGTTTTTCCATTCGTTCTGTTCTTCACCTTTTCCTGAGCAAACTGGTATTCCATGTCAATTACCAAAAATTGATTTCGAAGAGAATTGTTATCCGTGGTAATTTTTTGCTGGATCGTAAACTCTATATTTTTCTTAACATCAATGTGTTTTTCTACCAATTTCTTGGCTTGATCAAAATATGATTCGGGAAAATTAACATCTAAAATAGGTTGAATACCCTCCTTCCAATAGCCTACTGCTAGCAATTCCGGTTTCCGATTTGGGAACAAAGTCAGAAGTAACGATTTTTTATAATAGACTTTAGGCTGGTTCTTTATCCGCATCTCAATCGACAAATCAGGGTCGTTCTTTACCAAATTCAGAATTGGTAAATATTCACCAGTAAGTAATTTGTCAAGTAGTCTTGAGTTTGATAACATTCTTCCCATATCTTGCAGAATTAAAGCTTAATATCGTAACCCAATTCAGAGAACACATTCAGCAAATCCCTTTTCGATTTTTCTTCTGCTTTTAGCAATTCAGCAAATTCAGATTGGAGCACTTTCATTTTATCATCGAAGTCGATGTTTTCGTCTCGGTTTACAAACTCAATGTATTTACTGGGGACAAGTGAGAAATCTTTTTTGGCAACTTCGTCAAACGTGGCTGAATAGCAGTATTCTGGGATGTCTTTGTATTTAGTATTGTCTTGCTGCCAGGTGTGGTAGGTGGTTGCAATGTCTTTAATTTGCGGCCCACTGAATTGAATAAACTTCTTTTCGAAAGGTTCGCCAATCTGTCGCAAGTCCATAAAGAGTATTTCCTTTTCCCTGTTTCGGTAGTGACGTTCTTCATCGCCAATGCTTCGGCTTTGTACTTTCTTGTTTTTATTCAGAATCCAGACAGTCACACTTATATTGGTTGTATAGAACATATCTTGTGGCAATACCAAAATGGCTTCCACCAAGTTGTTTTCAATCAGTTTCCGACGTATTTTATACTCTTCGCCACCACCACTTAAAGCGCCATTGGCGAGGATAAATCCGGCTACTCCGTTTTCAGAAAGTTTCGAAACCATGTTGAGAATCCAGCCATAATTGGCATTGCTTTTGGGTGGCACATCGTAACCACGCCAGCGCGGGTCGTCTTTCAATTCGTTTTCGGCACGCCAGTCTTTCTGGTTAAAAGGTGGGTTGGCCATAATGTAATCGGCTTTCAGGTCTTTGTGCTGATCGTCGCCAAAAGTATCGGCAGCTTTATCGCCCAAATTACCCGAAATACCGCGTATGGCCAGGTTCATTTTGGCCAGTTTGTAGGTGGTATTGGTGTATTCCTGTCCGTAAATCGATACATTTTTGGTGTTTCCGTGGTGGGCCTGAATAAACTTGATAGATTGCACAAACATACCGCCGGAACCACAGGCGGGGTCGTATATAATGCCACTGTAGGGTTCAATCATTTCGGCAATCAGGTTTACAATGCTTTTGGGCGTATAGAATTCGC
>CAYRBM010000328.1:0-3220 GCA_964422425.1 uncultured Odoribacter sp.
CTTTCATGTTAAATTATTTTTTTGTTATTCATACTAGTACTGAATTGATTGGCATTGATTTTATTCGGTTTATTCTTCGCCAGTCTCACTTTTTTTCATTTCCGATAGCAGGTAATAGGCATTGTTCATAGCCACCAACGAACCTTTCTTCAATGGTGAAAGCAGTTTTATTTCGACAGAACCGTCTTCCTGCTGTCCGGTGATAATTTCCAGCGGACTGAATTTCCAGTTTTCCCCATCTTGTTCTGAAATAAAAATAAATGATTTTCCATCATCGTTAACAATAGCGCCTTCAGGTAATGCATATACATAATCATTCCCTGTGGAAATTCTGCCGGTAATATACATTCCGGAAATTAACAAGCCTCTTTTGTTCTCAATTTCGGCATGGACATGCACTGCTTTTGGGTTTTGTTCAAAAGATTTCCCCACTGCAAAAATGGTGGCCGACAAAATTTCTCCGGAGAGGGATTCAATTGTGAATGCGACCTTCTGTCCTTCTTTAACCTTGTAAACGTCTTTTTCATAAACCATTAAATCTGCATGGATATGATCGTTGTTTAGCACTTCAAACATTTGTTTCTGAGGATCTACATATTGTCCGATTTTTACATCAACTTTTTCAATGAAGCCGTTAATAGGGCTAACCACCGGCACTTTTTCATAAATAGTACCCTGGCTGATTTTTTGAGGGTCGAGTTTAAGCAATTTCAGTTGAGCTTCAAGGTTTTTCACTTCACCCGAAAGAGAATAAAAATCGGATTGAATTTTTTGAAAATCTTTACCAGACCCTACTTGTCCTTCGTATAACGTTTTCTGTCTTTGAAAGTCTTTTTCAGCATATTGCAGTTGGTTCCACGAATTCAGATACCGGGTCTGTAAATTCAGCAAATCAGGATGGCTCAAATAAGCAAGTATCTGTCCCTGTTTAACCTCTTTACCTTCAAAAACTTCAATTGAAGTAACATTTGCACCGATAATTGCCGTAACCGAGGCTTCATTCTGAGGCAGTACCTCAAGTTGGCCGTTGGCCACAACAACACTTGAGAAGTTTTGTTTTGACAGCGTATCTACTTTAACCCCAATGGCGGTAAACTGTTGGCCAGTCAAAAACGCACTGGTTGGACCACCTTCAGGAATATTTTCTGCGGGTACTTCTTTGTCGGCAATTACTGCCGGTTTTTGGTTGCAGGCTGCAAAGGCAAGTACAAAAATCCCTGCTATAATGGCTATTTTCATATTCATCGCTGTTTTATTTACTATTTCTAATTTCATGTATTTTTATTTTGAGGAGTTTATAAAATAATCAACTTTAAACCTGGAATCAAGGTAGTTTCCATAGGCGTTCCAGTAATCGAATTCAATTTGTATAGCATCCTTCACATTTTGCAGGAAACTGATATAATCAATCGCCCCTTCGCGATAAGATACAATTGCCCCATTTCTCTGTTCTTTTGCAACTGGTAATGCCACATCACGGTAATATTCCCAGGTAGTTAGCCATTTTTGATATTCATCGTAAAGAATTCTATATCCTGCCCTTACTTCCAATGTTTTTTGAGAATAATTTTCCCTTGCAATGTTGCCTTCCAGCTTAGCCGATTGGGTCTTACCTAATTGGGAATTGAAAATAAGCGGAATGCTTAACCCAAACTGATATTTATAAAAGCCAGATTGGGTTCCAATCTTCTGGCTGCCATATTCGGCAGTGAATTTGGGCAGGTAACCAGATTTTACCAGTTTAACCCGGGCATCAGCCAATTGCACTCTTTGTTCGTAAAGTTGTAATTCCGGATGTTGATAAATCGAATCTAAAGGTAAATACTGCAAAATGCTGATTTCCTTCGTAGAATTATCATCAACTGTAAAAACGGTATCGCTTACAAACCAAAGATTTAACCTTTGCAGAGAAATTAAATAGTCTCTTTTTGATTTCTCTTTTTGAATAGTGATTTGCTTAGCCTGGTTTGATGCCGACAGGTACTCAAGCTTTGAAGTAGCCTGGGTTTCATAGCGCATTCTTGCAGCCCGTTCAAAATCTTTGAAAATTGAATCAAGTTGCAGGTACAACTGGTAAGTTTTTTTTGAGCTGTACGTGTTTCCCCAGGCGACACTCACTTCACGCGCAACTTCCAATTCTGTCAGGTTAAGGGCAGTCTGAGAAATTGCCAACAATTTGTTTTGAACCCTCGATTTAGCGCCAATACTTAAAACATCAAAATCCTGTCTGACGTCAATGGTTGTATATATTCCGTTATTCGAATTACCAAGTTCTTCGGCGCCGGTTGAAAATTCGGTATTACCTAAATCCCAGGCTGTTTTTTTTAGAACTTGCTGATTCTTAACATCAAGTTGCGCAGCTTTTATCAACGGAAAATTATTTTTCGCCCTGCTGATTGCGTTATTAAGCGACATTTGAGTTAAGGAATCCTTTTCCTGGGCCTGTGTTGTTGAAGAAATGAGAGATAAGCCCATACTTAAAAACAAGAAAACAATCAACGTTGTGTTTGTTGTGACCATCATACGGCGTGCCCTTCTTCTTTCAGCTAATGATTCGACCAAAGCATACAAAACAGGAATTACAACCAATGTGAGGAACGTAGCGCTAAATAACCCACCGATTACCACAGTGGCAAGAGGACGTTGCACTTCTGCCCCGGCTGAACCTGAAATAGCCATTGGTAAAAATCCTAACATGGCTGCAGTGGCAGTGAGAAGGATCGGTCTCAATCTTTCTTGTGTCCCGATGGAAATCCGCTCCATGATATCGGTGACACCCTCAATTTTAAGCGAATTAAAGCGACTTATGAGGACTAACCCGTTTAAAACTGCAACTCCAAAGAGTACGATAAACCCAACCCCGGCAGATATGCTGAAAGGCATGCCCCGAATCCATAAGAAATATACACCTCCAATTGCAGCTAATGGCACAGCCATATATATCATAACCGTTTGCGGGAATGAGTGTAGGGCAAAGTATAACAGGATAAAAATCAGCGCCAATGCTATTGGTAAAACAATTGACAAACAGTTTTTCGCCCGCTGCAGGTTTTCAAATTAACCACCGTAAGTGATGTAATAACCAGCTGGTAAATTGAGCTGTTTATCAAGCTTCTGTTGTATTTCTTTCACAACTGATTCAACATCCCTTCCCCTTACATTTACTCCTACATAAATTCTCCTGAAAGTTCCTTCCCTTGAAATTTGCATTGCCCCGGGT
>CAYRBM010000329.1:0-3212 GCA_964422425.1 uncultured Odoribacter sp.
CGTTATATCCAAGCTGAACAATTTCATCGAATATATCCTTCTTTTTATATCCCTCCATATTTAGTCGGGACAAAATATAACTGGTAAATAAATCAATGTTGATCGATCTTGGGTGAATCCTGAGAGACAAGGTTTCTTGAATGAAATAGGATCGTACCGTGTTACGACTAATTTTTAAAATTTTTGAAATTCTTTTCAGTGGAGTTCCGTTTGATTGAAGTTCTTTGACTTTTTTGAAGGTATCCATTCGTTGATCGACTTTGATTTCTTTAGGTTCTGCCGTAACTTGCTGGGACAGGAAGCCTTTAACCGACTCATCTTTAAATCGATCAGCATTGGCTGACATAGTTAATATTTCATCCGTTTTTTCTGTTATTACCCTTCTTATTTCTTTGCTTACACTTTTGAAGTATTTATCTAATGCATCAGATAAATTCATTAATAAATGGAATCGATCAGCAATTTGAATTGCATCTGGACAAACTTCATTAATGGCCGAAGAATATGCACCTGACCGATCCCGGGTCACAATCTCGGCATCAGGATATTTGGCTAACCATCCCTTTAAATCGGCACTTTCTCTTGATGATAATAAGTCAATTGGTCTGGATGTTTCCATGTCAATCAAAACTGTTCCATAGCTCACTCCCTTACGGTTTGCCCAATCATCAATGCCAAGGACTCTTGGTTGCTTTATCTCTGGCAATTGCTGTTTAAGAGCTA
This sequence comes from uncultured Odoribacter sp., assembly GCA_964422425.1. Taxonomy (GTDB): domain Bacteria; phylum Bacteroidota; class Bacteroidia; order Bacteroidales; family Prolixibacteraceae; genus Aquipluma. The sequence continues at coordinate 724 of CAYRBM010000329.1, forward strand.
TCCGGGTGACGGTTGAAGGACTAACTGGAATTGAGAATTGTTTAGATAGAATGCTTCCAAGTTTTCCTGTTAGTTCAATTGACAAAGAATCCAATACTTGCGATGCTCTGGCAGTTCTTCTGGCGTATCGCATCATATGGGGCGTTTGTTCAGAAAATACCTTGCGGAGACATGTTGGATCTTTGCATTTGAATTTCCGTGTCTTTAGAATGATTATGGTATTGTGTTGAAATACGGGTAGATCAGATATCGTTCGATGGTAAAAATCATGAACAGAACTGCTGAGAAAACCACAATCAGGACATTTGGATCTGTTGGACTTGATTGATGCAAAAATTTTGATTGTATTATTATCTTGTTCTATATTCTTAATGCGAAATTTGGATAAGCAAATTAGGCGGTTTATCTTCATAAGTAACTGTTATTAAATTACTTAAAGATAGAAAATTCCAGTCTAATTATCAAGAAAATATCAATTTAATGTGTTGATTATCTGATATTTAATTCAATATTCAATCACATGTATTTTCCCCAAATGTGACGAAGAACCAATTTGCTCCGAAACTGGTGGTCAATTTAAACTGGAAATGGGTGGTCAATTTCACCGTTTTTTCCACCATGATGTGCCTGATCAACTTATGCCTGAATGGACTTTTGGGAGAAGTTTGCTGGATGGATACCCTGATGAACCATTTTTATGCAGGTTGGAGGATAGAACTCCATCCGGAGAAAGCAGTCCCATATATTCGGGAAATAACCAAAGAAGAAAGTTATCTGGTGTTGAGATTGCCGGAGAAAAAGGAAGAACTTGTCAAAAAACAGGCTGCATCGCAGCAGTTGTTGTTTGAATTCTAGGGGCTGAAAAGCCCTTTTTTTGTTCGTTCAATGTTTTGGTAGGTAAAAACACTCCATTTAAAATTGTGGGCAAAGTTATTTACGCTTCACGGAACGGTAAAGGGGCGTCCCGGCAAACCGGGACGTCCTTCGGGTGCATGTCATTCCGGTGGAACCGGAATGACATGCACCCCGTTGACCTGATCCGTGACAGCTCAATGTTCGGTTATGCCGAAATTTTAATCGGCGTGCCAGATGCCTAAATAAACCTGCAAGGCAGCAGTAAACAACAATGAATAATACAGCTAAAAAAATCGATGCTGAAAGTATTGAACAACCAAAAACTTCTTTGGAAGTTGTAAAGAAGGATGAAAAAGAAGTTGCTGAAGTTCCTTCATTGGAGAAACGCATCCAGAAAGTTGAAGACCTAAGCATGCTAATTGAGAAGTGGCGCAAGCTCACCGAAACCAGAAGAAACCTCCAAACTTTCTCTCTGGGAGCTGACGGATTGGGTGCAACCCTATTCCTGCGGGACGCATCAGGAAAAGAGTTTAAAACCTCCAATACTCCGGTTGTATCCGCTGTGATGGAAGAAATCAAAACGACTTTGGATGAACGAATCAAAGAAGTTGAAACCCAGATCAAGTTCTGAAATTTGGGAGGCAAAAGCCTCCCATTTTTTTTGTCGTTAAAAAAAGACATTATCCGATTTCGATTAATTTTCCGGGTTTCTACTCTGTTTGTTTGGTCTAATGTTTTGGAATGGTCCTGCCGATTCGCAATATCAGCAGAACTATAAGCATTCTCATTTTTCTAAAGAAAATATTGCCTTAACCAAATCCAACCAAATTTGATCAAGCAGAATTAATCCGGAACGACTAATTAACAATGGTAAGATCACAAGCCATCAAAACAGATCAAATAAAATGATTAAACTATAACTTGCTTAACCATATAAAACACCCAACTTGGGTACACCTTGGGAAAAGAATCGTTCTGGAATTTTGATTTTTGGAGGCATTCAAAATGAACCATTCAAAACTAAAAATTATGCCTTCAGAAATTATTACGACAGACGACCTCAGGGAATTCAAAATTGAATTAATTACCGAGTTCAGAAAGATGCTGAAAGAGCATCAAGGTCAGCCTTCCAAAAAGTGGCTCAAATCTTACGAAGTAAAAAAGCTATTGGGTATTTCTCCCGGAACCCTTCAAAATCTGAGGATTAACGGAACCTTACCTTTTACCAAAATTGGGGGCCAGATGTTTTACGATTATGAGGATATCCGGAAAATGCTGGAACCCAACCAGAACCAAAAAAAGTTTAGCTTCGATTTGAAGCGATGAACTACATCAGGCACCTGAACGGTTTTTTTGCACGGCTGGCCGAAGATAAGCGCATGTCATCCTATCACATCAGCCTGTATTTTGCCCTGTTTCAGCAGTGGAATGCTGACCGGTTTGGGCAGCAGTTTTTCATTACCCGGGCGGAAACAATGGAAATTTCCCGATTAGGTTCGGTCAATACTTACGCCCGGTGCATGAAAGAGTTGTCCGAATGGGGTTATATCCGGTATAACCCTTCGTCTAACCTGCATTCAGGCAGCCGGGTCTCCTGTATCAGATTTGATACTGCAACTGATACAGCAAGTAAT
>CAYRBM010000330.1:0-3199 GCA_964422425.1 uncultured Odoribacter sp.
CGGATTCATAAACTATAGTATAAATTTCAATCTATTCCAGGCTCTTTACTCCTTTTATGGGTTGTGCATTCAGCTGATGCAAATCGAAAATCACGATTTCGTTTTTGCCTTTCTTCAGCCAAGGCGCCGGGCAATACAGGCGCTTTTGTGGCCCAATTTGCCAGTAACGGCCTAGGTTGTGCCCGTTCACCCAAACCACGCCCTTCTCCCACTGGCTTACGTCGAGGTAAGTATCGCCTGTGGCGGCCAGGTCAAATTCGCCTTTGAAGAAAGTTCCCGGCCGGGTCTTTTCTCCCGAAGTAAATTTCAGGTTTTGGAGGTAAGCCTCGTCAAACGGAAGGGTGAACACTTTCCAGTCCATCAGCGTCATTCCGTTAAGCGAAACGCGGTCGGTAATCCCTTTGCGGTCGATCATGTATTCGGCAAAATTGATGCGCCCCATACCTTCAACCAAAATGTCGAGCTGCGGGTTAGCCGATTCCGAAGCAGGTATTTCAATGATGTTTTCGGCTTTGGCCCGGTCGAGTTTGCCAACGTATTTCCCGTCAACAAAAACGGTGGCATAATCGTGCAGCTCGGTAATCCGCAGCTTGCCTTTTTTGTGGCCGACCAGCTTGGTGCGGTACAGGATAAAGCCACCTTTCTGTCCGAACATTTCCATCGGTTTAGGTTGTGGCGACGAAATGGCCTCAGGAAGGTTGTCCCAAACCGAAGCTGTGGCAGTCAATTTGATTTCAGGAATTTCGATCACCGGAATAGCTGCCGGAACTGCAGGCAGTTTTTGTTTCGGCGGAAGATAGCTGGCCATCAGTTTGCGCAATGCATCGTATTTCGGGGTAGCCTGACCTATTTCGTTGATGGGCGAATCGTAATCGTAGCTGGTTACATCGGGCTGGTACTGCGTCGGACTAAAAGCATTGGCACCGGCCCACCAGCCGAAGTTGGTTCCGCCGTGAATCACGTAGAAGTTGAACGACTTTTTGTTGTCCATCAGCCATTTTACATCTTTCAGAAGGCTGGCCGTATCGGGTTTTTGCCATTTCTCGCCCCAGTGGGTCAACCATCCGGGGTACAACTCGCTGCAAAACGACGGCACATTGGCGTTGGCTTTGGTTGCTTCGGCAAAGTTTGCAGCGTTCGAGCCCGGGTCGAGTCCGATAGCGGCATCGGGCAGCGAACCGGCTTCAAGCATATACGGAGTGGCGCCGTCGGCAGTATAGAACGGTACTTCAATACCATTTTTCTTCCACTCATCCTGAACCCATTTCATATAAGTACGATCGTTTCCGTAACTTCCGTATTCATTCTCCACCTGAACCATCACGATCGGTCCGCCCTTGGTCACCTGGAAATCCTTCACCTGAATGGCCAGTGTTTTAATGTAGCGGTCAACCGCGTCTAAATAGCGTGGGTCCATACACCGAACTTTAATATCCGGAATGCTGAGCAGGTACGAAGGCAATCCGCCAAAGTCCCATTCGGCACAAACGTATGGGCCGGGGCGAAGCATCAGCCACATGCCTTCCTCCTGAACAATGCGTATAAACTGGGCGATGTTGTGATTTCCGGTTTGAAAATCAAAAACTCCGGGCTCTGTTTCGTGGTAATTCCAGAAAACATAGGCCGCAATAGTGTTACAGCCCATTGCCTTGGCCATTTGGATGCGGTGACGCCAATATTCAACCGGGATGCGTGCCGGATGCATTTCTCCGGAAATAATCTGAAACGGTTTTCCGTCGAGTAAGAATTCTGATTTTTCGAGTTTGAACGTATGAGTTTTCACTTGGCTAAAAGTGGGAATACTCAAAAACGTCACCAGAAAGATGAGGATAAATAACTTTTGCATAGTTTTTTAAGATTTGTTGGTCGTCAAAAGTATGAATTTACCAGAAAACTTTTGGTATCTGATGCGAAAACAAATATTTACCGGATGGTATTCAGCACTACTTCAACCAATTGCCGATAAGATATTGTAACTTTAAGTTTGAATATTAAGGCTAAATTAATTGGGTTGTGTAAATCAATTACATTTTCGACCTTAATACTAATTTGTTCTATTAAATTAGTTTCTTTGCATTTGAAATTCGTTAAGTCATGGAAAGAAATACAAGTATCGTTTCACTAATTGCCCTTATTTGCCTTGGTTCCGGCGCCTTTTCCCAGAACAAAACATCGCTCACCTTTACTGAAGCTTATCAGCAAATGAATCAGAATAGTCACGTGCTGAAACAGGCAAACTTTGAAGTTCGCGAAAAGGAAGCCGATAAAAAGGCGGTAATGGGTTTGCGGGCGCCCAAGGTATTTGTTTCGGCAACGGCTGTTCAGATGGCCGATCCGCTCACTTTGGATTTAACTCCGGTGCGCGATGCCATTACTCCGTTGTACGAAACGTTAGGCAAATACGGAAATTTCTCGGGAGTGCCGAATCCCGACCCCGCAACTTCGGGTGTGATGCCAACTTTACCCGACAACTTGAGTACCAAAGTTATTCGTGGGAAGCTGCTTGAAGGTGAGGCTGCTATAAATGCCGCTGAATGGGACAAAATGATTCAGGAAAAGCAATTTGCTTCGGTGAATGCCAATGTGGTATGGCCTCTTTATACCGGTGGAAAAATCAATGCAGCCAACCGGGCATCGCAAATTTACGAAGAGGAAGCCGGGCTTCATGCCAAACAGAAGGAAGGCGAATTGCTCAGCGAACTGGCAACCCGCTACTACGGACTGGTTTTGGCCGAGCAGGCCGGAAGGGTGCGCCAGCAGGTGGCCGATGCGATGAAAAAACATTTGTTTGATGCGCAAAAACTAAGCGAGCAAGGGCAAATTGCCAAAGTAGAATTTCTGCATGCACAGGTGGCCAATTCGGATGCAGAGCGCGAACTGAAAAAAGCAAACCGCGAAGTGGCGATTGTTGAACGGGCACTCGAAAACACGCTGGCAATTGACGACAGCAGCAAGCTGATACCGGCCAGCCGTTTGTTTATTCTGAAAAACATTGAAAACGAAGGATTTTTTATTGAACTGGCTTTGCAAAATAACCCAATGTTGGCACAGGTTGATTCGAAAAGGGAACTCGCTGCAACCGGCGTGAAACTCGAAAAGAGCAATTTCAAACCGACTGTTGCACTTACCGGAACCTACACCATGGCCGACCACGATTTATCGCCATACATGCCTCAATGGTTGGTGGGCGTTGGAGTAA
>CAYRBM010000331.1:0-3189 GCA_964422425.1 uncultured Odoribacter sp.
CCAGCAAAATCTGCCCGATGGTGTTGTTTATCTTGTGCGAACCGGTGTGGTTGCAGTCTTCGCGTTTCAGGTAGATGTGCGTCTGGTAATGTTCCGACATCCGTTTGGCGTAATAAAGCGGCGACGGACGCCCCACATAGTTTTTCAGTAAACTGATATAATCCTGCCTGAAATTATATGAATTGATAACCTGTAAGTAGTTATTTTTTAGCTCTTCGATGTTTGGATGCATCATTTCGGGAATGTATGCACCGCCAAACTCGCCGTAGAACCCTTTTTGATTAACCTGATAACTCATGATGTATTATTGATGAATGATTATTTATTATTTGTTCTGGAAATTCGATATTCAATATTGGTTATTGGATATTCCTGATTTCCCTGATAAATTTCTGAACCTTGGCCACATCTTTTAGTGCGGGTGAAAGTTCAAAGCCGCTGTTCACATCCAATCCACGCCATCGCGGATGATCGAAGTTTCTGATGGCTTCCAGATCGTCGGGGCCAATGCCACCACTCAGAAAAAACGGCACCGAACCGTTGTAATTTTTAAGCAACTCCCAGTTAAATTTCCGCCCCGTTCCGCCCGGCAAATGGCCTTTGGTGTCGAACAAAAGATAGTCGCAACCGTCAGCATAACCTGAAAGTTGTTCGAAATCGAACGATTCGTCCACCGAAAAAGCCTTGAAAACGGTTAAGCCCGAAGCTTTGATTTGTCGACAATACTCTGGCGATTCGCTGCCATGCAATTGCGCCACCTGAAAATTCAATCTTTTGCAAATTTCAATCACTTTCTCCGGAAGCTCATTCACAAAAACACCAACCTTTTGGATGGTTTCCGGAATAGCTTTTAATTGATCTGCTGAAAATTCTTCGCCAACAAATCGGGCGCTTTTCGGATAGAAAATGAATCCCAAAAAGTCGGGCAAAGCCGCTGCCACTCCTGAAATATTTTCAGGATCGCGCATTCCGCAGACTTTTATTTTCAGTTCGTTCATCGTTCTTTGCCTTGGTGAGCGGGTGACTTCGAGTCACCCGCTCACTATCCGTTTCTTATTTCAGTTGTTGAATAAATTCCTTACACGTTTTCGCCGGATCGTCAGTTTTCATAAACGTCTCGCCGATTAGGAAGCCCCGGAAACCGGCATCGCGCAATTTGCTAATGGCAGCCGGATCAGAAATTCCACTTTCCGAAATCTTCACAAACTGGTCCGGAATCATCTTGCTTAGCCGAACCGAGGTTTCCACATCCACTTTGAAGGTGCGCAAATCGCGGTTGTTCACGCCCACAATGTCCACCTGCGGATTCAGTTTTTCCAGTTCCTCTTCGTTGTGCACTTCCACCAAAACTTCCAGGCCAAGTTCTTTGGCTTTCAGGGTTAATTCCAGCAGCAACTCTTTGGTCAGGCTTTCGGCGATGAGCAAAATCACATCGGCACCGTGTGCTTTGGCCTCGTAAATCTGGTACGGATCGAGCATGAAATCTTTCCGCAGAATGGGCGTTTCGGGATTGGCAAACCGCGCTTTGGCCAGGTTCTCCATCGAGCCGCCAAAATATTCCTCGTCGGTGAGCACCGAAAGTCCGCTTGCCCCGGCTGAAACATAGCCTCGCGTCACTTCAGCCACCTCGGCTTTGTCGTTAATCACGCCTTTCGACGGTGATTTTGGTTTAAATTCGGCAATCACGCCGCTTGCATTTTCCTTTAGCAGCGCAGCTTTCAGTGAGTTACATTTCCGGACAATGTAGGGCGACGCCATTAAATGTTCCTGCGGAAAAAGCTTTTTCGATGTCGCGATTTCCTGTCGTTTGGTTTCGTTTATCTGATCGAGTATGGTCATAATCAGGTTCAAAGTTTCAAGTTCCAGGTTCAAAGTTCTTTTTGAATTTGGAAATTGGTTATTCGTTATTGGATATTTATCAATTTCGTTAAAACACTCAAGGCTTTGCCCGATGCCAGCGACTCACTTGCTTCGGCCACGCAGTCGGCGAGCGATTTTTCCGGCGAAATACACTGAATACCCAGCGCGGCATTGGCAATCACCACATTTCGCTGCGCCTCAGTTCCGTTTCCTTCCAGCACATTTTTAAAGATCTTTGCTGCATCTTCTACCGAATTTCCGCCGGAAAGTTCCTCTTGCTTTAATACTTTGAAACCAAAATGGGCAGGCGAAATGCTGTCTTCGGTTTGGTTCGAAACAAAGCGGGCATCGCCGGTCAGCGAAATTTCATCGTAGCCATCGAGGCTATGCACAATCAGGTAATTTTGGTCGCTATCAGCAAAAACACGATGGTAAAGGTCCATGATTTCGAGATCGGAAACGCCCACCAACTGGTTTTTGGGTCGCGACGGATTGATGATCGGGCCCATCATGTTGAACAGCGTTTTCATTTTCAGGGCTTTACGAACTGGTCCGACATGTTTCATGGCCGGATGAAACAAGGGCGCATGAAGAAAGCAAATTCCGGCCTGATCCACTTCTTTCCGAAGCTTACCGGCATTGTTGCTGAATTTGTAGCCAAAGTACTCGAACATGTTGGATGCGCCGCTCACCGACGACAATCCGTAGTTGCCATGCTTGGTGACTTTGTAACCAGCTCCGGCCAAAACAAAACAGCTCAGCGTCGAGATGTTGAAGGTATTTTTACCGTCGCCGCCGGTTCCCACCACGTCGATGGCATTAAATTCCGACAAATCGACCGCAATGCTCAAGTCCAGCATCGCCTGACGGAAGCCGGACAACTCTTCTGCCTTAATTCGCCGCATTCTGAAAACCGTCAGGAGTGCAGCAATCTCAGCTTCCGAGAATTGTCCTTCACCAACACGGGTCAATATAGTGCGAGCCTCTTCTTTGGTCAGTGTATTTCCTGCAAACAGGTAGTTTAGTGTATCTTTCATTTTTCCAGATGTTGCATGTTTCGGGTTGCGCGTTTCGGGTTAACTTGTAACTCGTAACCTGCAACCCGCAACAATTTTATTTTTTCAGCCAGTTGGCAATCATTTGTTCGCCCAGCGGTGTGAGGACCGATTCGGGATGAAACTGCACTCCTTCCACATCGTACTCGGTGTGTTTCATCGACATAATCAGCCCTTTGTCGTCGTAGCTGGTTACTTTCAGGCACGAAGGTAAATCTTCCTGATTAACTATCCACGAATGGTAGCGCCCAACCATGAATGTTTCGGGCAAACC
>CAYRBM010000332.1:0-3170 GCA_964422425.1 uncultured Odoribacter sp.
AGTTGTCATAACGTAAATTTTTAAAGTTAAAATTATATGCCAGGTCAAGCAGGACACGAATTTTGGCGCAATCAGGGAGGAACTGGAATACCGGATCCTGAGTAATCGGGAGAGGATATGCCGGGAAAATCCTTGATTGAGGGGACCGAACGACAAAAACGTGTCCAACCTTTGCAGATAAATCTAACTGACCTTAAAAATTCGTTATGACCTGTTTGACGCGAAAAGCCATTACCGGAAAGGCATGCGAAAGTTTAGGCTTGAAACCAGAAGTTTTCATCGGAGGCAAAGCAGTGCAATTACTCGAACAGGTTTAATACCGATTTCTGAAGACCAATGAATTGCATTGATCTGGCAATCACCTCATAATACCCTGATCAGTTTAATGAAGATCCATATAACAGACTGTGAAAAAATGCCTGAAGGGAATATAAAGGGTGGCAAAATGGCGATTGACTTTCAAAACTCAAAAGCCGCAAAGGCATATCATTGGGGAGTAAAAACCGCTTTCATAATAGAAAAAGGTTTTCCCTTTTGGGGGATTGTGTTATGTCACACTTTCTGTTTCGTGTGGGAAAGGAAAAAGCAAGTGTGGTTGATGAAATGAAATGGAATCAGCCTCTCTTGCGCGGGATGCCGAGGCTGGTGGATGACAGTGGCCGGAGAGCAAATAAGGTGGGACGAAGTGGAGCGTGAGCTTGGGAACGATGGACGATGGAAAGCTACTGGCCTCAGGCATGAGGACTATCTCTCTGTTATTTGGTATTGATCTTTGAAAAAATGGTGTTATCACGAGTAAAAAAGGGGCAAAAAAGCCCCTGGTAGTTAAACTATTCTTTGTTTAGCCTTCTGTTTGGCTTCAGTGATTTCCTCTATAGACCAATCCATTTTTGCCATATGGAAGGCTTCATCTTCCATATCAGCAATTTTTCGGGTTAGCTGCTGAACTTCGGTTTTAGCCTGAACCAATAAACGACGCTGATACTGGATATCGTCGCCTTTTCTTTTTATCCTACCGGCTTCCGGCAGATAAGCTGTCCAGTGTTTTTCCATAATTCTGTTATTTATTCCTGTAACCAGGATGAATGTGTCTTAAAAAAGCGGATAGACCGGTAATACTTTCTGGCTTTAGTAAGTTCGTCAATATTGAACTCCTGTTTCACTAAAAGCTTTTCGCCGGTTCGGTATGCTGAAATAATAAATGTGGAACCATACAGTATCATACTTTTATGCCGGTTGTACTTATCTTTGGATTCGGCAAGTCCGGAAAGAAAGCCTTTTAAAGAAACTTCCCCCGATTGGAGGAAGTTTTCTGAATATTTTCTTGTTGCCATAATCAGTCTTCATTAGGTTTCATGATGAAAATGGCAGGTGACGGATCGTCGAAATCCTGTGCCTGAATCACGGCTTTGAGGGTAACCAGTCTGTTGGGTCGATTTTCAGGAGATTCAAGCTTTTCGTTAGCTTCCCAGTTACCTTCATCGGGCAAAAAGCTGATAAAATCAAATTGTAAAAAGTTGGAAGAAACATTCCGGGCATGAAAGGCAAACATGAACAGCACGTCCCAAAGGCGACCTGAAAGGTTTTGAACCAGCTCCATTCCTTTCGGAACTTCAACATATTTGTCCCAAACTGAACGTGTGAGGTAAACTGGAAACTTAATCCCTGCTTCCTTTGAGGCTTCACTATCAACCTTTACAAGAAACCCGTCATCAACGGCTTGTTTGGTTGAATACGTGGAAACAATTTTCCATCCATTTGAATCTTTCATTTGATTTTGCTCCTGCCCTGAAGACTTATCTTGGCATCTGGCTCGCCGGTTAATTTTGAACCGTGAACCATTGAGCAGACCGGATTCTTGTCAAGGGCGAATGTCACAAAACCGAACGATCCCTGAGCGTAAAACAGTCGAAGGGCGTTCGGTTTTTGACCGAGCACAAAGTGTGGCAAGGTGATCCGTTCCCTGAGTAGCCGATAGGCATATCGAAGGGAAAAGGATTACCGAAGCCACCCTTGACTTTTCCGGAATGCGTAAATAACTTTGTGATAAATTAAGTGAGAGTAGTACTTCTTTAAATGTTTTGCCAATTCAATAAACTACGGTAGAAACCTGAAACAGAAAGAATATCTTTCTCTTATGTTTTAGTATGAACGCAAAAACCCCAGTCAGTGACCAGGGTTTTCAATTTCCACCTCTATAACAAAAGAAAAGCTGCATTATTTTTTTACCGTGATAAAAAATCTAACCTAAATTTACGATAATATTTGACAAGTACAGTCAATCTTTTATTGATTTATAATCAGCCAAATAACCCGTTCTCTAAAACAGAGACCATCTCCTTGTGTTTCCTAGGATTTTCGTGTTTTAATCTTTCAATATTCTGCAATTTCCAATGAACGGCTGGTAATTCTTTGGCATTTTTGACGGATAATTTTTCCCAATTCGGGTTGCCATCTTTGAAACTCATTAAAAATTGCCGGTCGCTGTTTGTTAGTTTTGATTGAACTTGCCCAACTAACTGTCTTCGGGTTCGTTCATAATCGTCATAACTAAAAGGTATATTTGCCATACCTGAAAATTGGGTTTCAAAGGCTTGCCGCTGATCAATAAACATTGGACTGATTACCTCGCTGATTGGTCTCATGTGAGAAATAAGTGCAACGAGGAACCCATCTTTTATATCATCCGTGAAACCCTCATTGTCTAAAAGAAGCCTGACATCAAATAAATCGCGGGGATGTTGCCGGTCTAATGCCGCACAAATCTTTCCTCCATAAAGTTCAGCCATAGAAACAACATGAATGGCAGCAAATCTGCCGAATGCAGATTCAACAGAATCGTGAACCCGCATAAGTCTGGTTGGATGGATACTCCCTCGGGTTGTAGTATTTACCTCGATCTTAATTTGAGCGCCAGGTAGTTGACAATTAATTTTAACATCCTGTCCTTCTCGTGGTGCTGCTGTTACACTAATTCTCGGGATAGATTGTTCCAGGTCGAATTTGATTCGTGCCAGTCCATCTGAAATATTTTTCAATGCAGTTTCCCGGTCATCAATTGGTAGATAAGTTAAATCGATATCGACTGATAGTTTATCACGACTTGTGATAAGCTATCTTATCACAAGTAAAACATTATCCAAAGTTATCATCTCTTTATCAGTATAAGT
>CAYRBM010000333.1:0-3168 GCA_964422425.1 uncultured Odoribacter sp.
CAATGTCTATTTGATGGATAATCATAGAATGGCGGCTTGGTGTTGGGCTAATCATATTGACGAAAATGAAAAGTATACAATTATCCATATTGACAAACACTTTGACACCTCAGGAAATCAAATAAAGAAATGGACAAGTCCAATAAAAAATGGAATAAAAGGCTTAGGTCTGGATGAATATGATAATATTGAATATCAGAAAAATAAATTTGAACGATATAAGATTTTTAAATGGGATAACTATATTCCTATTTTTCACCATTATTACTCTAATCAAATAACTGAATATGTTTTTTATACTCATAATCGAGGAGATATTCCTGCAGAATTAGAAAAGCATATTACGCACTGCCCTTCTTACAATTTATTCAACGATTTATTTGACTGCTTTTCAGAATCAAATGAAAGATTAATAATAAACTTGGATATTGACTACTTCTTTTGTAGTAATCCGAAATATTTTATTCTTTTCTCAGATAACGCAATAAAAAGACTCGTTAAAGATATTACCAAACTAGTTTCTGACAAGAATAATATTTTAACAATTGCATTGAGTCCAGATTGCTGTGGTGGTTGGGAAAATTCTATGAATTTTATTCGAAAATATTTTGCGAAATATGAGATTTATATTGATTAAAAATGGAACTACGACTGCGAACATCAGCTACCCGTCAAGTTCGGCAGCGGTGGTTTTCAGTGTGCATCTTTCCGCTCGGGCTGCTTATCGGCCTGATCTTGCAATTGCCCCTTGTTTGGACAAAAGATGGAAGGTCTGATCAAAAGAAAAAACAACACAGGCAGGGATGACAGGATGATAGAGACGCTCAAATTGTAGAGACGCCCAAATTGGGCGTCTCTACATGCGATAACGATAATGATACAAAGGAGGGTGGCGGCGAGAGGGGTGGCAATGAATATGTATAAATTATAACACCATTTTAAAATAAACCAAAAAATGAAGATATTCTCCAGAAAATCATTTGTGTTGACATTACTCCTTGTTATGGGTGTAGGATTTGCCTGTCAAAAAAATGATATTGATTTTGCCGATGAAACTATTGAAGTTGGCAGCTTTCCAGGGTTATCTATCTACAAAACAAAAAACGATTACCTCAATTACGTTACAACGTTGGTTGATGCCAATGGTGTTGCGGTAATGGATTTTGGATATACCAAAGATGACCCCCGGGTTTCAATTGATGGACGGGGAAAAGCTACTTTCACCAATAGGTGGCGCTTAAAAAACGGGTATATCGTTTCGAAAGAAATGGGGATTAAGAATGTCTTCACCAATATATCGCTGACTGAATATGTTGATTATACCGAGAAATATTCCAGTGGAGCCTGGGCTGGTAAATTGGAGCAACGAATAACGGATAAGGATCCATTTCTTTCTTTTTATTATTTGGATGGGCTAAACCAAATGGAAAAAACATTTACACTTGGTCAACTAAACGACCTGATTGAAAATGGAACCATCGAGGATTATTTTAAGAAACTGAAATAGCGGCTATGAAAAACTTTATTCGTGTTTTGCTGCTGTGTATCGCTTGCAGCTCGTGCGATTATCCCATCGAACAGTATGGCTATGTGCTGGATAGCCGAACCGGTGAGCGGATAACGGACTACCGGGCAACTTTGAACTCGGGCGCTCTGGAGGTTGATTCGAGCGGTTTCTTCCGAAAAAAGGGACTGACAGGCCGATACACCAGCAAGCTGCTATCGGTGGAGAAAGATGGCTACAAACCGTTTATCATTGATATTGACGACCAGGGAGATGACGCAACGAATTACCGGGTCACTCAAAAATACCGCACTATTCAGTCGCCCCAGAGCTGGGTGAAGGATTCCACAACCTACCAAAGTATGCGGGAAGACCGAATTAACGATTACAGCTCGAAGTTTACTGTTTCGGGTGATACGATGTGGATTTACCTGGAAGCATTAAAACGATAACGGAATAAAGCAGCATGAGTTATAAACTCGCGCCAGCAAGAGGTATCGAAGAATAGTAATCTTCTGACTGATTATCCAAACGACGACATCTTTAACCATTTATGAAACACCTGCCCATATTGGATAAAAACACATCATGCGATAACCTAAAACATACACCAATGAAACCCAAAAACTATTTTATCATCTGCTTAATTGCACTGTTTTTGACAAATTGTTCCGTATCAAAAATTACAAACAGCCAAAAACAAACAGACCAGTATCCCTGGTTTTCCTTCTCCTGGTATTCGGCCGATATTTCGGGCAAGCATTTCGATAAACTGGCGATTCTTGTTCATACGAAAGTGAATGATTTAAATGCTGACTTTACTTTGCAATTCGACTTAGGGAGCAATTCAACTTCAATTTATGGCAATACAATCAGCAGTTATTACCGGGAAGATGAAATCAAGAGCATGATTATTGAAACAACAAAATCAACGACCGATGCAGGAAAAATTGTTTATGACACTAAAGGATTAACCTATCATCTTGGTAAATTTTCAATCGATAATTTAGCTTTTATAGAAAAGTATGGAGAAGCAATTGCTAAAGATTCACTGTTTACCAAAACAAGTAAACACATTGGAACTTTGGGCGCAAATGTATTTAAAAACAAGACTTTAATCATTGACTATCCTAATCAACGGATGTGTGTACTTGATTCCCTGGACAACTATTGGGAGAGCAGAGTAACTTTTGTCCAAGCTCAAACAAAACGTGGACGGTTACACATTCCTCTAACAATTGGAGACAAGGTGTATTGGTTTCTGTTTGACACTGGTGCAAGTTTGTTTCCCATTAATACGAATAAAGAATTATGGAGTAAGATTGTTGATCAGACTTCGAGAACAGATACACTTATCGGCAACTCATGGGGCGAAAAAGTAAGTTTTTACGGAAGGCCGATAAAAGAGAACGTTTATCTAGGTAAAAAACTTTTGAAAAACTCGATTGCCTGGTACAATGAAAATAAAAGGCTTCAAGAATTTAATAAAACCGAAAATATTGATGGTCTGACAGGTAATGCTTATTTCTCGGACGATATAATTGTACTTGATTTTAAGAATATCCGATTTGGAATAGTTAACTAAAGATCTTTCCCCAGAGCTTCCAAACATTAATAACCTGAGTTCGATTAATAACTAATTGAAAATAAGCAACAAAAGGATA
>CAYRBM010000334.1:0-3117 GCA_964422425.1 uncultured Odoribacter sp.
TCCCGAGGATAAAGATCGTATGAAACGACAGATAAGCAACTTCCTGAATAGCGACATAAGATTGTACGAAGCAGAATTCAGGATGAGGCATAAAAACGGTCATTACATCTGGATTCGTAGCCGGGCAACTGTACTGCGCGATGAAAATGGTAATCCGTTACGTGTTCTCGGCACCCATCGCGACATCACTGAAGAAAAGAAATCGGAAGAAGAATACATCAAGTTATACCAGGCCATTATGCAAAGCCCGATCTCCGTAATTATTACCGATGCCGATGGATATATTGAGTTTTTCAACCCGGCATTCTGCAAAATTACAGGATGGAATGATTTTGAGCTTTTCGGGAAAAAACCCAATATCCTGAAATCAGGATTTCACCCAGCGGCCTACTACGAAAAACTCTGGAAAACGATCAATGCAGGAAATGAATGGCAGGGCGAATTCAAAAATAAAAAGAAAAACGGGGAATTTTACTGGGAACTGGCCAGCATTTCACCCATTCGAAATAGTTACGGGACCATCACCCATTTTGTGAAAATTTCAGAAAACATTTCCTACCTGAAGAAAATTGAGAAAGATCTCAAAAAGGCTAAACAGGAAGCCGAAATGGCTAACAATTACAAAAACCGCTTCCTGGCCAACATGAGCCACGAAATCAGAACACCCATCAATACCATTATTGGATTTAGCGAGCTGATTAAAAATGAAAGCATAAGCCCACAGAAAAGACAAAAATATTCCGAAATAATTGAGGAAAACAGTCAGGCTCTTCTTCGATTGATTGACGACATTATTGATATTGCAAAAATTGAGGCCAACGAATTAAAAATAAAAAAAGAGGCCTGTTCACTCGGAGATTTATTCTCAGAACTTGACGTAACTTATAGCAATTATTTGCGAAGAAGAGGGAAGAGACATCTCGACCTGGTTCTTCATTTACCGGAAGAAGCACATCATGATGTAATATTTACCGACCCGTACCGGTTAAAGCAAATTTTAAATAACCTCTTTCTGAATGCCTTAAAATACACAGAGACCGGGCACATTGAGTTCGGTTATGTGATTATTGATGAAACCCGGCTGCGTTTCTTTGTTGCCGACACCGGCGCAGGAATTCCGGCCAACCGGTTAAAAAACATTTTCAAGCGATTCAATTACAGCAACGAACCTACTCATCCTGAAAATTCAAGTTCAGGACTGGGGCTTTCCATTTGCAAAGACCTTGCCCGGTTGCTGGGGGGCGAAATCACCGTAAAATCAGTCGAGGGCGAAGGAAGTGTTTTTTACCTCACCCTGCCATACGACAAGATAAAGATTCCGATGGTGCGACCATCTGCTAAAACTACGGAAAAAGTGCGCTATGATTTTAGCAATTTCACCATTATGGTTGCTGAAGATACGCCATACAACTACGAATATCTCCATAGCATTTTGCAAAAAACGGGAGCCAACGTTATCTGGGCAAAAGATGGGATTGATGTATTAAAATTATTCAATCAGTCGAAAATTGATCTGATCCTGATGGACATCCAGTTGCCCGAAATAAGCGGATTTGAGGCTACCCAGCAAATCAGGGAAAAAGATCAGTTCATCCCGATCATCGCTCAAACTGCTTTTGCGATGACCGACGACAAAGAGAAATGCCTGGAATCGGGCTGCAACGAAGTGCTGGTAAAACCCATCCGGATGGAGGAAGTACTTTCAACAGTAGCCAAATACCTGAACAAAATAAACACCTGAATCCGATAATCAGGCCAATTATTCCAATTCGCTGATTAAATTTGAACCTGATTAACGAATGACCGGAATATGCACATTGATCGTTTCCCTTCACGACTGCTCGAAAATGCGGTGAACGAGTTTGCAAAACTTCCCGGAATTGGTCGCAAATCGGCCCTCCGGTTGGTACTCCATCTGCTGAAACAAGATGTTCAGGATGTGGAAATTTTTGGCAACAGCCTCATTCAATTGCGCTCCGAAATCAAGCATTGCCGGGTGTGCCACAACATTTCGGATACCGATGTTTGCAGTATTTGCTCCAATCCATCAAGAAACACAGCTATAATCTGCGTAGTCGAAAACATCAAAGATGTAATGTCGGTTGAAAATACACACCAGTTTAATGGGCTGTATCACGTTTTGGGAGGAATCATTTCTCCGATGGACGGTATCGGTCCCTCCGATCTTGAAATCGAATCGCTGGTAAAGCGGGTTCAGGAAGAAAATATTGAAGAGGTTATTCTGGCTTTGAGCACCACCATGGAAGGAGACACGACTAATTTTTTTATTTTTAAAAAATTGAAACATGTCAACATCCGGGTTTCGACACTGGCACGAGGTGTTTCAATTGGCGATGAACTCGAATATACCGACGAAGTTACATTGGGGCGCTCAATTGTAAATCGAATGAATTTTGAGGATTCCATCGTCAGGTAAACCGTTTATTCGGAAAACAATAAAATCAACAAATACAAGTTCATCATTCAGAATAAATCATCCGGAATGAAACTATCCATCGTCATTGTTAATTACAATGTCAAATATTTTCTCGAACAGTGCCTTCATGCAGCATTGAAAGCTGCCACAAAAGTAAGTTCCGAAATTATTGTGGTTGATAACAATTCGGTGGACGGCTCATGCCAAATGGTTGAGGAGAAATTTCCGGAAGTAATACTCATTGCCAACCCCGAAAATGTTGGTTTCTCAAAGGCCAACAATCAGGCTATTCGCCTGGCTAAAGGCGAATATATTTTATTGCTGAACCCCGACACGGTTGTTGAAGAAGACAGCTTTCTGAAAATTGTTGATTTCATGGATCGAACGCCCGATGCCGGAGGTCTTGGAGTAAAAATGATTGACGGGAAAGGGCGTTTCCTGCCGGAATCGAAACGCGGATTACCAACACCCGAAGTTGCCTTCTGGAAAATGTTTGGCTTCTCAAGGCTTTTCCCTCATTCGCGAAGGTTTAGCCGCTACCATTTGGGTTATCTCAGCAAAGATCAGATTCATGAAGTTGAAGTACTGGCTGGAGCTTTTATGTTGCTGCGCCGCGCCGCGCTCGATAAAGTTGGGCTGCTCGACGAAGATTATTTCATGTATGGCGAAGACATCGACCT
>CAYRBM010000335.1:0-3080 GCA_964422425.1 uncultured Odoribacter sp.
GATGGAGTTTATGGCGGTGCATTTGTTGCTGGCTTGTATGCAGAAGCTTATTTTAGTAACGATATTCCAAAAATCATCGAAAAAGCATTGCTTTCTATTCCTGCTGAAAGTGATTATGCCAAGGCTGTTCAGGATGTAATTGTGCTGCATCAGCACTACCCGGCCGATTGGCGTGCTGCATGGAACGAGCTTGAAAACAAATGGGGAAAAGTGCAGATTTGCGGGGCCGGATCGACTTTCAATATCGACGCAAAACTGAATGGCGCATACATTGTGATGGGCTTGCTTTATGGCAAAGGTGATCCGCAAAAAACTATGGAAGTATCCACCCGTTGCGGGCAGGATTCGGACTGTAACCCGTCGAATGCCATGGCTGTTCTGGGTGTAATGAAAGGATTAAAAGCTTTGCCTGCCGAGTATCAGGCTGCCGTAAAAGCAATTGGCGACTCGCTTTTTGTACATACCGATTATTCATTCAATAAGGCCGTCGAAAAAACGCTTGAATACGCACAAAAACTTGCAATCCAAAATGGTGGAATGGTTACTCCGGAAGAACTGAAAATAAAGCTTCAGCAGCCCGAACCGATGGCAATGGAAGTCGCTTTCCCGAAATTGGTATTTGATAAAAAAGTGAGTGTGTTCGATCAGCAAGGTTGGGAACTGAAGGGTAAATGGGCCGATTTTGGTGAAAAACAGGCCAGAATAAGCGGAACCACTGGCGATGAAATCAGTTTTTCTTTTGAAGGAACCGGAGTTTCCATTGTTGGAAACTGGATGAAAGATGGCGGGAAAGTCGATGTTTATGTTGATGGTCAGTTGAAACGGACGATTGATTGCTATTTCAACTTTGCGAAACAGGAGCATTGGAATATGGATTTATTTCATGTAACCAACCTTCAGGAAGGAAAACACACCGTAAAACTGGTGGTGAAAGGCGAGAAGAGGCCCGAATCTGGCGGAACTAATGTTTACATTTCTGAAGCTCTGGTGTTTAAAACTGCTGATAAGATTAACGAGAATTTTAAGTTTTCATTTCAGAAATAAATTGGGATCATGAAACTTTTCAATAGATTTTCATTTGCATTGGTTTTGCTGATGTTTCTATCAGCTTTTTCGTGGGCACAACAGCCTGTAAAAGTGATTTTCGATTCGGACATGGGACCCGATTTTGACGACGTGGGTGCCATTACCATTTTACATGCACTGGCCACCAAAGGCGAGTGCGAAATTCTGGCGACTGTGGCTAGTGATGGCTATCCGTACATTGCGCCAACTTTGGAAGTTTTTAACCGATATTTTAATAAACCCAATATTCCAATCGGAGTTCCTGGGCCAGATGCACCGAAATTTTCGTGCCCCAATCACTGGAACGATTCGCTTGCTGTTAAATATTTGCCGAAGCTAAAGACGAATGCCGATTATCCGCCGGCTACCGAAGTGTACCGCAAGGTTCTGGCTGCACAACCCGATGAAAGTGTGGTGATTGTTACTGTTGGTTTTACTTCCAATCTGGCGGATCTGCTAAAATCGGGTCCCGATAAATTTAGTTCGTTGTCAGGAAAAGACTTAGTGACAAAAAAGGTGAAGAAATGGGTCGCAATGGCAGGCGGTTTTCCTGAAGGAAACGAATTTAACGTGAATCAGCACGCCAAAGCGTCGGAATATGTTTTTCAGAATTGGCCGACGCCGATACTTTTCAGCGGATTCGAAATCGGTGAGAAAATCATGACCGGCAGCAAAGTGGCTACCAAGGGAAGTAAAGGAAGTCCGGTTCACTGGGCCTACAAATATTGTCTCGACACTTACGACAAAAAGCCAACCCAAACACGGAATTCTTGGGACCATACTGCTGTTCTGTGCGCTGTCCGAAATCCTGAAAATTACTTTTATGTGGTTGGAAACGGAACTTTTGTTTGCAATCCTGACGGCTCAAACACCTGGAATCCGTACAAAAACTCGAACCATTCCTTTTTGGTGCACAAATATCCCTATCAGAAAATTGCCGATATTTTGGACGACCTGATGCTTTTCGAACCGAAATAACAAACATAGATAATTAACCTTTTATCAATTAATTCATTGCCATGTACATCGTTAGTTCATATTCACTTGCTGTAATTCTTTGCGTGGTTACCATGCTGTGCTGGGGATCGTGGGCCAATACCCAAAAACTTGCCCAGAAATCGTGGCGTTTCGAGTTGTTTTATTGGGATTATGTGATCGGAATCCTGTTGATGTCTTTACTTTTCTCTTTCACATTGGGCAGTACCGGCGAAATGGGACGAGGTTTTTGGGAAGATATCAGCCAAGCCGAAATGAAAAATATGAGCAACGCCTTGCTGGGCGGAATTTTGTTTAACGCAGCAAATATTTTGGTGGCTGCAGCTATTGCCATTGCCGGCATGTCAGTAGCATTTCCGGTTGGTATAGGTATCGCATTGGTCTTGGGTGTTTTGGTGAATTATATGGCCAAGCCTCAGGGAAATGCCCTTTGGCTTTTTGCCGGAGTGGCGTTGGTTACCCTAGCTATTATTTTCGATGCTGTAGCTTACCGCAAAAAAGCTTCACAGTCGCAGAAAGTTCCTACGAAAGGCATTGTTTTATCAGTTGTTGGCGGTGTTTTAATGGCTTTGTTTTACCGTTTTGTGGCCAGTTCCATGGTCACCAACTTCGAGCAGCCCGAGGCTGGAATGCTGACTCCTTATACTGCTGTTTTCATTTTCTCTCTTGGTATTCTGATCAGCAACTTTGTGTTTAATACCCTGTTGATGAAAAGGCCTTTTGAAGGTGCCCCGGTGTCATATTCTCAGTATTTCGCCGGAAGCCTGAAAGAGCATCTGACTGGTATTTTAGGTGGAATGATTTGGTGTGTTGGAATGACCTTCAGCATTATTGCTGCCGGGAAGGCTGGTTTTGCCATTTCTTATGGTCTGGGGCAGGGCGCAACACTGGTCGCCGCTTTGTGGGGAGTATTTATCTGGAAAGAATTCTCTGGAGCTAAAGGAACAACCGGGCTTTTGGCAACCATGTTTGCGTTGTTTTTAGCAGGACTTGGAATGATTATTTACGCCGGAGTGTAG
>CAYRBM010000336.1:0-3050 GCA_964422425.1 uncultured Odoribacter sp.
ACGGGCATCACCGAATGCTTACGAAGAGTCGCTTAAAAATGACAGATCCAGGGCAGAATATGCGCTTGAACAGATAGGTCTCCTCTACGAGGTGGAAAGGGAAGCTGATGATAAAAACCTTTCTTGTGAAGAAAGGGCCAAACTTCGTGAAAGTCATGCTTACCCCATCATGGTTGCCTTTGAAAAGTGGCTGGTTATAGAATATCGCAAAGTATTACCAAAAAGTCCGATAGGCAAGGCAATAAAATATTGTTATGACATCTATCACCGGCTAAGCCGGTATCATCTGGATGGCCGGTACCGCATAGACAACAATCTTGCGGAGAATAGCCTGAGAGGCCTGGCCCTGGGAAGAAAGAACTATCTTTTTTGCGGTAACCATGACGCTGCGGAAGATGCTGCAGTTATTTACTCCCTGCTTGGTTGCTGTAAGGCTGCGGATGTTAACTTCCGCGACTGGATGGTTTACGTTCTTGGTCATATACACGATTACGACGAAGATTATACGTTGGATCTGGCTGAACTGCTTCCTGGGAACTACTCCAAAAGAAACTCCTAGAAACTCCAAATCGACTCTGAATGTTTTGCAAGTTTTTGAAAGAAAATATTCAAAAACTATAAAACCTTGCAATAAAACACGGACTTTACCGAATACTTACAAATAAATTACATACATTTGCAAACAACTACAGCTTATGTAGTGTTTTGCAAATGTGATTTATGGCCAATTTGGAATCGGAGAGAAGTAATAAGTGGGATCTGTTCTTTGTTGAATTGCAATCCCAAGGACGTTATGCCTTTACTTTAGAGGAATTACGTCATCGATTCAAGTCGTCTGATAAAACATTACTGCAAGGCTTGTACAGGTATAAAACCAAGAAACAGATAGCTCAAATACGCAAGGGCTTTTATGTGATTATTCCGCCTAATTACTCAAATCAGGGAATGCTCCCTCCATATTTGTTTATCGACGACTTGATGAAGTCCCTAAATAAGCCCTATTATGTCGCTTTGTTGTCTGCAGCAGCTTTGCATGGGGCAGCTCATCAACAACCTATGGAATACTTTGTAATAGCAGAAACCGCGGCCCCCAGGAGTATTAATAATAAAAAACTGAAGGTCTCATTCTTTTCAAAAAACTCATGGGATCAGGATGATATTGTACAGAAAACGACCGACGCTGGTTATCTCAATGTATCTTCTCCGGAATTAACAGCATTGGATTTATTAGCTTATGTCGATAAAATAGGTATAAATAGGGCTGTTACCGTTTTAGAGGAGTTAGCACAGGCGATGAAGGCAGCGGCACTTTCAAAAACGGCAAAAAGATATCCAAATACTCCTGTAATCCAACGATTGGGTTATATTTTAGATAAGGCATTAGGCGAAAAAAAACTGTCTGATCCTTTACTGAAGATTTTGAATGAAAGAAATGCATCTCCGGTATTATTGGTTACTCAAAAAGAAAAGCAGGGAGAGTTAGACGAAACATGGAAAGTGATTAAAAATATAGAGATAGAAAGTGATTTATGATACCACGCCGATATATAGAAGAATGGAAAGCGGTTGCTCCTTGGCCGAATGACGCACAGGTGGAGCAGGATTTAGTCATTGCTAGGGCCTTGGTAGAAATATTTTCTGATGATCTGCTGAAAAAATCATTGGCTTTCAGAGGTGGTACTGCTTTACATAAATTGTATTTGTTGCCGCAAGTTCGATATTCGGAAGATATAGATTTAGTGCAAATCAATTCAGAACCGATCAATCCTATATTAAAACAAATTCGTGAACGGTTGGCGTTCCTCGGAACTAAGCGAATAGTAAAGCAACATATTCACAACAACACGATTGTTTATCGTTTCGATACCAGTACTCTACCGGTAATAAATATGCGGTTGAAGATAGAGATTAACACTCGTGAGCACTTTACGGTGCTGGGGCTAAAAGAAATTCCATACAAAGTTGACAACGGATGGTTTTCAGGTGAATGCAATTTGACCGGATACGAACTGGAAGAATTATTGGGAACAAAACTACGTGCGTTATATCAACGTCGCAAAGGCCGCGATCTGTTTGATTTGTATTGGGCAATGGTTCATCAGAATATTGATACAGAAAAATTAATCCATTGCTACAAAACATATATGGAATACTCTGTGGATAAACCACCTACGCAAAAACAATTTCTTGCCAACATGGAGGAAAAACTACTTGACAGGGAATTTACAGAGGATATCCATGCTATATTAAGACCGGGAGTGGAATATGACTATATAAAAGCGTGGGAAATAGTAAATAATAGGTTAATATAAATATTTCATAATTTTATACACCATAAACCTAATTAACTGCACTTCGTATATATGCCGTATTGGGAATATAATAGAAGTAATATTTTAAGGTGTTGTGATTAAGGCATTGATACTATAATTAAGTCTTCTTGAATATGGAAAGGAAAGAATTTTTCAAAAAAGCCTGCGGGATTGGAATATGCTCTTGTATACTACCAGGATTTTTAAAATCTAATGAACTGGTTGCAAATGTTAACAATAGTGACTCCTGGAAAGAAGGGTTTGTACAACATAGATTTTCAAAATTAGTTGATATCCTTGATGACACTTTAAATGAAGAGACAAAAAATAAGATTTTAGAAAATCTTGGAAGAGAGTGTTCTAAGAGAAGCCAAATTGATAAATACAAAAATAATCTTCAAGGATTCTTTGAACATTTAGAAAAAAACCTGGGAGAAAAGGCCACTTTTGATAAAGAGAAAAATATTATTAGAGTTGAAACCGCAGAAAGAGAATGTTTTTGTCCAATGTTCGACAGCAAAAAGGTTTCTAAATCCATTTGTCAATGTTCTGTTGGATGGCAGTCTCAGACTTATGAAACAATATTAGGACAAACTGTTGAAGCAAAATGTGTTGAATCGGTGATAAGAGGCAGTACTAAATGTGTGTTTGAGATTAGGTTAATAAACTGACAACGACTGTATCTTATGTTTATTTGATGTTAATAGAAATAATAAAAAACAGCTGCACACAACATCG
>CAYRBM010000337.1:0-3044 GCA_964422425.1 uncultured Odoribacter sp.
AACGACGAACGATTTTACTTCATCAGGCACAATTTTAAATATATCCGCAATTTTTTACGGTATTACAATGTTGAGCAAGTCGATGGTATTCTGGCCGATCTGGGAGTTTCGTCGCACGATTTTGATGTTCCGGAGCGTGGCTTTTCATTCCGTTTTGATGGCGACCTGGATATGCGAATGAATCGTGATGCCACGCAAAATGCCGCCGACATTATAAATACCTTCTCCGAGGACAAGCTTCGCAGCATTTTTCGCGAATACGGCGAAATCGACAATGCCGGACGACTGGCCAAACAACTGATTTCAGCCCGTAATGCAAATCCCATAAGAACCATCGAACAGTTCAAAGCTGCCATTGCCCCTTGTGTTCCCCGGCTGCAGGAAAGTAAATATCTGGCTAAGGTTTTTCAGGCATTGCGCATCGAAACCAACAAGGAAATGGATGTATTACACGAATTTCTGGAACAAAGTATCCAGTTGCTGAAACCCGGAGGGCGCCTTGTGGTGATTACCTATCATTCGCTTGAAGACCGGATGGTTAAGAATTTTATCAAATCGGGTGACTTTTCGGGCAAGCAGGAGAAAGATTTTTACGGGAACGTTGAATCGCCATTGGAACCGGTTAACCGAAAAGTTATAGTTCCTTCTGACGAGGAAGTTGAGCGGAACCCACGGGCCCGCAGTGCCAAACTGAGAATTGCAGAGAAGAAGGCATGACAGAGAAAAAAGAAAATAGCAAGAAGAAATTATCGGCCGGAAGTATTAAAAATGTACTGGCAGGTAGTGCTTTGGCCAGCGAAACAGTAACCAGGCAAATCCCTTTTGTGATATTTCTTGCCCTGCTCGGAATTGGATTGATCACCAACCGATACATCACCGAGAAAACCATCAGGCAAATGGAAATGGTGCGCGATTCGCTCAAAGAATATAAATCGGAATCGGTGATTCACGAAACAGAATTAATGTACATCAATCGTCCGTCGGAAGTTACCCGGAGGGTTATCGAGCGAAAAATAGATTTGATTGAACCGGTTGAGCCGCCCAAACGGATCATGGTAAAAAAAATGGAGACTAAATAATGGAAATCAGAAAAGCTATAACCTTACGATTTGGCATCGTGTATTTTGCGATTGCCATATTCGGACTTGTTATTATAGCCCGGATTCTCATTATTCAGAATGTTGATACTGTTAAGTGGCAGGAAATAGCCAAAGACCTGCGCAGCAACACAACCGAAATCTGGGCAAAGCGAGGCAATATTTGTGCCGACGATGGTAGTATCCTGTCAACCTCAGTTCCTTATTACGAAATCCGGATGGACCTGATGGCTCCGCGTATCCAGGAAATTTATGCCCGAGAATCGGACAATATGGCTACCGAAATATCCAATTTTTTCGGATTTCCAAAAGAAGAATTCAAAGCCCGCTTAGATGCGGCATATGCCAAAAAGAACAGGTGGTTCCTGCTGAATCCCGATCAAATCGACCACAATAAATTTCAGGAATTTAAGCTCCTGAAAACCATGTCGAGAAGTTATTTCGGATCAGGAATCATTGTTGTTACTGATAATAAACGAATCCTTCCACATGGCGACCTTGCCAGTCGCACAATTGGTGTACTCAATAAAGGTGCTTTTGGCGGGGTTCATGGTAATGTGGGATTTACCGGGGTTGAAGGTTTAGCCGAAAGTTACCTTGCCGGTATAAACGGGATGGCACTCAAACGTAACTTTTCAGGACAATGGACCAACATTCCAATTGTTGAGCCAAAAGAGGGGAAAGATGTCGTTACTACAATCAATGTCAACCTTCAGGACTATGCCCAGACTGCCCTTGGAAAACAGATGGAAATTAGTCAGGCAGAGTGGGGAACGGCCATTGTAATGGAGGTGAAAACCGGAAACATTAAGGCTATTGCCAATATGGGACTCAAGAAGGACGGCACCTACGGCGAAACTTACAACTTTGCCTTTGGTCATGCCGGATGTAGTGAGCCGGGTTCAACATTCAAGCTGATGTCGCTGATAGCCGCGATGGATGCGGGCTATGCTGATACGTCGGATTTGGTTGATACAGGTCGTGGTTTGTGGGAATATAGGGGACAGAAGATGAAAGATAGTGATTATGATCATGGAGGTCATGGTCTGATCAGTTTGAAAAGAACTTTTGAACTTTCTTCAAATATTGGTACTGCCAAAATCATTTGTAAATATTACGAGGGTAAAGAAAAAGAATTCATCGACCGTATTTACAGCTTTGGTTTAAATAAGCAATTGGGCCTTGGGTTCCTCGGAGAAGCCGAGCCCCGCATTAAATATCCTACTGATCCTGATTGGTGGGGGCCCTCTTTGGCATGGATTGCCCACGGTTACGAAATTAAAATTGCGCCTATTCAAACATTGACTTTTTACAATGCAGTGGCCAATAATGGGGTGATGGTGAAACCTAAGTTTATAGAAGAGGTTCGCGAAGACGGAATTCCAATCCGAAAGTTTCCAACCGAAGTTATAAACCCTTCCATCTGCTCAAAAAATACGCTCATTAAAGCGCAGGATATGCTAAAGGGCGTTTGTATCAGGGGAACCGGTAGAAGCCTGAAGAACCCATATTACACTATTGCCGGAAAGACTGGTACAGCAGTTATTGCTAATGATAATAAAGGGTATGTCGGCGAAGAAGGGAAAAGATACCAGGCTTCGTTTTGCGGCTATTTTCCTGCCGATAATCCCCTGTATAGCTGTATTGTAGTGATTGTTGGGCCGAAAGGTGCTTTCTATGGCGGTTCGGTCGCCGGACCTGTATTCCGGAGTATTGCCGATAAAGTTTATGCAGCATACCTCGAACCGGCAAAGGATTCAATTCCTCCATACAATGAAGTTCCGCAGGTAAAACCTGGACTGAAAGAAGATGTTGTGATGTTCTCGCGTGAACTGGGTTTCAAAACACAGGTCCAAAACCTGACTTCGGATCATGTTGCAGTCAATGCCGATTCGATGACCGTTTTTGTGAATGGTGTAAGTGATACCCCCGGAATTCTTCCTGATG
>CAYRBM010000338.1:0-3017 GCA_964422425.1 uncultured Odoribacter sp.
GGAAGCATTGTATGTATATCTCGTCATTCCAGCACTCGGATCAGTCATACTTGTTTTGCGGCCATAACTGTCATACCCAAAAGTTGTTGCAACGCCATTGCTAGTGATTACAGAAGGATTTCCGTCAGGACGCAAAGTGTTGGTCGTCGTACCGCCGGCATCAGAAGTACTAATCAACTCACCCGCGGCATTCGTCGTACGCGTAACGGCCAGGCCGTTCTTGGTTTCTGTAACACTCCCTCCGGAATAACTGTAGGTCGTATTTCGTCCGGAAGGCTCTGATATACCTGTCAGACGGAGATAATTATCATAAGTATATGTTGATAAAACAGAACTTTCGTTTGGACGGTAGGGATATGAAACACTATTCAATAGACCAAACCGATTGTAGGTTTTATCCGTTTGTGCAAATATACCGTCAAAATGTTGGACACTCTTGCGCACCTCATTGCCTGCAAGGTCATAATAGGTCTTGGTAGTAGGCTGGTTGGAATGGGTTTCTGTCACACAATAGACGGAATTGGGTGCACCTGTACTCCAGGAGTAGTAAACACTATCACGGGCACCGTCCGGATAGAGAATCCGTTTCGTCCTCATCATAGCATCGTATTCAAAAGAAGTCACATTACCACGGTAATCCGTCTTTGTAGCGAGCAATCCTCTTGTTGCATCGTATGTATAGCTTTCAGAGAGTCCGACAGGGTCGGTCTTCTGAATCAAGTCACGACCGTTGGCACTGTATTGATAACTGGTAACTAGTGCTGTTGTCGAGCTGTAAGGCTTAAGAGAGGAAGTTAGCGTTTCTCCGAAACTGTTATAGGAAAATTCTTCTGTACTTTTCCGTTTACGTCCACTAAGGTTGCCAACATAATTTTCTTTTTGCATAGGAACACCTAAGTAGTTATTAAACAGAACAGTTTCATCAATCCATTCGCTGCCTCCTCGCGAGGTTTTCTTATGAATACGCGAAGGAATACCTAGTCTTCTTACAGAAGCTGATATTGTATTCCAATTTTGATACTCAGATGTAATGGTTTCTGTAACATCTATTGCTCCTGTAGCAATAGATCCTTTTTTTATTGTTATTATCGTAGGATTACCATAAATATCGCTTTCATCAATGGTCATTTCTTTGAAGAAACCCCTGAGATGCTCTTTCTCCTTTACCTTTTGAAGATTCGGAAAGAACCACTTATCCGTCGCATTCCCAAATGTGTATGTATTTTCAGTGCTGGATATAGAATCCGTACCATTCAAGAGAACTGACTCCTTTTTTAAATATGGGAAAAATTTGTTCAAATCAAAGGTATATTCGCCTTGTTTCTTGTGATAAGTACTATCTGTCAACCAAGTCTTTGAAGAAACCTTCTTAAATCCAAGCATTCCTTTACCCTGAACATGAGTTCGCAAACCTTCATAGTCGTAACTTGTTTTTACCGCACCTCCGTGTGAAACAGTTTCTGAATGATCTTTTACTACCAATATTGGACAAACATTCTTAACAACCGGAAAGCTGCAATCTATAGTGTCTTTCGAATATGGTGCATCGTTTTCCGACAACACCGAATAAGTGAATGATGAAGTTCGACCTGTCCCATTTATTATCTGAGATACATGAATCCGAGTATCATCATGGAATCTGACAACTTTTGCCTTATTATCATTAGTAAACACACAAAAATCCGTACGTGAATCACCTGTAAAGTCGGATGCATTGAAAACCCAGCTATCTTTAATACTATCGCAAAGCTCGCCTGTCGTGATATCTGTTGAGGTGGTTGCAATATTCAGTGTATGACTCTCTTTTACAAAAGTCTTTCCATTAAATACGCCAATTTTTAGTTTCAACTGACTATTAGAAACTCTTTCTGCGTGTAAAATATCAGGAAGACCATCTCTGTTACAATCAGATACGAAAACATAGTTCTTTATATCCTGATTGCCAACCGATGTTTCTACAAATGAAATTCCGGTAGAGTAAAGCACATAATCAATTTTTGTGGTATAATTGTGAACTAATACATCTGTCATTCCATCACCATTAAAATCGGCAAAGTACGCAGGATTGTTTCTATTCAGTAGTGAACTATTAGAAGTTTCTATCAGTTGAAATGTACTAATGCCACTATTATACTCGTAAATATAATATCCTGAAGCATCCAATGTTATAACATCAGTCTTGCCATTTCCATTAAAATCAATCAGATAACAGTTATTCGGAAAACTATTTTTTAATTTTTTACCCCAGTTTGTTATTCCTCCTGCACCAATAAAACTTCCATCTAAATTTATCAAAAGTGCATTCTTTCCACTTCCATTAAAATTCTTCTGTGTAAGAAGCTCAAATTTCCCATCTCCATTAAAATCGCCAGGTAAAACTGTGGGATAGTCTGCAGTATAGGACACTCCTGTCTGAAAATTAAAAGAAGACCCATTATATAAATAGTGTTTAAAACTAAAAGAACCCGACACAGAATACTTAGCAATTATATCAAGCAAACCATCACCATTCAAATCGCAAGGAGTTATATCAACAAAATTTGCTCCAAAATTTATGATTGTTTGATAAGAAAACAATGAACCCGTGTTTAGATATAAATACCCATTGCATTGACCATTTACTGTTTTATACGAAAAAACATCTGTCTTTCCATCGCCATCAAAATCGGCAAACTGATGTTTATCTCTTCCAGCAGGATTATCATAAGTGCAAATACTATCAACTGAAGTTATTCCAGGCGAAGCTGCTGAATAAGTTATTGTTGTCGGTTTGTACTGAGACTGTGAAGATCCGCTCTCAGTCACAGAGGTCAATTTAGAGTATACACTAAGATTATCATATGAAAATGTATAGGATCTGATAGCAGTTGTATTGTGGTAACAATCTATTCTATATAGGCGCGATTTTTGACGGACTGGATAACCGGCAACATATCTAGTTATCGAATCCGGACGATTTGAATTATATATAAATCTTACTGAATTATAGGGTTGAACGGCTGAATTTCCTGTATAAT
>CAYRBM010000339.1:0-3015 GCA_964422425.1 uncultured Odoribacter sp.
CAGGATAAGCTCCTAATGTTCTATTCGCCTTATCTGTACTATAGAAATAAGATGCCCCTAAACCAGTAAAAGTAATATTAGATGAATAAGCAAACGCTCCTATATTCTGATTTCCGTTCTGCCCCCAACTTGCTCTTAATTTCAAAAAGTCCAACCATCCCTTTTGATTTTGCATGAATTTTTCATTTGAAATAACCCATCCTGCTGAGAACGATGGAAAATATCCCCATCGGTTTTTTGGAGCAAAATTAGAAGAACCATCTGCTCGCATTACAGCAGTAAGCATATATGTTTCTTTATAATTATAATTTACACGTCCAAAAGCTGAAGCAATAATATTTTCGTCTTCGGGTATACCTACCAATGAAGTATATGATGGGTCAATTACTGGAGCATTACTTAAATAAGCATGTTCGAGGTCATTAAAATTAGAATACCCATTCTGTCCTGTTATACTTTCGCCTAAGCCAGTTTGTTGATATGAAGTTCCTAATATAACGTTAACTGAATGCTTATCTTTTATTTTGAAATTACCCGACAAAGTGCTTTCATAAATCCATCCCATGCTTGAAGCCATGTTTTGTGTAATTTTTGAATACAAGTTTTGTCCACTCGCAGCGGTTGAAAGAGCATACACTGGCACAAAACGTCTGTATCTTGAGAGACCGTTGTCAATACCAAAACTATTTCGCCAAATTACCCCCTTAATTGGTTGTATTTCTGCATAAAGATTACCAAGCAACTTTTGACTTTTGGCAATATTTTGCCCATAGGAATAGTCAGTTAATCCAACTGGATTGACATGGATGTCTGAAGTACTCCAAGGTATAGAATAATGGTAATTACCTTCTTCATCATAAACTGGTGAAAAAGGATGCATTAAAATAAATCTAGTTAAAAAATTACCATATGAATTTCCTGTTGGTAAACTATTATTCTTAATCATACTAAAATTGAAGTTCTCTCCAACTTTTAGAATTGTCAAATCATTTTTCTTAATAAGAGTATGATCAGAATTAATACGTACTGTTAAACGTTCATAGTTAGGTTCAGCTGGCTTTCCTAATATACCTTTTTGCTGATTATAAGAAACACCAATAGAATACACAGATCTATCAGTACCTCCTGTAATATTAAGTGCATAGTTTTGGGTTGGTGCGTTTTTTACACGAGTGCTTTCAATCCAATCTGTCCCTTTCCAAGTTCCATTCTGAATTTTATCCCAATCAGGAACTGTTTTAACAAAACCATCAGGATTAGTCGGATCATACAATGAATTATTGCCAGCTGTAACCCAGGCTTCATTTATGATCATAGCATATTCTTGAGCGTTTAATAGATCTAGTTTTTTATATATATTTTGCCATCCGTAATTTGCATCAAAACTTATATTGGTTTTTCCGGCTTTTCCTTGTTTTGTTGTTATTAATATTACCCCATTTGCTGCTCTCGCTCCATAGATTGCAGTTGAAGCTGCATCTTTTAAAACATCAAGAGATTCAATATCTGATGAACTCAAAAAACTTATACTTGATGTTGGAATTCCATCAACTACGTACAACGGGGTAGCATCACCATTCGTTCCCAAGCCACGTATATTAATTTTATAATCGGCACCAGGTTGTCCTGACGTTTTAGCTATCTGAACACCAGATGCCTGCCCTTGAAGTGCAGAAAGAGTCTCAGTAGTATTCTGTTTAAACAACACGTCACCTGTTACCTGAGAATTGGCCCCTGTAGTAAGTTTCTTTTTCTGAACACCATAGCCAATAGCTACAACTTCATCTAGCCCAATGGTCTCATCTGCCAACGTAATATTAATAACAGATTTCCCAGTAACAACAACTTCCTGTGATTTCATCCCCACAAAAGAAAATTGTAACATTGCATTTTCTGGAACATTGCCTATTGTGTATTTCCCATCAATGTCGGTAATTGTACCACTTGTAGTACCTTTAATTACGACAGAAACACCAGGCAATGTTGCACCACTTGAATCAACAACCTTTCCGGAGATAGTCTTCTGTTGTTGCGTTAAAAATTCAGTAGTTCTCTTGGTTTCGCCCGCTGCCTGCTTTATAATTACATACCGGTCAACAACTTCATAAGTAAGTCCAAATTCACGAAGTGTATTTTCTAATACCTCCTTCATATTTTTATTTTTGACCTCAATTGACCCAACAGTGTATTCGTCGAGATTAAGGTTATAATAAAAATAATAACCACTCTGTTTCTCAATCTCTGATAACACATCAACCAACTTTGTTTTCGTCAGGTTTAGCGTAAGATTTGCTGTTTGCGAGTATGATTTTGCCTGAACTCCAACTACAAACGCAAATAACAGGAAGATAGTCAGCCGCATAATCAATAATAATTTACTCCATGACCTATCACGGCCATGAAAGGTTTGTTTTTTTTTCATAGTTTTGTAATGGTTTTAAATTAATTAATAGCCGCGTCAACGGCTTTTGATTACAATCATTAACGATGGGGATGCTCCAAATCTCCATCGTTTTTTTCTTTTGTCATTATCTCATATAGTTATTATTAAAGTTTCTTCTTTTTACATAAATAATATCCTTCTTGTCAATACGACTTTCCGAAACAAAATCAACATCCTTATTCAGGAGGATCAATGATTTAAATACTTGCTCAACAGGTTTATATTTTAACAAGGTTCCTGAAAAAACTTCTTTTTTCAAATCTTCATCAGCAAAGCTTATTTCAACATTATACCAACGTTCTAATTTTTTTGCAATTTCCTCAAGTGTTTCCTTTCGAAATACAATTTTTCCCTCCTTCCAAGAGGTATAGAATTGAGTATTTACCTGCGCAATTTCAGTTAATTTTCCGCCGATAATTGAAGCACTTTCTCCAGGAATTATTTTTTGAGTTTTTTCATTATTATCAGATGTAATCTTTACAGAACCTTCAATAAGTGTTACATCTGAATGCCTTTCGTTCGAATAGGCCGTGATATTAAACGTTGTACCAAGGACTTCTACAGAAAACTTA
>CAYRBM010000340.1:0-3000 GCA_964422425.1 uncultured Odoribacter sp.
AAAAATCTTCTCAAAAAATTTGCTTTTTATAATAGTATCTTGCATTCCCCTCTTTGCATTAGATTCCCTCCCTGATTTTCTGCTTCTCACTTTGATTTCGGATTACTTTAACTCCTATCTTTTGACAAAAAGAAAGGGAAACCTTTTCAGCATTTCCCCTTCCGGTTTTTGAAAACGAGACCTTTATTTGCTTAGCTCACTTTTTGCCTTGAACCCTGCTTTTTGGATTCTGAAGCGTCCTGTTTCGCCGCTTCTGACTGACCCTGCTTTTCCTGCTTGAAATCCGAAAACCCTATCCTTCGCGAAGCTGCATCCACCTGAAGAGTGGCCGAAAACTTCTTTTCATCTTTACCCATCATACCATCAACTGTAACTTTTTTGCCTGCGGCCAGGTTCTCTTTTTGTTCCGGAGTTAAGGTTGTTCCTTTGATCTTTTCAGGAATCTGGATATAGCTGCTTCGGAGCGGAATCAACTCATTGGTCTTGCTGTCGATGCTCAGAAAATAGTTGTCTTTTTTGCCATCCCTCCCGGTCAACTCAATGGTTTTTCCCAGGTTCTTGTCGTTGAGCAAAGCTCCTTTTTCTTCTTTCGTGAACTTGTGACCCATGTATTCATCCGGTATGTTCAGCCGTTGTATCGGATGTACCTTAACGCCTACTGATCCGTCTTCGTTACTTTGTAACCTGATTTTTGCCGGAATTTTGTAATCTGTTTCGCCAATTCGGGCATTGACTGTGTAAAGCTTGTCCGATCGAAATCCGTTCAAAAAATCGTTCATTTCCTGTTTTTCCATTTTCTGGATCAGGTCGCGACTAATACCTACTTTTTCGAGCTTGTCAAACGGAATCTGGTCCGTGCTCATGCGTGTTTTCTGTTCCATGACTTTTAATTTTTAATGGTTAATCAACTTCAAATACATGTTTCTCCCTGCGGCTCTGTTCTACCAGCCCGCGAAGGATTTTATATTTTTCTTCCGGCTCCTTAATTGCATCCAACCGGATGATTGGTGTCGTTTGATCTGAGGTGTAAATAATCAGGTTGCCCAGGCCAAAGAAGCGATAGATGAAAGGCATTTCCACCCGGTAATCTTTGATGCGGTAATTTTCTACATATTCTCTCTTTTTTCTGAATATGCCGGATGAAAGCCGCAGTTCTTCGGCGTCAATTTCATAGCGGATACAATACACCCGAAGGACTTGGCAGGCTAGCACAAGTAGCACCAACGCGGTCAGGTATATTGGTATATATAGAAGGTGAACATTCAGTGCCTCCGGAAAAAAGCGGATGGGCAGCTGCTGCCGGAGCATTTCGTCCAGGAGAAGGATTACAGGAATGGACAGGGCTGAAAGCAGAAATGTTTCCAGGTTGATGATCTGGGATGGCCTGCCCTTAAAGTAAACCGTGTTTTGTATCATAGCTTTTCAATTTTGAATCTTGTTTTTTATTTTTCTGTATTGATAAATCTTCAAATTGAGTTTTTACCGGTTTTTATTCCGGATAGACCGAAGATTCCGTTTTGAACTCCCGGATGGTTATACTCCGGATGTCGTTCTGTATTTTGGTCCGGTTGCGCTCCAATACCTCCGGAATATTATCGAACCGGTAAAAATCAGGTATCGGCACAAAGCGCTTTTCTTCAGCTTCCAGTGCTTTTACATCGACATGAATCAGGCAATTGAAGTTTTTCTGAGCTACTGCCTCCCCAAAATTGTCTGCCACCTGCCCTACCATATATCCTTGCGGCAAAGTGGCAATCTTCCCTTCCGGTACCAGGTAATCCAGCTGCGTTGAAAAAGTGGAAGACTGAACATTCCGGTTGATATTAACCGATTGTCTTTCCTGCAGTATTTTGCCCATCCGGTTTTGTATAAAACGGGCAGTTTCTCCAGCCGCCTGACCTGAAAAGATATTGCCGATGTTACTGGTGATGGCATTGGCCTGCTCTTTCCCGTAATCACGGATCAACTGATCGATGGTCTGAACTCCCAGCAATGTTGAAATCCGGTTGCTTCGTGCGGTTGCAATCAACGTATCCAGTCCCCGGAAGTAAATTGTTGGCAGCTCGTCGAATATCAGCGATGACGGTTGCTGTCCCTTTTTGTTGATCACCTTCAGCATCCGGGTAATGTAAAGCGAAAGAACTGCACCATACATTTCTACCCGGAGCGGGTTATTGGCCAAACATAGGATTTTAGGCTGCTCCGGGTTATTGATGTCCAGCGAAAAGTCATCGCCCGAACATATCCAGTAAATCTCCGGGCTGATAATTTTCGATATGGCAATCTTCAGGCTACCCAACTGGCCTTCCAACTGTTCACTGGCTCCGCGTTTGTGGGCATTGATAAACGGGTTGATGATGTTGGCCACATCCTTTTCCTGCTCCAGAACGGCAAACAAATCATCGTAATCCATTTGCAATAGCTCAATGGCATGTGGCAGTGTGCAAAACTGTCCGTCCTTGTATTTCTTCAGGAACCAGATCACCGCAGCAAAAAAGGAAACGGCTGATTCGGAGAAAAACTCACCTTGTTTGCGGATCCACTCCCGGTTCAGGTTATAGAGTACGGTCCGGGAAGATTCAAACGCATCAATCGGACTTTCCATCCACCCGGGAGCCAACGGATTGCACCGGAATGACTTCTGTATATTCTCAAAATTGATTACGTAGAACTTCGTTGTACCGGATAATTTCCCGTTTTTCTTTGCCTTCAGAAAATGATTATAGGTAACCAAAGAAAGGTCAGGGTACTTAAAATCGTACACGCACATCGAAAAACCCTTTTTCAGGTGCTGCCGGATAAATGGCAGCACAACTGAAAAGGATTTGCCGGAGCCAGGTGTTCCTATGACCATTGTTGCACGAAACGGATTGACAATGTTTATCCAGCCCTGGTGCTGGTCGCCTTTGTAGAGGTAAACAGTTGGCAGATTCACTGAATATTCGTTTGCTTTCAGTGTTTCTTCCTGCGGAAAACTTTCATTCTCTACATTGAACCTGT
>CAYRBM010000341.1:0-2982 GCA_964422425.1 uncultured Odoribacter sp.
TGCATCAAGAACAGCAGCAATACCACCTTGTGCATATTTTGTATTTGTTTCGTCAATACTGGTTTTGCTAATGATAATAACCTTGCCATGATCAGCAACTTTAAGTGCAAAACTTAATCCCGCTAAGCCACTTCCAATAACCAGAAAGTCTGTTTCCTTGATCATGCTTGAGTTGTATTATTCAGTTTTACAAATATAGAAATAGTTTGGTAAAATGATTCGAAAAAGATTTGATATAATTGAAATCACCATTGTTTTATTGTTTGATATAATAACAATTTCAACTATTTTTGTCCGAATAATTAAAAAAACATAAAATAAAGGATTATAAGGCTCAGGATGATTTATTTAA
The DNA here is from genome assembly GCA_964422425.1 of uncultured Odoribacter sp. Lineage (GTDB taxonomy): Bacteria > Bacteroidota > Bacteroidia > Bacteroidales > Prolixibacteraceae > Aquipluma. Next base: position 353 of record CAYRBM010000341.1, read on the forward strand.
GAAGCTTATTGCTCATACCAAGGAATATGGATACATTTTCCCTTCTAGCGAAATTTATGATGGACTAAGTGCTGTTTATGATTATGGACAATATGGTGTTGAATTAAAAAACAATATCAAACAGTTTTGGTGGGAAGCCATGGTAAAAATGCACGAAAATATTGTGGGTATTGATTCTGCAATATTTATGCATCCTGATATTTGGAAAGCCTCCGGCCACGTTGGTGCTTTCAATGATCCGCTGATTGACAACAAAGACTCGAAAAAGCGTTATCGTGCGGATGATTTAATTGAAGAACATATTGCTAAATACCAGGCAAAAATTGATAAAGATGTTGAAAAAGGTCAGAATAAGTTTGGTGATGCATTCAACAAAGAGCAGTTTTTGGCTACCAATCCGAATGTTTTAAGAAATCAGGAAAAAATAAACGAAATAAGTGGACGTCTGACAAAGGCATTGACTACAGATGATCTTGCTGAGCTTAAACAAATAATTATCGATTGCGAGATTGCTGATCCAATTACTGGTTCAAAAAACTGGACAGATGTGCGCCAGTTTAACCTGATGTTCGAAACTCAACTCGGATCAACTGCTGACGGCGCAAGTAAAATTTATTTACGACCCGAAACAGCCCAAGGTATTTTTGTTAATTATCTTAATGTTCAGAAATCAGGCAGAATGAAAATTCCGTTTGGTATTGCACAGATCGGTAAAGCATTCCGTAATGAAATTGTGGCTCGTCAGTTCATTTTCCGTATGCGTGAATTCGAGCAGATGGAGATGCAATTCTTTGTTCGTCCGGGAGAAGAGCTGGATTGGTTCGCCAAATGGAAGCAAGCCCGTCTGAACTGGCACAAAGCGCTGGGATTGGGTGATCAGAAGTACCGTTATCATGACCACGACAAGCTGGCTCACTATGCCAATGCCGCTACAGATATTGAATTTGAAATGCCTTTCGGATTCAAAGAGGTGGAAGGTATACACAGCCGTACAGATTTCGACTTAAGTCAGCATGAGAAATTCTCAGGTAAGAAAATGCAGTATTTCGATCCTGAATTGAATAAGAGCTATACACCGTATGTAATTGAAACCTCAATTGGGGTAGACCGCCTGTTCCTTAGTGTTCTGGCCGGTTCGTATTGTGAAGAGACTTTGGAAAATGGCGAAACCCGTGTGGTTTTGAAATTGCCAGCTCAGGTTGCTCCTGTTAAGCTTGCTGTAATGCCGTTGGTAAAGAAAGATGGACTTCCTGAAAAGGCCAACGAAATCATAAACGATCTGAAGTTTGATTTCCGTTGTCAGTACGATGAAAAAGATTCCATCGGTAAACGTTACCGTCGTCAGGATGCCATAGGTACTCCTTTCTGTATTACGGTAGACCATGATACATTGAACGATAATTGTGTAACAATCCGTTTCCGTGATACCATGTTGCAGGAACGTGTTCCAATCAGTAAGCTGCACGATATTATTTCGGAAAAGGTTAATATGAAATCACTTTTCAAAAAAATAAGCGAATGAAAAAATATTGGCACATACTTCTTGTAATGTTCTGCTTTGTCTTATCGGCTTCGTCATGTAGTGATGACAACGAAGAGGTGATTGATGAGGCCTGGAAGCTCAAGAACGAAGAGGCTTTTAATGCGAAGGCATTTGAAGCGGGCTATAACCGTATCGAATCTCAGGGAAAAGAAGGCAGTATCTACTATAAAGTTCTAAAAGCAGGAACTGGTAAACAGCCTTTGTACACAAGTACGGTTAAAGTGTACTACAAAGGATCGCTGGTTGATGGAACTAAGTTCGATCAAAAGCTATTTGAAGACGGCTCTCCTTTCACGACACTTGTTGCCGGACAGACTATCCTGGGATGGACGGTGGCTCTGCAGCATATGCATGTGGGTGATAAATGGGAGGTTTGGATTCCGCAGGAATTAGGATACGGAAAAACTGGACAAGGAGAAATTCCGGCTTATTCGACATTGATTTTTGAAATGGAACTTGTTGAGATTTCAGCAATGTAAAAGGAAGACAATTTTGTTATTACATATATGGAAGCCGCCACAATATAATTCTTGTGGCGGCTTCTGTTATTTCGGCTGTTTTTATTATTTTTGGCACTCATAATTATTTATTTAGACTATGCAAAAAATACAACTATTGTTACTGGTGGCAGTATTACTTCTGTCCGGATGTTCCGAAAAACACTTTATAACTGACGACGCCTACCGATCGCAGGTTGAAAAAGATTTTCAGGAAAAGCAAAGGCTCTTACCTGATGGAGATCTGTTTGCCGTTTTTAACGAATCATTGAGTTTGAAGGAAAAAGAGGCGCTTACATTTTTGTATGCCTACATGCCCATCGGAGACCTTACGGATTATGAGGGCGATCTGTACCTGCGAAGCGTACGTTCCACCTTTAAGGCTCAGCAGGAAATGCCTTGGGGCGATTCAATCCCCGAAGATATTTTTAGACATTTTGTACTCCCTATTCGTGTGAATAACGAAACACTGGATGAAAGCCGGATTGTTTTTTATGATGAACTGAAAGACCGGGTGAAAGACCTTTCATTGCATGATGCAATCCTTGAAGTGAATCATTGGTGCCACGAAAAGGTCGTTTATACACCTT
>CAYRBM010000342.1:0-2981 GCA_964422425.1 uncultured Odoribacter sp.
CCATATTGATTTCAACTGTTGGATAAACGTGCGAGCTGTAACCCATGTCTTCCAGTCCCTTGGCGTAGAATGACAGGTCGATTCCTTTTTTCGAAGTGGCTGCAGTCACCAAAAGTCCGAGCAGGATGCCAAAAACTCCGCCGGTGAGGGTGAGCAAAACGGTTTCGAGCATCAGCATCCAGAAAACACGGAATTTGCTCATTCCAACGGCCATTAGCATCCCGATTTCCTTTACTCGTTCCATCACCGCCATCAGCATAGTGTTGACAATGCCGAACCCGAGTGACAACAAAATGATACCAATGAAAAAGTAAATGTAAATGTTGCCGTATTCATTCAGAATGCCCAGTTCAGGGGTGAGTTGCTGCCAGTTTTGAACTAATAACTGGTCGTATTTCTGTGCGAGATATTCCCCGTTCTCCTTGAGCAAATCATGATTTTTCAGGTGAACTACCATTTCGTGCGAGGTGGTTTCGTCCATCTGAACGAAGCGGGCCAGATCGGTTTTCAGCACAAACACGTTCATTTCTTCGAACATGCCGTTGCCCACGCTGTAGATGCCACACACGCGAAACGCTTCGTTAGTCAGGTGTCCCTGCGAATCCTGAAGAGTTACCACCAACTTTGAATGTACTTTCACTTTCAGCTTTTCGGCCAGTTTTTTGCCAATCAGGATTGGGTTGCATTTCACTCCGTCAAAGAATTGTCCGTCAGCTACTTTTTTGTAAAGGTTGATCACCGTTTTTTCTTTCTCTGGATCAACACCGAGCAGCCTGACTCCGGTGCCGGTTTCGGTTGAAGCGATCATTCCCTGGACCACCATGCGTGCACTGACGCCATCGATGAAGTCTTCTTTTGCCAAATCGGCTTCCAGTTTAGCGCTTTCAGGAATGAAGCTTTTCAGTTCATAATTTTCCCCAAACTCGCGGTTGTGAATCTGGATGTGCGAGACCTCGGTTTCCACCCCGGCATCCAATCGCTGTTTGATCCAGCCCTTGTAAAATGTGGCGGTGAATACCCCGGCAAACATACCGATGGTGATGGCCGCAATGATCACTCCCGAGCGTAACCGGTTGCGCCATATATTTTTCCATGAAATTGATGCGATCATATTCAAAAGTTCAAAGTTTCAGGTTTAAAGTTTCAAGTTTTTGCGGGTTACGTGATACGAGTTAGGGGTTTGTCCCCGTGCTCCGTGCCCTTTGCCCCATGCTTTACGTTCCATGCAACGCTTTAATCTCCTTGATTCGCCGGGCAGCAACAACCGGGTAAATCCCGATCAACATTGTGATTACGAATACGCTGATGGCCTGCTGCCAAAAGACTTCGGGAGCGGTTGAGAAAAACATATAGGGTTCAAATCCAAAATCTTCCATCAGCTTGGCGGTTTCGCCGGTTAACGGGATCGGATTTTTAGCCTGAATTAGAATCAGAGGAAGAGTTATCGCTAATCCCGAGACAATGCCTAACAATCCAATGAACAGCGTTTCGAAAAACAGGATGACTGACAGTTTGCGCTTTTGCATGCCAATGGAAATCATCACCCCGAATTCGCGGCGACGTTCGGCAATCATCATCATGATGGTTCCGAAGATTCCGAAGGCAATCACGATGTATAAAATGGCTTTCATCAGAATTCCGCCAGCCCGGTCGCTCTCGATTTGCTGCACCACTTCGGGCTGCATTTCTTCCCAGCTCATTACCGAATACGGCGACTTTATTTCGTTTTTTAATGTTTTTAGCGTGCGATTCATCACATCGTTATCGGCCACATTTACCACCAGCGAAGTCAGTTTGTTTTCGGCACTCAGGAAATACTGGCAGGTTTTCAGCTCCATGTAAACGATGCTTTTGTTCAGTTCGGGAGAGGCGTGTTTGATGATTCCGCGAACCGGAAATTTGCCTGCTGCACTCACTCCGTGGTAGCCCTGGGTGATGATGACCAGCGTGTCGGCCAGTCCGAGTTTCAGGTAGTTGGCCAAACCTTCGCCAATCACCACACCGTCGTCGGTGGCTTGCAGATATTTCCCGGAAACGATTTTGTTGGCGATGCCCGTGAGTTGAGTTTCCACATCAGGAACAATGCCGAAGATGGCCGTTCCGCGCGTTAATTCACCGGCAGAAGCTAGTCCGAACGATTCGAGGCGTGGGATGACAAAGTCGATTTCCTTGTGCTTTTTCAATTGATCGATCAGTGCCTGATCGTAATCGAACGAGCTGTTGATGCTTTTGTTTTCCCAATAATCTTCGTGGTGGACCTGCATGTAACCCGAATAGAATTTCACGACAATGTCGACCATTTTGTCGTACGAGCCTTCCTGCATCGATGTCATGTAGGCCGACAGCAGCACACCAAAAAAGATGGAAGCTACGGTAATCAACGTCCGGCGCTTGTTTCGCCAGATGTTTCGCCAGGCCAGTTTTAGGTTTGTTTTCATAAGGACTGAATTACTGATGGATTGAAGGACTGATTTAGGAAGACAGGCTTTTTCGGGCTTTCGACATGATTTTCAGGATTTCGAGGCTTTCGTTGTAGAGGTTTTTGGCTAAATCTGATTCGTTTACTTTGGAGGCAATAACCAATTCGAGCCACATTTCAGTTTCGTCGGCTTCTTCAACCACGATGCTTAATTTGCTGAAGAATTCTGCTTTTGATCGTGCTCTGCATGCCGCCCGGTAATTGGCATACACCGATGTTCCTGAACGAAGCAATTGATTCATTAGAATTTTGGATTCTGAATTAGAAGATGTCTGTTTTGAAAGCTCAATCAGATTCAGCGCGAACTTTCTCAATCTGGCTTTCAACTCTTCGCGATATGCAATTTTTTCTGAAGCTTCCATATTCTTTGTTTGATAGTTAATTCAGTCCTTCAATCCTTCAATCCCTCAGTTCTTACTTTATTTTCTTCATGTTCTGAATCGAGAAAAAATCTTCTTTCAGCGGCACGTCGAAGTCGGTGTTTTCGAAGATCATGATCGTT
>CAYRBM010000343.1:0-2971 GCA_964422425.1 uncultured Odoribacter sp.
CCGAGTCTTCGGGGCGCGGGGGTGAGTCCAGATAATTAAAAAACAAACACGACATGATTTTATTCTGATTGCTTACCTGTTTCTGACGCTCCACACAAACACCAATTTTTTATCTTCCGCCTATTGACTTATATTCCTTTTTTGAGTTATTTTTGTACTCAAAGTTGTGTTGTGACTGACTCAAACAGATAGTCATCCTTCATGACTAAAGTAAAAGAGGTAAAGTAGTGTTGCATTTTTACGCAAACTCACCCCAATGTCCATAAACGGTCTTCGGGGTGAGTGAATCTAAAAAACGACATTACATTTGTTTAATTACTTATCTGATCAGAAAAGCCGGAACTCACGCGATTATGTGACTGAGCAGGCGAAGCTGTGAAAGACTTTATTCAAATTTTCCCAATCAGATTTAGAAAAATACACTGCACTAAAGGTTCCACAAGGAGAATCCGGCACGCCTAAAAATACCCATTCCAATGATTGAAAGTATCATTACTTCCAAAACGAGAATCAAACTTTTACTCAAATTTTTCCTGAACAGCCAGACCACAAGCTATTTAAGAGGGCTGGAAGCTGAAATGGGAGAATCAACCAATTCGATCAGGGTTGAACTTAACCGGCTCGAAAATGCAGGGCTGCTAAATTCATCGAACGAAGGGAATAAAAAGATGTTTTTTGCCAATACACAACACCCGCTGTTTTTTGAAATCAACAGTATTCTGAAAAAATTTGTTGGCATTGATCAGATTATTGACCGAATAACCACCCAGATTGGCGACCTTCAGGAAGCATACATTACCGGCGATTTCGCCATAGGGAAAGATTCGCCCATTATTGATCTGGCTTTAGTTGGTGAAAAACTCGACCGGACTTACATTGATAACCTGGTTGAACGAGCCGAAGGATTGATTAACCGCCGGATCAAATACCTGGTTCTCACACCGGATGAAATGGTCCAATATTACGAGAATAAACCCGTATTGCTTATTTGGAAAAATAAGTAGCAGCCGGTATTTCCCCGGATATCCCAACGCAAATCAGCTAAAAACACAACAAACAATCACTTGCAACTGTATGAACACGGCCGAAACATTAATCGAAAAAATTAACCGAAACGAAGTTATAACAGGGATCATCGGGTTAGGATACGTTGGACTTCCATTGGCAGTCAATTTTGCTGAAGCTGGCGTAAAAGTCATCGGATTTGATCGGAACCCTGAAAAAGTTGAAAAGATCAATCGCGGAGATAACTACATTAAAGACATTCGTGATGCCGTGCTGCGCGATGTTGTTTCAAAGGTCAAGCTTGAAGCGACCACCGACTTTTCCCGAATGGGAGAATGTGACGCGCTGCTTATATGCGTACCTACGCCGCTTGATAAGTTCAAAAAACCAGACATGAGTTACATCGAATCGGCTTGTATTTCGATAGGGCAAAACATGAAACCGGGCACCTTCATCTGCCTGGAAAGCACCACTTATCCCACAACTACCGAAGACGTTATGCTTCCAATTCTTGAACGGGAATCGGGACTTAAACACAACGAGGATTTCTGGCTGGCTTATTCTCCGGAACGGGTTGACCCGGGAAACAAAAATTTCCACACCCGCAATACACCAAAAGTATTGGGCGCAATGTCGGAAGAAGGACTGAATATTGGAGAAAGCCTTTACCTGAAAGCAGTAGATACCATTCACAAGGTTAGTTCTCCGAAAGTAGCCGAAATGGTCAAAATCCTGGAAAATACCTATCGACTGGTCAACATCAGCCTGATTAATGAACTGGCTTTGCTGGCCGGAAAAATGGGAATCAACATCTGGGAAGTGATTGAAGCCGCCAAAACCAAACCGTTCGGATTTCAGGCATTTTATCCGGGACCAGGCATTGGCGGTCATTGCATCCCGCTCGATCCGTTTTACCTCGAACATATTGCCAAGAAATACGATTTCGATCTCAGCATGATTCATACGGCAGGACACATCAACATGCGGATGCCTCATTACATGCAGATTAAAATTGCTTCGGCCCTGAACTACCATCAAAAAGCGGTTAATGGAAGCAAAGTACTCTTCCTTGGCGTGGCTTACAAACCCGATATTGACGACGAACGGGAATCACCCGCACTGGAAATTATGGATATCGTGGCCAGGAAAGGCGCTCAGGTGAGTTACAACGATCCGCACATACCGTCGGTACGAACTCATGCCGGTCGCGAATATCAATCGGTTCGACTGGATGAAAATGCGCTAAAAGACGCAGATGTGGTGGTGCTGACGACCAATCATTCGGCATTCGATGTCGAATTTATTCAGCAACATGCCCGCCTGATCGTGGATTTAAGGAATATGATCCAGGAGAAAAGCGAAAAACTGTTTAAACTATAGTCTGATCAAGTCAGGAGCAAGAATTTAAATACTGATAGTTTGGTAATAATTATAAATATCCAATTATTTAAACCTTTCTGATGACAAAAAAAGTATTTGTATCCGGAGTGTATGATATGCTTCATTCAGGGCATGTAGCATTCTTTCAGGAAGCCGCCTCGTATGGTGACCTTTACGTTGGTCTTGGTTCCGACGAAACAGTGTATAACCTGAAAGGACGAAAGACCATCAACTCCAATGCTGAAAGGCTGTACATGGTTAAATCAATTCGCTTTGTGAAAGATGCCTGGATCAATTCGGGGGCAGGATTAATAGACTTTGAAAATGAAATAAGGTCATTGAAACCTGATTTGTTTTTCGTCAATGAAGATGGTTACACTCCCAATAAGCAAACCCTTTGCCAAGAATTGGGCATCGAGCTCATTGTGAGCAAGCGAATGCCAATGCACGGACTTCCGAAGCGATCGACTACCGCTTTACGCAGCGAGTGTCGTATTCCTTTCCGGCTTGATCTGGCTGGAGGCTGGTTAGTTCTACTTTAACAGATTAAAAAAAGTGATTAAATCATTGATTTTCTTCGCCTTGT
>CAYRBM010000344.1:0-2959 GCA_964422425.1 uncultured Odoribacter sp.
GCTGATCGAGGTACAAAATATTCCCGTTATTGGAATTGATAAACTCGGTTACCAATGCCAGAAGTCCCTGTTTATCCGGGCAGTGAATCAGGAGAATAGCCGTTGATTTACTTTTATCTACAGTCATATTGGTTGATTTAAACACGAAGAACACAAAGTTTTTTTCACAAAGGGCACAAATCTTTATCTTTTTTGCCTCTCAGATACCATGCTTCTTTCGTTTTTATAGAATAACTCGTTTAATTCCGTTTTTTAAATGTGCAACATTAAAGTTTACCAAAAGTGCAAGTTTGCACCCTGATAATTTCAGATAAGTCAAGGTTTGGGCCAAATGAACATCGGTTAATTCCTCAACAGCTTTCAATTCAATGATAATTTTGATTTCCACCAAAATATCCAATCGAAGATGACTTTCCAACTTTAACCCTTTATAAATCAATGGAAGATGCTTTTGTCTTTCAATATTCAAACCTGCCATTTGCAATTCGATGAAAAGACATTCTTCATAAACACTTTCAAGTAAACCTGGTCCCAGGTTTGTATGAACCTCAAATGCACAATCAAGTACTTTCCTGAAAATTTCTTCGCGATCCATATCTCAATTTTTTGACAGTTTTTAAATCTGAACTTCGTGTTCTTCGTGAAAACACTTTGAGTCCTTTGTGGTTAAAGTGTTCCTTTTGTCGATGGCAATTCGAAGTTAAACACGTCCTTTCTGATTGCCATCTTCAACGCACGTGCCAGCGCTTTGAAAATGCCTTCAATCTTGTGGTGTTCGTTGATTCCTTCCGCCTGAACATTGAGATTTGCCAAAGCTGTGTCGGAAAACGATTTGAAGAAATGAAAGAACATTTCAGTCGGCATATCGCCCACTTTCTCGCGCTTGAATTCGGCATTCCAGACAATCCACGGACGACCACCAAAGTCGATGGCTACCTGTGCCAGACAATCGTCCATCGGCAGACAATAGCCGTAGCGCTCAACGCCGCGCTTGTCGCCCAACGCCAGCCTGAAAGCCTCGCCCAAAGCCAAACCCGTATCTTCAATGGTGTGGTGTTCGTCCACTTCCAAATCGCCATCCACTTGAATGGTAAGGTTTACGCCTGAATGGCGGACAATCTGATCGAGCATATGATCAAAAAAGCCGACCCCGGTGTGAATATTGCCTTTGCCGGTTCCATCGAGGTTCAGTTCGATGCTGATTTTTGTTTCTTTCGTATTTCGGACTACTGAAGCCGTGCGTTCAGGAGCAGCAACTTTGGCATAAATCTCGTCCCAGTCGTTGGTAATCAGCGCACAATACTTGGCCAAACCTTTTTCATGAAGCTCATTCTCCAACGAACCATCATTGAGCAAAATTCCTTTTGCGCCCAGATTTTTAGCAAGCTGAATATCGGTCAGACGATCACCAATCACATAGCTGTTAGCCAAATCATAGCTGCCATCCATGTATTTGCCCATCATTCCAATACCCGGTTTACGGGTTGGCGCATTATCGTGCGGAAAATGACGATCGATCAGAATGTCGTCGAAAACCACGCCTTCGTTTTCAAAAGCTTTCAGCATTTTGTTGTGCGCTGGCCAAAAAGTGTCTTCAGGGAAACTAGCAGTTCCCAATCCATCCTGATTGGTCACCATCACCAATTCATACGAAAGATTTTTTGCAATAAAATGCATATTGCTAAACACCTTCGGCAAATACTCCAGCTTTTCCAGCGAGTCGATCTGCTCATCGGCTGGCTCAACGATCAAAGTGCCGTCGCGGTCGATAAATAATGCTCGTTTCATATTATATCAGCTTTTTAAGCGCTTTTCTCAATTTCTTGTTCTCTTTTGGCGAACCAATTGTGATTCGCAAACAGTCGTCGCACAAGGCAACCTTCGAACGGTCACGGACGATGATTTTTTGTTCGGTCAAATACTCGTAAATTCCTCGTGCGTCGTTCATTTTCACCAAAACAAAGTTAGCATCCGACGGGTAAACTACCTGAACAAACGGAAATTTAAACAGTTTGCGAACCATTTTATCGCGTTCTTCCAGAATTACTTTTACCCATTCTTCCTTTTCGGGAGCTTTCGCCAGCAATTCGAGCGCTTTCTTTTGGGTCAGAATATTGATGTTGTACGGGTATTTCACCTTGTTGAAAACCTTAATGATTTCGGGCTGGGCAAAAGCCATTCCCAATCGAATTCCAGCCATTCCCCAAGCTTTCGAGAAAGTTTGTAAAACAATCAGGTTCGGATAATTATCCAGCTCCGGCAGCAAACTGCTTTCAGGAGCAAAATCGATGTACGCCTCATCAACAACGACAACTCCTTCAAATTCAGCTAAAAGCTTCATTATCTCAGCTTTATCCAGCGAATTGGCTGTTGGATTATTAGGCGAACAAATGAAAATCGCTTTGGTGTAAAGGTTTGCAGCGTTCAGCAAATCGTCGGCCTTGAACTGATATTCATTATTCAGCTTTACTTTGTGAACCTCCACATTGTTGATATCGGCAGCCACCTGATACATTCCGTAAGTTGGATCGATTGACACCACATTATCAACGCCCGGCTCGCAAAAAGCACGAAAAATGATGTCGATGGGTTCGTCGCTGCCATTCCCGAGGAAAATCTTCTCAGGAGCAACTTGCTTGATCTCGGCAATTTTAGCCTTTACTTCCCATTGCAGCGGATCGGGATAGCGGTTGTACGGTTTGTTGAACGGGTTTTCGTTGGCATCGAGGAAAACCTCGGCCTCGCCCGAAAATTCGTCGCGCGCCGATGAATACGGCTTCAGCGCTTTTATATTGTTTCTGAGTAGTTTGTCTAAGTTCATTTGTGAAAATTGAGTATATTTTGACTATTTTGATCAGAACACAGTTGAAAGCATAGAATGCAATTGAATGCAGTTGTTTGGGCTTCACTGGTGTTTTCCATTCTCTTCATCTCTAATTCTTCGTTCGAGAGCCTGGAT
>CAYRBM010000345.1:0-2958 GCA_964422425.1 uncultured Odoribacter sp.
GAAGAGATCTCTTTTTTTTGCCGTTGCCCTGGTGATGACCCTGTTGACGGCATGCATAAACCAGCAAGAACGTAAAGACAGTATGCAAACAGCATCATTCATTTCCGACATCAAAGTAAATGAGGTGATCGCACAATTGAAGGATTCATTGGGCGAGGATCACACCTTCCGCATTGAACGCGGCGTAAGACAGGTGGCTGCCCTCTGGCAGGAGCAGGATGGCACGGCAGATGATTTTGCGCAGTTCTGCACCACCTCTTTCGTGGCTGACAAAGAAGGGCTTGCATCGCTCTTTGCTACCTTGGAACGCAATTTTGAAGTGATCAGCGGCTATTATCACAAGATGGATGTGGAGCTGAAAATACCATTACAGCTCGTGGGGCCCGATATCACGCCGGTGGACATGCAGTTTGGCAGTTACAATGCCTCGGCTCACCTCACCGACGACCTTTATGACAACAAGATCGCTTTTCTCACGGCACTCAACTTCCCCTTCTACTCGCTTGAGGAGAAGACCGAGTTGGGTGAGCAGTGGAGCCGCGAGGAGTGGGCGTATGCCCGCATGGGTGATCGGTTTATCTCCCGTGTGCCGGCAGCAATTCAGCAGGATATCTCGCGCACGGTGACCGAAGCCGATGCCTATATCTCCGATTACAATATCTTCATGGGCAAACTGCGCAACGAGCAAGGGGAACAGCTTTTTCCCGACGGCATGAAACTGATATCCCATTGGGGCCTGCGCGATGAGTTGAAGTCGAATTACGCTGATCCGGAGCGGGGTTTGGAGAAGCAACGAATGATCTACAAAGTAATGCAGCGCATCGTTGATCAGTCCATCCCCCTCCAGGTAATCAACAACGACAGCCCTACCTGGATTCCGGAGACCAATGAGCTGACAGAAAACGGCCAAACAATCACTGCCACCCCCGAAGACATCCGACGTTACGAGGTGTTTCTGAAGAATTTTCAGGCGATGCGCAAGCTTGATGCCTACTCTCCCCATTATCCCACGCAGCTTGTTCGCGCCTTCGATGGCACCATGGAAGTGCCGCAGAAGGATGTTGAGGAGCTGTTTAAAGGATTGCTCTCTTCCCCGCAGGTGAAAGAGGTGGCCTCTTTTATTGCATCCCGACTGGGTCGTGAACTGGAGCCATTCGATATCTGGTACAACGGTTTCCGTGCGGGCGGAGGAATACCCGAAGAAGATCTGACTGCCATCACCTCTAAAAAATATCCCGATACACAGGCATTGGAGCGTGATCTCCCCAACATTCTGGTGAAGCTGGGTTGGAATCCTGAAAAGGCGAAAGAGATCACTGCGTTGATCACGGTCGATAACTCCCGCGGCGCCGGCCATGCCTGGGGTGCCGAGATGCGCAACGACGTGGCGCGACTTCGCACCCGCATTGGTGAAGATGGGATGGATTACAAAGGCTACAACATTGCCGTGCATGAGTTTGGTCACAACGTGGAACAGACCATCACCATGAACGATGTCGATTATTATATGTTGAACGGCGTGCCCAACACCGCTTTCACCGAGGCGGTGGCTTTCCTCTTCCAAAAACGGGATCTGGAACTGCTGGGATTGAAAAATCCCAATCCCGAAGATGCGTATTATCTGGCACTGGACAACTTTTGGTCGAGTTACGAGATCATGGGTGTCTCTCTTGTCGATATCCAGGTTTGGGAGTGGCTCTATGCCCATCCCGATGCCACTCCGGCTCAGCTGAAGGAGGCGGTGATCCGCATCGCGAAAGAGGTTTGGAACAGCTACTATGCTGATGTACTGGGTGGCGAAGATGAGATGCTGCTCGGCATCTACTCTCACATGATCGATTATCCGCTTTATCTGCCCAACTACCCGATGGGTCACCTGATTGCTTTCCAGATTGAACAGCAGGTGAGGGGAAAGAATATGGCGATGGAGATCGACCGGATGTTTACACAGGGGCGCATCATCCCTCAGCGATGGATGAAGAAAGGGGTGGGATCTCCCATCTCCATCGATCCATTGCTGAACGCCACCAGGGAGGCATTGCAGGCATTGGACAAATAATGTTTTTTTGCATATTCTTTTCCATAGTTGGGAGAAATATTGTAATTTTGTGAACTGATCAGGAAAGATGCCGGAGTGGTCGATCGGGGCGGTCTCGAAAACCGTTGTACTCTTACGGGTACCAAGGGTTCGAATCCCTTTCTTTCCGCTGATAGCATTGAACTGCAATTCCTTTTGTTTCCCCCCTCGTTTCTACTTCTGTAACGCTTTAAGAATATTGGCTTTCTTCCTGTGCCTTTTGCGTATAGGCCCCCTGTCATAACCGGAGGGTACGACCATCTTTCCGGCGGTAGAGATTATCTGCATGTTTTTCCCGACAAACTCATACCTTACCGACCCCGGTGGAAGCTGATTGATGGGAGTGGAATTGGTAACAGTCGTACATATATGGATCTCATACTCTTCGGGAGGATGAAGTATCTGAATCCGATCTCCTCGGGTAGGCAGTCGGGTGAATGGGGAGACTTTCAGTACTTCATCCTGGGCCGGTTTTGTGCGGTAATTAAGCGGAAGTGATTGAAGTCCGGGCTGTTTTTCAGGAGTATTGATCGACTGACGTATTCTTCTCTTCATTTCGTCCCGTAGATCTTGTGCATTTACTTCTACGGCTATCAATTCGAAGACGATACATAAAGTTATCATGCAGGAAGCATTTCTCATTACTTCATTGTTATTGACGGAAAGGGTTCTTCAATTTACTCTATAGATGGTTGCGTGCAAAAAAAGTTGCGTATTTTCTGTTAAAGAAAGATGTCAAAACAAACGAAGTGGTCAAATAAAGCTAATTCTGCCAAAAGGGTTCAATTATACTCTAAAAGAGGTTAAACTTTTAAATTATTTATTATCTTTGTAGAGGGTTTGAAGAGGCGATTCAAAACAGAAATGGAGTGGTATATTAC